>JASGDC010000026.1:0-52793 GCA_047608145.1 Micrococcaceae bacterium
ACAGCTCACAGCTCACAGCTCACAGCTCACAGCTCACAGCTCACAGCTCACAGCTCACAGCTCACAGCTCACAGCTCACAGAATAATTATGTAACCCTATCTACTGCTGTCAAGCAACACGCTGACTCCAACCAAAATAATGGTGGGGTCTATTTTCATGGCCTGAAACAGGCCTCATTAGCAAGTACTGTTCTAGTGGGTGGTTGCTAGTGGTTAAGGGGAAGAAGTCTGTTGAGCCAAAGATAGCTGAACGTGGAAATGGTTGGTTAAAGGCTTATGCTCTTGACTATGAATTAGAACAAGGAGATTTAGGCAATACTGAAATTGATAATGCTCTTAAAGAGTATAAGTCTAAATCTGGAGGTTCTGGCAGTAACCGTCCTGATGCGAAACTTTTCATAGAAGACTCTCAAGGTAATGCTTATCCTGTGATGATTGAGTATAAAGGGCATAAAGGGAAACTTGCTAAGTTTAACAAGGACGGAACGCTTGCTAATACTAAGGCTGATGCTTCTTCTAACTATGCTAATATAATGGGGTACGCAGTTAATGGTGCTGTTCATTATGCTAACGCTATTTTACAATTAACAACTTTTGATAAGGTAATAGCTATTGGTATGACAGGTTACGAAGACCATGCTGGTGTTCTTCAGTGCGAGATTGGTGTTTATTTTGTTTCTTCAAAAGATAATTACGGTGAAGGTCAAAAAATAGGTGAGTACACTGATTTCTCTTTTCTAGCGAAAGAAAATCGTGAAGACTTTTTTAACAAGATTCAAGACCTTCAGCTTACCGATGTTGAACGTGAGAATATCAAGCGTAAAAAAGAAGAAGAAATAGATATTTCGCTTAGCAAACTCAATAATGATATTTACAAAAATGAAACAGGATTATCAGAACAAGACCGTGTTTACCTTGTTTGCGCAGTAATTATTGCAACTCTTAAGACTGAGAATGTTACTCCACTGACTTCGGATAAACTTGAGTCCTCTTTAGAACCTGAAAATACTGATGGTCATATTATAATGAGGAAAGTAAAGAACTTTCTTAATACAAAGAATTTACCTAAAAGTAAGCTTAATCTTATCGTTAGGTCATTAGAAAACACTTTACTTACAGAACATTTAAACACTGTAGTTAATAAAGAAACTCCGCTAAAGAGAATTTTTAACAGAATAGTTGATGACCTTGGTATTTACTACAATATTGGTTTAACAACTGATTTCACGGGGAAGCTTTTTAATGAGATGTATTCCTGGCTTGGTTTTAGTCAAGATAAGCTTAACGATGTTGTTCTTACCCCTGCACCTGTTGCCACTTTGTTATGTAAACTAGCAAGGGTCAATAAGGATAGTTATGTGTGGGATTTTGCTACAGGTTCTGCAGGCTTACTTGTATCTGCTATGAATATTATGCTTGATGATGCTAAGGAGAATATTAACTCCCCAGAAGAATTAGCTGTTAAAGAAACACGTATTAAAGCGCAACAATTATTAGGGCTTGAAATTTTGCCTAGTATTTATATGCTTGCTGTTTTGAATATGATTCTTATGGGTGATGGCTCTTCTAATATCCTTAATGAAGATTCTATGCAGTTTAATGGTAAATATGGTTTTACAAATGTAGAAGAAGAATTTCCTGCCGATGCCTTTATCCTAAATCCACCGTATTCTGCAGAGGGTAAAGGCATGGTATTTGTTGATAAAGCATTATCTATGATGAACAAAGGTTATGCTAGTGTTATTATTCAAAATTCTGCTGGTAGTGGGCAAGCAAAAGAACTTAACAAACGAATACTTAAGGATAATACGCTTTTAGCTAGTATTAAAATGCCGATAGACCTTTTCGTGGGTAAATCAAGTGTGCAAACATACATTTATGTTTTCAAAGTTGGCGAAAAACACGATAAAGACAGTTTCGTGCATTTTATTGATTTTTCTAATGATGGTTATACTAGAGCTGCTCGTAAAAAATCTAAGTCATCAGTAAACCTAAGAGATACGGATAACGCTAAAGAACGGTATGAAGAAGTAGTTAAAATCATCAACCATGGTTCAGGGCATCGCAAACTTTTATCAGAACAGGAACATTTCGAAGGGCTAATAGATCCAAATGACGGTGCAGATTGGAATCAAAAATCAGAAGCAGATAATAAACCAACTGTAGATGATTTTAAGAAAACAGTAAGTGATTTCCTCGCATGGGAAGTTAGTAACCTATTAAAAAATAGCGGTGATGATACTAAGGGAAAACAATTAGCTCCACTTCAACATAAATTCGATTCCGCGAAGTGGAGCAAATACAAAATCAGTGATTTATTTGAAAAAGTTGATGTTAAGAAAGTTCCTTATAAAAAGGGAAATTTACCAGATGTTCCTAACGATATTTTTCAAATACCTGCTATTACTTCAAGTTCTAGTAATAATGGTATTGCAGGGTATGTGCCTAGTAGTGAAGCTACAGTTCTGGAAGGACTTATTACTATTGCGGCTAATGGTAATGCGCCTATATTTTATCAGTCTGGGAAGTTCACAATTCTTCAGGATGCGTATGCTCTTAGATTAAAAAAAGAGTTGTATGCAGGAAACGAGAAACACTATATTTATTTAGCTTCTGCAATAGCTAAAGCTCTAGATAAATATAATTGGAACAATAAATCTGGTTGGAATAAGGTTAAAAACGACACTATCGTTCTCCCTGTTAAAAATGGTGAGATTGATTTTGAGTTTATGGAAGAACGTATTCGGGAACTTGAAGCGGAACGTATTCGGGAACTTGAAGCATATTTAATTGCTACTGGATTAAATGATTATGTACTAACAGAAGACGAACAAGTGCGTTAGCTCATATACAAGGCAAGACAATAACATGGGCTAGTTTTAACTTAGAAAACCTATTCGGAAAATCTACCAGAGGTAAACGACTCAAAAAAGCAGACAGGGTTGAAGGAAATCTACCATTCGTTACTGCTGGTGAAACTGATGAAGGTATATCTGGATTTATAAGTAATGAAGTAACTGTTTTTGCTGAAAACACTTTTACTATTGATATGTTCGGTTCAGCAAAATACCGTAACTATAAATACGGCGCTGATGACCATATCGCAGTTGTACATACCGAAAACATTGATAAATATGCTTCTATTTTTGTAACTGCTTCTGCACATAAAGCAGCTCACAATGGGAAGTTCGATTATTCACGAAATTTCTATGCTAAAGATGCTGACGAGCTTAATATATTACTACCAGCCAAAGATGGGAAACCAGATTATGATTTTATGCAAACCCTTTGTAGTGCGGTGCAAAAGCTAGTCATAAAAGATGTAGTAATCTATGCAGATACTAAAATAGCGACAACTAAACAAATAGTAAAACACTAAAATACTATAGCCATAGTAAGCTACCAATTCAGAGTAAGTTAATCGTTTTCCAACGCTTAATCCGATTAATTCTGTAAAGTTTTCGAAACAATCGTTATCCTTAGCGTTCAAACGGTATTCTACTCCATTCATATAGCTTTGCCTTGTGTTTCATAGTGAACGGTAGTGGTAGATGCCGTAATAAGCTCTTTTAAGTATCGCCCAGACACCCTCAAATACGAGTTCTTGAAATAGCAAACCAACAATTATAGGCGACTACTTCATGCTGTGTAGTCGCCTATTCTTATCTTCAAATCAGTTTAGGAAGTTAAGCATATAGTTCCCAAATAAAACTATACAATTTGCCATTGTAAATGTTTCTGTTATTCTTTTGATTATTAGCGCCCCGTATTATCGAAATGTCTCCAGATGGTGTGCGTGACTAGAAATATCTAGCCTAGGAATATGAATCCCTTTTGTATCATTTTATAAAACCCAAATATTCTGAATTCTATTTTTAATAACTCCATAAAATTTTCTTATACTACCTGCAACCGTATCTGCTAGTTGAATCAGTTGATAATTTTTGAGTCTAAAAGTCTAATTTCCTTAATAACCTTAGTTTTTCCTGTGTTAAGAGTCTTTCGAAAATATCTTTTTGTAGACTGTATATATTGCCGATCTCCACTGCCATCTAAAAATATGTTTGCCTCAGCTATATATTTATTAGATTTTTCTAAAACCTGCCTAGTAGCATAATTGTAGAAATTAGCTCTACTACTTTTTAAATCAGAATAGAATATCTGCCCTTTATCTATCGCTATTGCCATAATCTTAAAGTCATACTTAGCAACAGTCTTCAAAAATAAAACGCGCCTACTATCCTGAGTTTTCGTAAATTTAAACTCTTCATCTAAGCGCATTCGAAATTTATATTTTAAATCTCTAATAACTTTTGCTGTGTCTTCAGCAGATTTTGCTGTTTCAATATTACACAAGCAATAACCAAATACTTGCTAGATCCTTTATTAAAGGCAAAGCCTGCATCACCTGAATCATCAATAAAACGTAAAAATTTCCTTTCTACTAAAGATTGAAAGGAAATTACCTGATTTAACTTATAAAAATAGAGCTCATATTTATGGACTCTAATAAAAGTTCTTCAGTCTTCCTTTGCCAATAAGACAAGACTATGAAAACGGTTTATTTTTGTAATCATCCCAAAGAATGATTTTTACTTATAGCTGACTAAATAAACCTATAGGATTAGCTAGAAACTACAATAATCTAGCGGTTATTTAAACCTACGATACTGTGGCTGCCAAAGTACTAGAGAACTAGAGCGCTGTTGCACTGGACGTTTTCCTGGCGCAAGCCTTACTACTTCTCCATGTGCACTTGTTGCAAAAACTCTAGCATTAGCTTCTGTTTTATCACGTAAATCCTGAACTTCTTTAGAAAGTTCACGAATTTCATACTGTAGGTTATTTACTTGATTTTCTAAAGCAAAAATCCGTTTAATACCAATCAAACTAACGCCTTCTTGAGACAAACGTTGAATCTCACGGAGTTGCTGGATATTCCTAGCAGAGTATCGACGAGCTCGACCTGGTGCTCTCGTCGGAGACACCAGCCCTAGCCTGTCATATTGACGTAAAGTCTGTGGGTGCATACCCGAAAGTTCAGCAGCAACCGAAATCACGAAGACTGGTGCATTTTCATCTAAACTCATAGTTTTGCCTTACGTTTTAATTCTGCACGAGGATCTGTATCATCAGCAGCTTTTGCATAAGCTTCTACTGCGGCACGCATTTCTTTGGTCATTTTTTCTGGAACTTGGACTTCTAAAGTAACTAACATGTCGCCAGTTTCCTTTTTAGTCTTAACACCTTTGTTTTTAAGGCGTAACGTCTTTCCAGAACCAGTACCTGCAGGAATTTTAACAGTAATATTTTCCCCATTAAGTGTAGGAACTTCAATCTTGGTTCCTAATGCAGCCTCAGCAAAAGTTACTGGAACTGTGACACGAATGTTATTACCATCTCGACTAAATACTTCATGTGGCTTGACCTTTACAGTAACAATTAAATCACCTTTACCACCAGCACCATCGTTGCCTTTACCACGAACTTTAATTTTTTGTCCGTCTTTAACTCCAGCAGGAATTCTAACATTAGTAACTCTTCCATCAGAGTTACGTAAAGCTATTTGTGTACCTCTAATAGAACCGGCAAATGATATTCTAGTGGTCGCACGAATATCTGCACCTTTAAGCGGTGGTTGCGTACGGAATCCACTAGTGTTGCCAAAACCGCCAGTATTACCAAACAAGTTATCAAAGTTTGGTAAGTCACTGTTAGACCAAGTAGTTCGCGTATTTGTCTTAGGCTGTCCAGTGTTGAATAAGCCACCAAATAAGTCATCAAAACTACCGGCGCCGCCACCTGGTGCAAAGCGTGGACCACCCGATCCCATTGCACGAATAGCGTCGTATTCTTCACGTTGGTTTTTATCAGATAAAACTGTATATGCTTCAGTGATGTCTTTGTATTTCTTTTCAGCATTCTTATCATCTTGATTTAAATCAGGATGATATTTACGAGATAGCTTGCGATAAGCTTTCTTAATCTCGTTGCTCTCGGCATCTTTGGATAAACCTAGAACTTTATAAAAGTCCTTATCCATCCAATCTTGACCTGCCATATATTCTCCCTAATTACTGTTCAGGAACAGAGACAATCACCTGTGCTGCACGAATTACCTTGTCATTAATTTTATAACCTGCGCGCAATACTTGAGCTACTGTTTCGACTTCTACTTCACTACTTGGTTGCTGAATTAGCGTTTCATGAATCAAAGGATCAAAAGCTACTCCTACGTCATCATAACGGTCAAGACCAAACTTAGCTAAAGTAGTTTCTAACTTTTGTGCAATTGAAGCAAATGGACCATCTTCGAGATCACCATGTGCCCGCGCTGCATCAATATCATCAAAAACTGGAAGCATACCTTCTAATACTCGTTGAGTCGCCATTTCACCTGCAACTGCACGGTCACGTTCTACACGCTTGCGATAGTTTACATACTCAGCTTGTAAACGCTGTAAGTCTTCAAGGTAGTTATCGCCTTCAGCTTCTGTTTCTTCATGACTTTTCTCGTCCTCAATATCTGCATCGTTAACGATGTTTTCTGCTTCAGTTACGATATCGTCATCAGAAGTTGAGCTTGAGTCTGAACTTTCTTCGTCTTCATCGATAAGCTCGGCTTCTTCAACAGGTTCAGTGTTTTCTTCGCTCTGTTCCGTTTCGTTTAATTCTTCTTCTTTATGAGAGTGTAGCTGGTCATTTTCATGACCAGCTCCCTCATCGAATGACTTCTTATCAGACATGATTACTTGTCGTCATCTTTCTCGTCTTCGTCTACTACTTCTGCATCGATGATGTCTTCATCTGAGTCTGAGCTACTTGAATCAGTTGCATCTTCAGTTGAAGCACCTGCATCAGCAGCACCTTCTTGTTCTTGTTGCTTGTAGATAGCTTCACCAATCTTAACCTGAGACTGTGAAAGCTTATCAAATGCACTCTTTACTGCATCTGCATCATCACCTTCAAGAGCCTTCTTAAGGTCATCAACATCGCCCTTCACATCAGACTTAACATCTTCTGGAAGTTTGTCATCGTTATCTTTAAGTAGCTTATCTACTGAGTAAGCTAGAGTTTCAGCATTGTTACGAGTATCAACCTCTTCACGACGCTTCTTATCAGCTTCATGCTGCTCTTCTGCTTCACGAACCATCCGATCAATATCTTCCTTAGGAAGTGAAGAACCACCTGAGATAGTCATAGACTGCTCTTTACCAGTTCCTTTATCCTTAGCAGATACGTGCACGATACCATTAGCATCGATGTCGAAAGTAACTTCAACCTGTGGCACCCCACGAGGTGCAGGGGCAATACCAGTTAACTCGAAAGTACCAAGAGGTTTGTTATCACGAGTGAATTCACGCTCACCTTGGAATACCTGAATTGATACTGAAGGCTGGTTATCTTCTGCTGTAGTGAAAGTTTCGCTACGCTTTGTAGGGATTGCAGTGTTACGTTCGATTAGCTTAGTCATTACGCCACCCTTAGTCTCAATACCAAGAGAAAGTGGAGTAACGTCAATCAAAAGTACATCTTTACGATCACCCTTAAGTACCCCAGCTTGTACTGCTGCACCAATTGCAACTACTTCATCTGGGTTTACACCCTTATTAGGCTCTTTACCAGCAAGATCTTTAACAAGGTCTGATACAGCTGGCATACGAGTAGAACCACCTACAAGCACCACGTGATCAATCTCAGAAACATCAATTCCTGCTTCTTTGATTACATCGTTAAATGGCTTCTTAGTGCGCTCTAATAGATCTTCGGTAAGCTCCAAGAACTTTGCACGTGAGAGTGTTTCATCCAAGTGAATTGGACCCTCAGGAGATACTGATAAATACTGCAATGAAATATGAGTAGAAGTAGCTGTAGAAAGCTCTTTCTTTGCATTTTCTGCTGCTTCACGTAGACGCTGAAGCGCAATTTTATCCTTAGATAAATCAGAACCAGTCTTGCTCTTAACCTGGGCAAGTAACCATTCAAGAATTGCGTTATCCCAGTCGTCACCGCCAAGACGGTTATCACCAGAAGTTGCACGCACCTGAATTGTAGAGAAATCGTCTTCATCTTTACCAACTTCAAGCAATGATACGTCAAAAGTACCACCACCAAGGTCGAATACTAAGATAAGCTCGTCTTCTTTACCTTTATCAAGACCGTATGCCAATGCTGCTGCTGTTGGCTCGTTTACAATACGAAGCACCTTAAGACCAGCAATTTCACCAGCTTCTTTTGTCGCCTGGCGCTCTGCGTCATTGAAGTATGCAGGTACAGTAATTACTGCATCAGTAACATCTTCACCTAAGTAGCTTTCTGCATCTGTCTTAAGCTTACGCAAAATACGTGCTGAAATTTCTTGAGGAGTATATTTCTTTCCATCAATTTCAGTATTCCAGTCAGTACCCATGTGACGCTTAACTGAAGAGAATGTGCGATCAACGTTATTAACAGCCTGACGCTTCGCAACTTCACCTACAAGTACGTCACCGTCTTTACCGAAAGCAACTACCGAAGGAGTAGTACGGCCTCCTTCAGCATTAGCGATTACTGTAGGCTCGCCACCTTCCAGTACTGATACCACTGAGTTAGTAGTACCTAAGTCAATTCCTACTGCTTTTGACATAGTTTTTTCCTTTCTTACGTTTATAAAGTCTGGACCTATAAAGTTGAGCGACAAACACTCAACTCAAGTTCATTACTACCATAATGACACCTCAAATTTACCTTGTCAAGCATCTTAGGAATAAAGTTGAGTTGAGTACGCTCAACTTTGAATAAGGTACTATAAATAATAAAACAATATAGCTTTTTCCTTGTAAAATAGCCAGAATTAATCAGATAAGAAAACCATGGAAACAGAACTTTTAACAAAATTATCTACTCTAATTACTAAAGCACGTGAAAAAAATGAAACTTTTTTTATTGGAATCGATGGCTTATCTGGATCTGGCAAAACTCACTTAGCCAAAAAAATTGCCAAGAAATTCGACATCCCAGTCTTTCATATTGAAGATTTATACCCCGGTTGGAATGGTCTAACCGCTGGGATTACCGAATACCAACGTATACTTCCCCTTCTAAAATCTGGTTTAGCTATACAGTATATATCTTGGGATTGGGAACACAACAGAAAACAAAATAGCCAAATAAAACCACAGAAATTAATAATATTTGAAGGTGTCGGGGCTTGCATTGGTAAAGCTAAGGATTTTCTTGACTATACAATCTGGCTGGCTTGCAAAGAAGAAAAAAGAAAACAACAAGCTTTAACTAGAGATGGTAATCAATACCGTCCATATTGGAATACTTGGGCAAAACAGGAAAAACAACTATTAGTTGCTAACCCAGATTATTTAAGTGATATAGATTTTAAGAAACTAACTTAGGCTCTGGCTTACCCATATCATGCCATTCTTTAAAAGTTAATTTGTGCTCTATACCAGTAATATCTTTAGCATAAATATCAGGATTTTCACTTTTTTTATAAATCTCAGTTTTAGGAAGTAATGACACAATTTCTGCTCCAGGAAATCCTAGCTCCACCCAAGAAGTGGAATTAAGTCGTCCCCAACTTTCAGTATTATCATCATATTTTTCATACAACCAAAGTGCATGTGACCAAAAATACTTTACTACTCTCGTCTCAATAACTTTCTTATTAGCATCTTGCATTTTTACTCCAAAATCCTTGCTACCGTAATTATAACTTGGTAACACCTACAATCTGAAAAGCTACGATAACAAACACTATCGACACCACTACCATTAAATAATCTTGGAGATTAACTATAGATTTCCTCGCCCAAGTACGTTTTACATTAACGTCAAAACCTTTAGCTTGCATTGATATCGCTAATTTTTGTGCTCTACGTAGCGAAATCACAAATAAAGTAAAAGCTTGAGAAAAGAATGACTTAATTCCCCATCGAGTTTCAAGTCCACGAACTCTATTAGCTCGCCTCAAATTTTCCCAATCATACTGAATAAGGTTAGTCATCCGTAACCCAGCCATTGCACCTAATACAAATCTTTCAGGTAAGTGCAGTTTTTGAATTAGCGCATCCCCTAATTCAGTAGCCTCAGTGGTAATAAGTAGCACTAAGGCCGGCAGTCCAATCGCCAAAATCCTAAAGAAAATAATGAAACTGTAGTGAATCGATTGATCAGTAATATGCATCCATAAGAACTGAAAATAGGTATACCCACCTGCTTCACCTAATATTAAAGTGGAAAAGGCAGACAAAGAAGCACCTATTAAGATAGGTAAAATTAACCAGATAAATCTTTTTTTCGGAATACCCCACCAAGGCAGCAGCAACAAATAAAAAACTACCAAAACTGCCGGCACAGATACATTTAAAGTGAAGAAAATTGGTACCGTCAACACTAAAACCGTAATTATTTTAAACAATGGGTTACGGACACTAATAAAAGTGTCCCGACGAATAGTGTTCATCTCCATTGCTGCACCTCAATTTCAATAGCATTGAGAGCTTTGCATAGTAACTTATCATGAGTCGAAATAATTAAAGTTTTACTGTCAGCAAGCTGTTGTTGAAATAACTTGCATAATGTGAACCAAGCATTAGGGTCTTGCCCAAAAGTCGGCTCGTCCATAATTACAACTTTAGGATTATTAAGTAACGCAATTGCCACCGATAACCTGCGCTTCTGTCCACCAGAAAGAGTAAAAGGATTAGCCTCAATAAGCTCAGTTAGTCCAAGGTCAGCAATTAATTTATCATCAGCTCCAGCTAACTCTTGCGCAACATTATCATAAACAAATTGCTGTTCTGGGTTTTGGAACACCACTCCGACTTCATTTTTTAATTCACGAGCGCTAAAACTACTGTAATCAGGAATTAATTTACCTGATATGGGTTTTTGCAACCCTGCTAACGTCATTGCAAGCGCAGTTTTCCCAATACCATTTTTGCCAATTAATGCGTAACATTTTCCTTGTTTAAATTGATAATTAAAGTATTTTATTATTGGCTTGCGATAGCCAACACACAAATTACTTGCACTCAATACTTCTTTTTCTGATGGAATATTAACTAATTTTGAAACTTCTAATTCAATATCTGGATACCAAATATTTAAAGTAGCTAATTCAGCTTTTTTATTAAAAATTTCTGTAGTAGTACCAAAAAGTATCATTTGACCTTTATCATTAAGCACTAATACTTTATCAACTGAATCAGCCCAAAGCTCAACATTATGCTCTACCACTAGTAAAGTCTGCTGTTTTTCTTTAACAGTATTTAACACAGTTTCTTTAATTGCAGCAGCACCTTCAGGATCTAAATTAGCTGTTGGTTCATCCAACAATAGGATATCTGGGGTAACCGCCAAAGCATTTGCAAGAGCTAAGCGCTGTTTCTGTCCACCTGACAGTGCATAAGAATCATGATCCAATGGATAAGAAATTCCTACTTGGTTCAAAGAATTTGCTACTGCTGTCCAGATTTCTTTAGGAGGAATTTGATAATTTTCACAACTGAACGCTACATCATCTCCAATGCTATGCATCACAATTTGAGATTCTGGATCTTGCATTACTAGTGCTGCTTTTCCAGCTACTTTTGCTTCGCCCTCACTATGACTTTGATCTGCATCAAAAAGGTTTGCAATTAATTGCAGTAATGTACTTTTGCCGCAACCACTTGGTCCTAACACTAATACTTTTTCACTTTTTTCAATACTTAAATTTAATTCGCTTAAGATTGGAAGTGAAATTCTTGGGTAATAGAAAGAAAAATTAGTAAAGTTTATTTGGCTCATGTTAAGTACCCAGATTCAAATTGTGCCAATACTCCAGTTTTCGCTAACTTTTTAGCAAAAATATACGCTCCAGCACCAGCAATAAAAGCCCCAGAAATTAGCGTTAAAAGAAAAGCTAGAATCCGCCAAGAAGGCTCCCAAGCAATATAGACAATCACTTGGTATAAAATAGAGTCTCCAATTGCAGCACCTACCCCAGCTAAGATTGCAACTGTTAAATTCCAATTACGATACCTAAATAATGCAAACACTGCTTCGGTGGTGATGCCTTGTATTGCCCCCCAAAGTAAAACTTCAAAACCCCACTGAGTACCAAAAATCATCGAAATTGTAGCAGCCACTAATTCTGTAAAAAAAGCTGCTCCAGGTTTTCTAATGATCAAACCACCCAAAACTCCAGCCAATAACCAACCACCTTCAAAAATAGCTTGGATTGGTTGGAAAAATGCTGTTATTGGAAAAAGGAATACTGAAGTTAAGAAACTCCAAGCCCAATTTATTACACCACAAATTGCGGCTATCACACTGGCGAAAATAATATCAACTGTACGCCATTTGGTCATAAAAATACCTCCCATAACTACTTAGGAGGGGTTAGATATGTATGCTATATCTAAAAAAAGACTCGACTCCCTACGCTGGTGTCATCCAGATCAGGTTCGAGGGTCTGTAGCTTTGCTACACTCTCAGCATTATTTTTAAATGCTCCCCTGTCGCTGTCTTTATAATAGCAAAATTCTGGGCGTAAAATGTTAAAATTTTACCACGACATAAGATGTGAGGAGAATACTAGCATGCCAGGTAAGAAACTAATAAAAAGTACTGCTGCCACTGTTGGCGCAGCACTTGGCACGAAACTAGCCAAAAAAGGCTGGCAAATGACTGGACACAAAAAAACACCAAAACGTCATGATACTAGCGTTGACTGGAAAGAAGCCATTGGTTATGCAGCTTTCTCAGGTATCATAATGACTGCTGTAGAAGTACTTATTGATCACTTCGCAGACGGTAAACAAAAGGCTTGGGATGATGATATTGAAAAGACTCGTAAAGAGTTAAATAAAGAAGCCGGCATCGAAGAAGCTGATAAAAAGAAGTCTTAGGAATAAGAGATAAATGCAAAATAAAAGTAAATACGACTCAGCTCCTGACGCCCTTAAGATTACTAAAAAAAATAAAATTGATACTGGCAAAGTACTCTCTTGGAGCATGTGGGAATGGGGTTCTGGCGCATTTAACACCATTATTACGTCATTCGTTTTCTCGGTATACTTAACTGACAAAGTTGCAGCTCATGCAACTACTGGTTCCCAAGTACTTGGTTATGGTATGGGTATTGGCGGTATTTTAATTGCTGTGTTAGCTCCAATCGTGGGACAACGTTCTGATATATCTGGGCGACGTAAATTTTGGTTGATAGTAAATACTGTTTTAGTATGTATCCTTACTGCAACATTATTCTTTATTAAGCCAGCTCTTGAATACTTAATACCAGGGGTCGCAATCCTGGCAATTGCTAACGTATTCTTAGCGTTTGCAGATGTGAATAACAGTGCAATCTTACTGCAAGTTTCTACACCCAAAACTATTGGTAAAGTAAGTGGTTATGGCTGGAGTATGGGATACTTCGGTGGTATCTTCGCATTACTAATTGCAATTGTTGGTTTCGTTAACATTAAAGATGGTGAGCACGGTTGGTTTGGAGTAACTACTAATGAAAGCCTAAATATCCGTGCCTTAGCAATTTTTGTTGCGGCTTGGTTCTTACTTTCACTTATCCCAGTGATTCTCAAAGTGCCAGAAAAGCCACGAGACCCAAACTACAAAGCTGAAAAGATCTCTTATAAAGATTCCTATAAGAAACTTTGGGGCACATTAAAACGTATTTATAAAGAAGATCCAAACTTGATTACCTTCTTTATTGCAAGTGCACTATTCCGCGATGGTATCGCAGCGATTTTCCAGTTTATCGGAATTATCGCTGTTGGTTCATTTGGTTTCAGTGCTGCCGAAGTATTAGTTTTCGCTGTTGCTGCAAATATTATCGCAGCTATTGGAGCAGTAGTAGTGGGTCACTTTGATGATAAGTTTGGTCCAAAGAAGATAATTGTCTTTGCATTAACTGTAATGGTTGTTGGTGGTGTTACCATCTTCTTCATGCATAGTAAGTTAGCTTTCTGGATTCTTGCTCTTGCAATTAGTTTCTTAGTAGGTCCAGCACAGTCATCTAGCCGTACTTTCCTAGCGCGTTTCACTACTCCAGAAAATGAAGGGGAGCTATTCGGTCTATACACTACTACTGGTCGTACTATTAGTTTCATTGCCCCAATGTTATTCTCACTATGTATTACATTGGCAGTGCCAATAGTTGGCCAAGACCACGCACAACGTTATGGTATCTGGGGTCTAGCAATTACACTACTAGCAGGCCTGTTATTACTCCTAAAGGCTAAACTTCCACCATTGAAAGAACCTAAAATCGTAGATAGAGTTTTAAACTAAAGGTTGTTTTATCAGAAAATAATAAGTTAAAGGGTGGCGAATGTTAGATAATCATTCCCCCCCCCTTAACTTATTTCAATAATTTTTTAGTTTTAGATTGTAATAAATTCAGCACATAACTTAATGATTTTATGTAATAGTTTTACCATACTCTAGCTGGTACATATATTGGTTCGTGTAGTAACATTACCAACTACAATGGCAGGAGTTATGCAATTACTATAGGCACCAATAACTAAGCCATTATTAACAACTATCATAACTTGAAATTGTGCAGTAGCTTTACCTTTAACAATAGGAATAATAGGTTGGTGAGTGCCAGTTTTATCATCATCTTGACTCTGTCCAATCCACTTAATAGCCCCAGCTGCAGTATTACCGTCTAAACCAAATCTTACCTTGCCTTGGTTAGAGTACGTCGGAGTAGCATCCCCCTCCTACTAACAAAACAAGTGGGCTCGTTCAACTAGCGAAGCAACACTATAAAATTTCAGACTTAAAACATCACCGAGATGAAATAGGGTATACATTTTTCTCAATTCCACACGAAATTCCGTAGAGAAACAAGAAAAATGTATACCCTGAATATTAATTTGAAATTGTAATATCCCAGAAATAATAAAACTACTTAAAACAATAGTATTGCAACCATCAATTAAAACTGCTCTTATTTACTATAGAAAGTTCACCATTGGAGAAACACTGATACTATATATCAGTGTTATGGAAATTTTTATAAGACCGACTAGCTGTAGGCCCTCGTTGCCCTTGATAGCGTGAGAAATACTCTTTAGACCCATAAGGTTTATCAGCTTCAGAAGACAGCTCAAAGAAACATAGCTGCCCAATTTTTGAACCTGGCCAGACCTTAATTGGCAGTGTCGCCATATTAGAAAGCTCTAAGGTTACATGCCCAGAGAACCCTGGATCAATAAAACCAGCAGTAGCGTGAGTCAACAAACCTAAACGACCAAGACTTGACTTACCTTCAAGACGTGCTGCAAGTTTTGGACCAAGAGTTACTTGTTCATAAGTAGAGCCCAGTACAAACTCTCCAGGGTGTAGGATAAATGGCTCTCCCGTCGGCACTTCTATCATCCGAGTTAAATCTTCTTGTTCAATAGCTGGGTCAATGTGAGCATATTTGTGATTATCAAAAAGTCTGAAAAACTTATCCACTCGCACATCTATACTAGATGGCTGAATCATATTATCTGCAGCTGGGTCTAGTTTAATATTGCCAGTTTCAAGGTTTTTAAGAATATCTTTATCAGAAAGTAACATAATTAATATAGTACCTAATTTTGCTAGCGAGTATTTTCTTTAGTGTCAGTAGTGCCCTTTTCATATAATGGTTTCAGTTCATCAAAAATCATCTGGTTTTCGTTGAAATCATCTGTACGATGTGCTGTCCTACCTACAATGTGGGCTGAAACAGGAATTGTAATCAATTGCATGGTCCAAATTAAAGCTAAGAATAAGGTATCTTCTAATGACTTATCGTGAAATACAAATCCCATCGTAAAACAAAACAAACCTAGTACTTGCGGTTTAGTGGCACCATGCATTCTGGAAAGTACATCTGGAAAAACTACTACAGCTACCGAACCAGCCAAAGTAAATAAGGCACCCATTATGAAGAATACTGATGACAAAATATCAAATATCATTGTTTCCTCACGAACCTGGTAACAACTACTGCAGAAATAAAGCCGATCATTGAAAGTACTAGCAAAAGGGACAAGCTGTAATTGTGCTTTTTATAGGCCATGGTTAAAATAAATCCACCCATAAAGATCGAAAATAAAACATCTGAAGCAATCAATCTATCAAACAGTGTAGGCCCTACACCTAAACGATAAAGCATCAATGTAGTCGAAATAGCCATACAAATAATGCAGATAATAAATACTACTGAGTTCATTTCTCAGTCCTCTCTTTAAGCATTTCATACTCTTGTCGAGTTCCAATGGCTTTAATAATTTTGTCTTGAATCAATAAGATATCTCTAATATGCGGTTCCTTGTCTACCTCGCTATTCATGTCAATAGCTTGCAGGTAGATTACATGGTTTGTGTAATCCACATCGATAACAGTACTTCCTGGCACTAAAGTAGCAGTATGTGAAATTAAGGTTAAGGTAAAGTCCGTCACCGGCATAACTGGCACTGCAAAAATTGCGCTTTGCACTTTGCTACCTTTAGCAAACAAGATTTTAGTAACATCAATGCTAGCGACAAAAAGTTCATAGATGAACCAAACTAAAAAGCTAACGATATACCAAATATTAAAACGATAAGTATCTGGCATCTTAGGCAATCTAAACAAGAAAGTTACTAGAGCTGCCACTATAAACCCACCAAAAATCGTAAATGGTGAAATGCTGCGCCAAAGAACACACCAAAAAAATACTAGCCAACCATACAGGAAAATATCTGTCTTATTAATGCGCATTCGGGCTCTGCACCTCCTGCAATTGTTGCAAAGAGATATAACTTTGTGGATTTAACATGTCTTTAGCAGCTCGCTCGCTTAAGGAAAACATTGGTTGCGCATAAACAGTGAAAGAAACACTGACCGCCACTAAGAGAATAGTAGGAGTCCACATAGATGGCTTTAATTTATTTACGTTTAATACTGTATCTGAAACATTGGCAACTGCTGTAGCAGGACGTAAAAATGCTCGGTTCCAGATACGTGCAACTGCATAAAGCGTTAGCAAGCTTCCAACTAGCGCACAAATAACTGCAATGACTCGTAGTGGAGTCATTTGTGTTTCAATTACTGACTTCAAAATAATAACTTTGCCCAAGAAACCAGACCCTGGTGGAATGCCACCAAGATTCATGGCAGTTGCGAAGTAAAGTACACTCAATAATGGTGCACTCTTTGCTAGACCACCTAACTCTGAAAGTGACGTAGTACCTGTCTTTATCGAAATTAAGCCTGCAATTAGGAATAATGCCACCTGAATCACAATGTGGTGCATTGTGTAATACAACGTACCGGTAAGCCCAGTAACATTATGCATTGATACGCCCAAAAGCATATAACCTACATGTGAAATCAAGGTAAACGATAGAATACGCTTTAAGTCATCCTGAGCCAAAGCACCCATAATACCTAAGACCATGGTTAAGCTGGCAGCAACTATTAATAAATTGGATAGGTTATGTTGTGGGAAAAGCAATGTCTCAGTACGAATAATTGAGTAAATCCCCACTTTTGTCAACAAACCTGCAAATACTGCAGTAATCGGTGCTGCGGCAATTGGATAAGAATCTGGAAGCCAAAATGATAATGGAAATACTGCAGCTTTAATACCAAAAGCAACTAATAGCATAGCTTGGAGCATATACTGAGTCGGAACCGGTAGTTCTGCTAACCTCAAGCTTAATTGGGCCATATTAACTGTCCCGGTAGCAGCATAAATCATCCCAATTGCCATCAAGAAAATGAACGAAGAAATCACTGATACCACAATATAAGACGCTCCCGCACGAAGTCTTTCTGAAGTTCCGCCCATCGTAAGCAACACATAACTTGCTGTCAATAAAATCTCAAACCCGACATAAAGATTGAATAAATCACCAGAAATGAAAGCATCAGAGACACCAGCTAATAGGATTAAATACACTGGGTAGAAA
This sequence comes from Micrococcaceae bacterium, assembly GCA_047608145.1. Taxonomy (GTDB): domain Bacteria; phylum Actinomycetota; class Actinomycetes; order Actinomycetales; family Micrococcaceae; genus JASGDC01. The sequence continues at coordinate 17,937 of JASGDC010000026.1, forward strand.
ATTGATACCGGTGAATCTTGATCATCAGTGTAATCACTTTGTGCAGTCGCATAAAACAATACCAACAACGTTACCAAGGTGCTAATTACCATCAACATTGCCGAAAAGCGGTCAACGACTAAACTGATACCAAAAGGTGATTGCCAGCCGCCAATATGGAACACTTGAGTGCCTTGCTTGTCTACTTGAGTAAGCATATAAAACTCAAGCATCAAAGTAATAATGATTGCAATAAGAGTAATAGCTCGTTGAATTCTAGGGCGCCTAAAGAATAGAAAGTTTATAGCTGCTCCAAAAATTGGAAGCATCACTGGAAGCGGAATTAGTGCATTTAATGTCATACGCTATCATCCTCTTCCAATTTTTTATCTAGTAACTCTTCATCAACCTCATCGTAGTAACCACCGGTATCTGTCACCCTCAAGTCTTCAGTATCATCACCCAAGATATCTTCGCGCACAATCATCCAGGCACGGTATGTCAACGCTAACATAATTGCGACTACTGAAAGCGTAATAACAATACTGGTTAGAATCATTGCTTGCGGTAATGGATCACTAAAATCTGCTGGCACCTTAGCTTTATCATAAAAAGGCGCCATTCCTGGTTTACCACTAGTTAAGAGCAATAGGATATTTACACCGTTACCTAACATTACAATACCTAAGATAATACGAGTCAAACTACGGTCAAGAATTAGGTAAATTCCAGCACCTATTGAAACCATCATCGTTAGTAATAAAAGGAGATTAATCGTCATACGAAACTACCTCCCTTTTTTATTAATTTAGCATCTTCTTTATCTGGGTCGACCGAATCATAACTAGTACCAATATCATCGTTTTCAGCATGCGAATCTATTTCCGAACCAAGACTACGTAAGATGTCTAGCACGAGACCAATAACTACTAAATAAACTCCAATATCAAAGAAAGTAGCAGAAACTAATTTAAGGTGACCTAAAATCGGTAAAGTAAATTCCCAAATAGTGCTAGAGAAAATTGGCTGGCCAAAGAATAATGGCATAAAACCTGTAATAGCTGCTAGTGCTAATCCTGAACCTAAGAAAAGACCAGCTGGTAATGGCACTGTCTCAGTTAACTCATATCGTCCACCTGCTAAATATCGGATTGTTAACGCGATACCAGCTAATAGACCACCGGCAAAACCACCACCAGGCTGATCATGCCCAGCAAGTAGTAAGAATATTGAAAGTACCACCATAGAGTGAAAAATCATACGTACAGTAATTTCAAAAATAACTGATCGACGTTCCGGTGCCAAAGTACTTACTGCTGAAAGCCAGTATTTATCATGAGTACCATTAAATTGCTTAGCTAATTTACGCAATAACCGAGTACTACCTACACTAAATTCTGCAGTGCGGTCCACCATGCCTTTTTCTGCTTGCCCTGCTCGTTTACCAGTACGTTCTCGGCGTTGAATGAAAATTAAGCTTGCTACACCAGTTGCTGCTGCAGTTAATACTGTAATCTCTCCAAAAGTATCCCAAGCACGAATATCAACAAGTGTTACGTTAACTACGTTATAACCACCGCCTTGTTCGTATGCTAACTTAAAGAAGTTGTTAGATACTGGTTGTTCCAAACGAGCACCAAGTGCCACGAAAGTATAGAAACCAATAGCTAAAGCAAACGCTACTGCAATGACTATCCTAACTTTGTTGTTATTCTCTCCTTTAAAACGAAGCCATAGCTGAGGTGGTAATAAACGCAAACCTAATACAAAAGTCACTAAGGAAATAGTTTCTACCGTCATTTGAGTCAGCGCTAAATCTGGGGCCCCATAAAGGCTAAAAATTAGTGCTAGTGAATATCCGCTTAAGCTAGCAAATAGAATTGCAGCAAAGCGCTTTCTAGCAAATACCGTAAGCACTGCAGATACGATTCCAACTATCATCAATGCAATTTCGAAGCTATTGTCTGCCCAGATGATATTTGCATTATTATTAAGAACTTTGAAACTACCTATTGAGGAGTATATTAAATAGCTTCCCGGTAACACCAGCGCTACCATTAAAATCACTGAAAGATAGAACGGTAACGAACCACGCTGCGTTTTGGCAGTCACCCAACCAGCAAATTCTTCTACATTATTTACAGTACCTTGATAGATTTCAGCCGCACTATATGGAAGTTTGTAACAGAATATTTTCCTAATTTTACCTCGATACACAAATATTAATGAACCGATAATGTAAGAAAAAATTGTAGTGATTAATGCTCCATTAATGCCATGAAACCAAGTTAGGGCTTCAATATTACCTTCAAACTGATTAGAATATGCATCTAGGAATCTAGACATTCCTTTTGGCTCAGTAGTAATAGATAAGGTAATAATAGTCAAAGTCAAAGTCGGCAGCAGTGCACGCAATCTAATTCGTTTCACTCGACGTAACTCTGTCTTGCTAAAACCACCATAAATTGCATAAATAAAACGAATTGAAGCTGCAAAAGTTAGCGCAGAGCCAATACCAGCCAAAGTAAGTAATAATATGCCAGTACCGTGCGACCCAGCATGCTCCAATCCAGCAAAACCTGCTTCCTTAGCAATAAAGCTAAACATCGGGAATATTGCAGCCATGCTAAGACCGTTAATAGCTCCAGCCCAGAATAAAGTAGGATAGCGTTGCTTTAAGCGCCCAAGCTCTCTGATATCGCGGGTACCAAATTCATGATCTATGACACCAACCCACATAAACAAAGCTGCTTTATACAAAGAATGTGAAAGTAAAATCGCCATAAATGCTAAGGTAAGCTGTGCAGTAACACCTGCAGCAATAGCACCAAGTAAGCCTAATTGTGCTACCGTTCCATAAGCAAGTATCAGTTTCATATCAACTTGAAGCAGCATCTGATAACCAGCGAATATTAAAGTCACCAAACCTAATAACATCATGGTTAATTGCCAACCTGGGGTTCCGGCAAAAACTATACTAATACGCTGAATCAGGTAAACACCTGCATTAACCATTGCTGCTGCATGCAAATAAGCACTCACTGGAGTAGGTGCCTTCATCGCTGCTGGGAGCCAAAAATGCATCGGGATTAAAGCTGACTTGGAAATAGCTCCTAATGCAATACACCAAGCTGTAACATTTACTGCTGACCCACTTGGATGTGCATCAATAATACCTTGAATTGAGTAACTACCAACATGTTCTCCTAGTGCGATAAACCCAGCAAGCATTGTTAAACCACCGACAGTAGTTACCATCAATGCTTTCATTGAAGCTTGCCGAGCTGAAACTTTTTCGCGGTCAAAGGCAATTAACATATAAGACAAAATGGTAGTTAATTCCCAAAAAACGAATAATAAGATTAAATTATCTGTAGTTACCAAGCCTAGCATGGCGCCAGCAAAGGCTAAAAGCTGCCCACCGACACTTCCTAAAGGCTTTTTAGAATCTGCAAAGTAAGTGTAAGAGAATGCCATTACTAATGACCCGATAAATAGGGCAATCAATGACATTACAAAGCTGAGCATGTCTATTCGGAAATCAAAGTTAAGCCCAATTTGCGGAATCCATACTAACGACTCACGCCAAGTATCTGTGGTAACTCTGTTTTCTTGGCTTACAAAAATTCCCCCGATTACTGCTAATAATAAAGCAGCAACGAGGAAACTTTTACGTCCAATTTTATTAGTAATATATGGAAAAAAGGTAGCACCAACGAATATTGTTAAAATACTGGTAAGTGCGATCACGAGAAATCTCCTAGAAAACTATCTTATCTAGGATACCAAAATTCTCAATACCACTAAAGGCAAATTATTCCAATTATTGGCTACATTCCTTACAGATAGCACCAGTCTTAGTCTTTTTAGCTAACTGTGAACGGTGACGAACTAACCAACAGTTTGTACAAGTGAATTCATCGTCCTGTTCTGGCGTAACTCGAACTAATAGCTCTTCATTGGAAAGGTCAGCTCCAGGCAATTCAAAATTGTCTGCAACCTCTGCCTCATCTTCGTCTACTTCCGCAGAACCAGTTACTGTGTGCGCTTTTAACTCTTCAATTGAGTTTTCGCTAATTTCTTCCTCGTTCTTACGCGGAGCATCGTAATCTGTGGCCATATTTTTAGAACCTTTCTTATTTATTTGACACAGGCAATATAATTGTATAGAACGCTAATGTCAAGTGTCCATGCAGAAGTTACTGTAGTAACTAATAATTTTAAAGGGGTACAAATGAAGGAACTACGCTTATCAGGAGTTGATAATGATGGCGATTTCCTTATTCTTATAAATGATAAGGGCAAAAAATACCGAGTAGCTATTGATGAAAAATTACGAGCAGCTACTACTCGTAAAGATACCTCTAACGCAAAAATTACTGAACAAACTAAAGATAAGTCTCCGAAAACTATCCAACGCCGATTACGAGCTGGCGAATCTCCAGAAGCTGTAGCAGAAGCAACTGGCGCAAACATCGAAACTATCAAACGTTACGAAGCTCCAATTTTGGCAGAACGTACCTACATCATAGAACGTGTTCAAAACCATATATTGGGAAGATTTACCCCAGAACACGGAGTTTATTGGGCAGAATTTGGTGATGATGATGTGACATTAGCTGAACTAGTCAGCTATGAACTAGATAAGAAAAATATTAAGCATGACACTATATTCTGGGACTCTTGGCGCATCGATGATGTCTGGAAAGTGCAGCTAACATTCTCAGCTCCTTTTGAAGCAACAGACGCCGAAGAAACCGCTGAAGCTGAAGAAATTAAAAATGCAATCTGGAACTATAACAATCATTCGCGCCATGTAGCACCACTTAATTCATTAGCGACTGAGTTAACTACTACTCAAGAGCGTTTGCAAGAAGAAACTGATCATGATGTCTTCGATGTTGACGCACTTCCTGAAGAGGAAGAAATTCCAGAACCAAAACCTGTTGGTGGACCAAAATCTGGTGAAGATGTAACCAATCGACGTTTTGCTATTGCGAAGAAATACCCTAACCTTTTCGGTGAAAAAGATAAATTCTCTAGAGATATATCTGACATTGATCCTATTCCAATGCAGCAAACCATTGAACTTGGCGATGCAGAGCTTTCAAATGTACTAAGTATGTCTGATCATTTAAACAAGCCAAAGTCAGTTGCTACTTCAGAAAAAGTGACTCCAATTACTGATCATTTTGATAAATTCAACGATAACTCTGAGCAGAGCGACCCTAAGCTTTCAACGGACTCAGCTGAAGATGCTGACATTGTAAGAAATTTTGATACGGAACAAGAAACTGAATCAGATAAATCAGCAGAAATGATGCAAGATGAACAACCTGATGAGAATGCTCAATCAACTGAAAATTCAGGAAAAACTAAGAAGCCCAAAAACAAAAAACGCACTAAAATCCCAAGCTGGGATGATATTGTTTTTGGACCTAAAGACGATTAATTAAAACTTTAAGTACATTTCTGCAATTTCAGTATGTTTAAATATATTAAATGTAATGAAAAGTACTGAAAGAAAATCTGTTAACAATCTTTAATGATTGGTAGCAGTGCGTTGTTGCATGTGGTGTTTACGACATAAAGTTTCATAACCGACTGTCTCTTTGCGTTCATCAGCTTGTAGTTCGACATCCCCTACTACGACTTGCTCACCTTGAAGCACCATTTCACCATTTACAGTACGAGCATTGTGAGTAGCTTTAGCTCCACACCAACAAAGAGTAGGTACCGGTAAGGTCTCTATCCGATCAGCAATTTCAAAAAGTCGTGCCGAACCTTCAAATAATTTAGTACGGAAATCACTAGTAATACCAAAAGCAAAAATATCAATACCAATTAAATCGACAATCCGAGCTAACTGATTCACTTGTTCAACACTGTAGAACTGAGCCTCGTCACAAATAATATAACCAACTGGCGACCTCCTATGTTCTGTTTTAACAAAATCAAAGAAATCAGTAGTATCAGTGACTTCAATAGCATTGTGTGAAAGACCAATACGACTAGAGATGATTGCGTTACCAGAACGGTCATTTTTAGTAAAAAGTAACCCACGAATACCACGAGTACTTCGGGTGTAATCCAGTTGTAACGCTAAAGTTGATTTCCCAGAGTCCATAGTTCCTGAGAAAAAAACTAATTCTGCCATAAGTCTACACACCTTTAACAATCAGTAATGGAATTTCTTGCTCAGCAGCTGTTAATGAACCGTGATGTCCTACCATTGACAGTGGCCCTAGCCCTACTCTTTCAGTATCGAAAAAAGTATAATCAGCTTTTGCCGCCAAAATAATATTACCAATTCTTGTAATTACTTCAGGACGCATTTTACCAAAATAGCCTTTTTCGATTGCTTCATCTCTTGTTAGGACAAGAGCAACTTCAACAAAATTTGTTACACATTTTTTATATAGTTTCTGAGTGTCTGATTCTGCACAATACAAATAAGTAAATCTTGGCTCTCCAGCGGTATCTGTGACATAATCCATTACTTCAGGATAATCATTAAGAATTAGCTGATGATTTGGCGTTGCATCTACCATGCCATGATCTGCAGTTAAAACTAATAAACTATTTTTAGTAAGTTGTTTAGCAATAGTAGATATTGCTGCATCTAGTTCCTCTATGGCTTCTGCATACTTATTAGAACTCCAACCTTTACCATGTCCAATATGGTCTAATTTATTCCAATAAGCATAAGTTAAAGTCGCACCAGAACTCTGCGTACTAGATATTACCTGTTCAGTTACTTGAGCCATATTTTGGGCTGGTAAATATTCACTACCTGACAATATTGCTGTAGTTAATTCCGTATTCGCAAATTTCTTATTGCCTACACTGTAACTTTCAATACCATTAGCTTTAGCAACTGCTAATAGCGAAGGATAGGGCTGCCAAGTGGCAACATCGACGTTTTTATCCCAAGTGCTTAACATATTTACTACTTTATTTTGCGCTGGATCCAATACATCATAACCCACTAGACCATGCTCTCCTGGAGTTTTCCCAGTCCCTAAACTTGATAATGAGCACGCTGTAGTACTTGGCGTCACTGCCCTGATTGTGTACAATTCTTGAGAATGAATAAACCTAGCATGACCTTTCAAACTTTTTAATTGTTTTGCACCTAAACCATCTACTAAAAACACTACTACGTGCCTTGCTTCTGGCAGGCTTAGGTCATTGTGATAATCAGCTACTCCTAAAGTCGCCAAGGCAGACGATAAGACTTTTGTTAAAGAATTTGCCTCATAGTAAGGTTCTAGAAAATCAGTATCCATAGTTATTTTTGCACCAAAATTTCTGCTAACACACACTCCACATCATTTTCACTGACCACAATGGGCGAGAGTTTCAAATATCTGATTTCTGGAAAATCGGCTTTTAATTGACACACACGCACAATAAAGAGTTTTAGTTTGCCCAACTGATAAGGAATCTTTATTCCTTTAAGTTCTTCAACTAGGAAACCTTCTAAGTCAGCCTTGTTCAACGGCAAAATTCGATAACCCTTACTTTCATCTTGTACTAATGACTTGCTCTCAAGATTAAATACCAAATAGTCGCCAATATACTCATCTTCGATAATTTCTAAAGTACAAGTAAAGCCAACTTTAGGAGTTTTCCGAACTTCAAAAGTATTAATATCGTCATGCTTAAAAGTGTAGTGTAAATCCTTAACAGCTGCTTTTAATGCAGTAGCATCACCAAGGTTATCTTTTACATATTCCGTATTATTAAAACTACGTTTAGCTGAATTTTTTGGCTGCACCGTAACTGGGTACTCCATGATTTTAGCTGCTTTAACACCTTGGTCAGTTTTAATGAAATTAACTTTAGGTAGTAAAGTTAATTCATAGATATCCATTAATTTAAGAGCATCTAAATGCTTTAACGGCCTAAGCTTGTCTTTAACTAGATAATCAAATTCCGCAAATAGTTTTTTTGCTTTGCTTAAATACACTGCCGGTGGCACCACGAGTTCATCCGCTAATTTATTGTATTTAACTTTTTCCATTAAAATCATTACAGTTTCTAGCGCAGTTTCAATATCTGGCAGAATATTAATTTTCTTAAAAGCATTCTTAAAGTTCCACGGATTGGTACCGCTAACAGCAATAGTTAAAGTGTCTTTGCGCATTACATTTTCAACAGCGTGTAATAGTTCTTCTTCAACAATCTCAACCGTAGGCACAATGAAACAAATTACTGCACCAATATTTTCGTCGTTGACTAGCTGCTCTACATTTTTAACGAAATGCTCATTACCTTTGTGCATTGGAATTTCAAGCTTTTTTATAATATCCAAACCAAATTTATTAACAGCATGTGCAGCAATTCTAGCTACACCAGGAAAATTTGTAACGATTGCAACACTGCCACCCTTTGGCAGTTTTTGTCTAGCTAAAACTGCTGAAACATTTAGCATTTTATCACTATTAGTAGTAGTGATAGCTCCCGCGTTATGTAAAAATTCTGAAATTAACTTCCTTGGATAAGGAATCTTACCTATTAAAATATCCTGCAATGGCACTACCCCGATTACTAACTGCTTTTTATTAGCAGTAAATTCCTTAACAGCTCTTCCGAGTCCAGCAAGTGAGTCAAGGCTTTCCAGATAAAAAGCACCAACTTTACAGCGTAATGAGTTTTCCCAATAACGAATTAAGTCTATTGCCGTGATATCTACTGTATTTCCAGTAGATACCATTGTCGAAAACCCAAAATTGCGAGATATCATACGTTGATAGATAGAAATACCCATGGCATAAGATTGCGTCGCTAACCCAAACTTTTCATGATTAAATTCTGCCATTGCAAATGAAGCATTTAACTTGTGCTTTCTAGTGTTATTAATAAAACCTAAAGATGCTGGACCTACAATGCGCAACCCATACTTCTTTGCTTCTTTTACAATGCGTTGCTGTAACTGCGCTGCTTTGGAGCGCCCTTTAGTACTTTCTAGCTCCCACTCGTCAAAACCTGCAGTGTATATAACTGCAGCTTTGACACCAGCTTGACCACATTCTCTGATTACCTCAAAAACTGATTCATTTGGAACTGCAATTAACGCTACATCTACTGATACTGGAACATCTTTAATAGTGGTGTAATTTTTATTACCAGCTAACTCAATTGCTTCGGAGTTAACAGTAAATATGGGGCCATCGAAGTTTGATTCAACAACTTGATATGCCAACTTACCGCCCAGGCTACCTTTATCCCGACTTGCCCCAATAATTGCCACATTTTTTGGTTCTAAAAATGCTTTAACACCATTTACCGTAGCTGCTACCGCTCGTTCATACTTTTTTTGTTCGCTCTCATTGGTAGGCTCTATTCCAAAACTTATATGGAGTAACCCATCACGCATTTCTTTTTCGTACTTAAAGCCGGAGTTTTTAAAAACTCGAATCATAGCATCATTTTCCGGAAGTAAGTCAGCTTCAAAAGTGGTAATACTGTTATCTAAAGCAACTTTTGCTAACTCTTCAAGAAATAACTGCGACATTCCTCTGCCTTGATAAGCGTCTGCTACGTTAAATGCAATTTCCGCATTATTAGTATCATCAAGACGATCGTAACGGGCTATCCCGATTATGTCGCCACCACGAAGTGCGACGAATGCCATCCGATCTTTATAATCTAGCCAAGTAAAATGAATTAAATCTTTAACACTTATTTTTTCTCGATAAGTAAAAAACCGCAAGTAAATGGAACGTTTTGATTGCCGAGAATGAAACTTTTGAAGTCCCTGAATATCAGCTGGCACAATAGGACGAATGATAACTGCACTTCCGTCTTTAAGCACTACCTCTTTGCGTAAAGCAGCAGGGTAAATTGTATCTTTAACCATAAAGGCCATCCTCGGCAAGTAAGGGATTTTATAGTTATTTTAACACGCAAGGCTTAGTAAGATTAGCGTATAATTTAACGTATGCTGTCAAACGAACAGATTCACGATATTGATGTCACCGATGAAATGGAAACCTCATACCTAGAGTATGCATATTCTGTAATTTTCTCTAGGGCACTTCCAGATGCCCGAGACGGCTTAAAACCAGTACAACGCCGCATCCTCTATATGATGGATGAAATGGGATTAAATCCTGATAAAGGTCATGTAAAATCAGCTCGTGTTATTGGTGAAGTTATGGGAAAACTTCATCCACATGGTGATAGTGCTATCTATGATGCACTAGTACGCATGTCTCAAGACTTCTCATTACGCCTTCCATTAATTGATGGCCACGGTAACTTCGGTTCTTTGGATGACGGTCCAGCGGCTTCGCGTTATACCGAAGCACGTTTAGCACCAGCAGCCTTGTTAATGACTCAAAATCTAGATGAAGATGTCGTAGATTTTGTCCCAAATTACGATAATCAAATCTTCCAACCGGAAGTATTACCTGCAGCCTATCCTAACCTATTAGTTAACGGTGCTTCTGGTATTGCGGTAGGCATGGCCACTAATATGGCACCACATAACCTCAATGAGACTATTGCTGGAGCCATCCATTTACTTGAAAATCCTGATGCTGCCACTGAAGATCTCATGCGTTTCATTCCAGGACCTGACTTACCAACTGGCGGGAAGATTATTGGGTTAAGTGGCATTAAAGAAGCTTATGAAACTGGTCGCGGTTCTTTCAAGACACGAGCCAAAGCCGAAATTACCAAAATAACTGCTCGTAAAAACGGTATTACTTTTACTGAACTTCCCTACTCTGTGGGACCAGAAAAAATTATTGCCCGCACTAAGGTTGCTGTGCAACAGAAAAAAATTCAAGGCATTTCTGACATTATTGATTTAACCGACCGCAAAAAAGGTACCCAACTTGTAGTTGAATTAAAAGCTGGTTATAACCCTCAAGCAGTATTAGAACAACTTTATCGTCACACTCCTTTAGAAGAATCTTTCGGCATCAATAATGTGGTACTAGTTGATGGACAGCCACAAACTCTCGGCTTAAAAGATTTACTTTCTGTCTATGTAAAACATCGTCTTAGTGTGGTGCAACGCCGTGCCAACTATCGTTTTAAAAAGAAACAAGATCGCTTACATCTCGTTGACGGTTTATTACTGGCAATGATTGATATTGATAAAGTTATCGCAATCATCCGGGAATCGGATGAAGCTAAACAAGCACGTAAAGAATTGCAAGATACTTTTGAATTAAGTGAAATTCAAGCAAACTATATTTTAGATTTGCGTTTACGCCAGTTAACTAAGTTCTCAAAAATTGAGTTAGAAAAAGAAAAGAAAGCATTACTGCGTGAGATAGCTAAATTAAAAAAGATTTTGGATTCCGAAACAGAACTTCGTAATGTAGTAATTTCAGAACTACGTGAGGTAGCAGAAGAGCATGCCACTGCTCGTCGTACTATTTTAATGGAAAGTGAAAATAGCAGTGTTAAATCAGCTGAAAAATTAGAACTCAAAATTAAAGATAATCCATGTTTCGTTTTACTTTCAGCTTCTGGACAATTAGCTCGTACTCAAGAACAAACTTTGCCTGACGATCCTTTCCATAACCGTGCTGCTCATGATGTTTTACTATCTGTACTTCCAGCAACTGTCCGGGGCAAAGTCGCTGCTATCACTAATCAAGGCCGAATGATACGCCTTGAAGTAATAGAGTTTCCAGTTTTGCCGAATGCTACCCAATCACTACAAGTCGCTGGTGGTGCCCCAACTAATGAATTTATTGATTTAAAAACTAACGAGCACATAATTGGAATTGTTAATCTTGAGGATGACGATGCTGGCATTGTGCTAGGCACAAAACAAGGTATCGTTAAACGGGTCACGGTAGGCTGGCCAGTAAAAGAAGATGAATGGGAAGTAATTACTCTTAAGGAAGATGATGAAATCCTAAATGCAATTTCACTTCCTGATAGCCACTATGAACTAGTTTTCATTACGCAAAATGCTCAATTGTTACACTATTCAGCAAATATTGTGCGACCACAAGGTCGCAGTGGTGCTGGAGTTGCTGGCATTAAATTAGCAAAAAATGATAATGTTATCTTCTTTGGTGCAGTTAACCCAGAAAGACAAAACGCAGTCTTAACCATAACCGCTAAAAGTAGCGAAAGGCCTCATGGCTCAGCTAAATTATCAGATTTTACGGAGTTTCCAAGTAAAGGTCGCGCCACTCTTGGCGTTAAGGCACAGCGCTTCTTATCAGGTGAAACAAAGCTGCAATTAGCTTATGTTGGTCAAGCTCCGTTACTGACAGCCAATATTAACTCTGAACCTGTAGAGTTTATCAATGACTACGCAAAACGTGATGCCTCTGGCACGACTCTTGAGTTTGAAATTAGTGAAGTTGGGCCAAACTTAGCAGCTAACTCAACTCCCGTTCAAATAGCCTCTGATACTACTCCAGAAACATTATTTTAATTTGATTAAGTTTTTTTACACTTATCTAAATAAAAGTGAAAAAATACATCATTATGCTTTGGCATAAAATGTATACGCACTGTTAGAATTAAGTGTAAGTGTAAATCAAAGGAGATGGGACTATGAGTAAAGATAAGCTACGTGAGCAGCTCGAGACCATGGCAACAGAGTCAGTTAATAAAGACTACTCAAATATCGATACAATCAGTACTGAAGAAGCAGCAAAGCTTATGAATGCTGGAGACCAGCAAGTACCAATCGTAATTGAAAAACTAATACCAGAAATCGCAAAAATTGTAGATGAGATTTATCCGCGCATGGAAAAAGGTGGACGTTTAATCTACATCGGTTCAGGTACGGCAGGTCGTCTAGGCGTTTTAGACGCTTCAGAATGTCCACCGACTTTCAATACTGACCCTAGCCAGGTAGTTGGTGTCATCTCTGGTGGTAACACTGCACTTACTAACGCTGTAGAAGGTGCTGAGGATGATCGCGATCTTGCGGTAACTGATCTAGAAAAACTAGAACTTACTGAAAACGACACCGTAGTTGGTATCTCTGCTTCAGGACGTACTCCATATGCAGTTTCTGGTGTGGAATATGCAAAGAAGCAAGGTGCTATTACTGTAGGTCTATCTTGTAACGCTAACTCAGAGTTAGCTGAAAAAGCAGACTATGGACTAGAAGTTGTAGTTGGTCCAGAGTTCATATCTGGTTCTACTCGCCTAAAGTCAGGTACTGCACAAAAACTAGTATGTAATATGCTTTCTACGCTTACTATGGTTAAACTAGGTAAGACTTACGGAAACCTAATGGTTGATGTTCGTTCTTCAAATGAAAAACTAATTGCACGCTCATGGCGTATCGTAAAGCAAGCAACTGATGCTCCTGATGCTGATGTTGACAAAGCAATGGAAGAATATGATGGCGATGTTAAGCTTTCAATTCTTAGTATTCTAACTGGTGCTGACAAGAAAGATGTAACTAGTGCTTTGGACGAGGCTAACGGTCGACTTCGTGAAGCAGTAAACTCACTTAATAAGTAATTAAAGGATAAAAATGTCTGATTATAACGAAAGTGCTAAGAATATTGTTGGCGCCCTCGGTGGCTCTGGCAATATTGAAGAAATTGAAAACTGTATCACACGTTTACGTGTTACAGTTACAGATGAATCAAAAATTGATGAAGGAACCCTGAAGAGTCTTCCTGAAGCAATGGGCGTGGTTCCTGGTAAGACTACTCAAATTATTCTTGGCCCAGGTAAAGTTGATAAAACTTACGATGCAGTAGATGAACTACTTAAATCACAGCCTAAAGTTGCGGGCAATTCAGGGTCTGCTTCAGCTGGTTCTAATGAAGATGCTGAGGATTTAGCAGCTAAAGGTGCTGCTATAAAAGCAGAGCAGAAAAAGAAGAACGATACTCCTATCAAGAACTTACTTCGTAAAGTTGCCAACATCTTCGTACCATTGATTCCAGCCCTTATCGGTTGTGGTATTATCGCGGCTGTTGAAGGTTTGGTTGCTAACTTAGTAACAGCTGGTGTTACTCCTTGGCTTACTGGTCTAGTACCTGCATTGAAGGCAATGTCTTCAGCATTCATGGGATTCCTAGCAATCTTTGTGGGTATGAATGCAGCTAAAGAATTTGGTGGTACTCCAATTATCGGTGGTGCTATCGCGTCTATAATTCCATTCGCAGGTGTTGCAGACATCAAAGTATTCGGTGAAGCATTAGTTCCTGGTCGCGGTGGTGTACTTGGTGCACTATTCGCTGCAGTACTAGGTGCTTACATTGAGCGTTGGGCACGTAAGTGGGCTCCAGATTCTCTAAGTATGCTAATTGTACCTACTGTAACTATTTTGCTAACTGGTCTAGCAACTATTTACATCTTGATGACAGTATTCGGTTACGTTGCAGATGGTATCGGCATCGGTGCTGACTGGCTATTACTACATGGTGGTATCATTGCGGCTCCAGTACTAGCTGGCGTATTCTTGCCAATGGTAATGCTAGGTCTACACCAGGCATTAATTCCAATTCACACTACACTTATCCAGCAGGATGGTTACACTGTATTGCTTCCTATTTTGGCAATGGCTGGTGGTGGCCAGGTTGGTGCTGCAATTGCAATTTACCAGAAGCTTAAAGACAATAAGAGCCTTCGCAACACAATTAAATCTGCACTTCCTGCAGGTTTCTTAGGTGTTGGTGAGCCTTTGATTTATGGTGTATCTTTGCCACTAGGTAAACCATTCATGACTGCTTGTTTCGGTGGTGCCGTTGGCGGTCTATTCATGGGTATCTTCTCACAGTTCATGGGAATTACCGTAGGTTCCAAAGCCATTGGACCTAGTGGTCTAGCTTTGCTGCCGCTACTCGATGGTTCACATGGTTTCTTACCAGCGTTCTTCGTATACTTAGGTGGTTTGATTACTGCATACATCAGCGGTTACCTAATCACTATGAAGTGGGGCTTCACTCAAGACACACTTGATGAAGCAGCTTCTTACGATGAAATCTCTAACGAAAACAACCCAATGGCTGCTCTTAAGTAATACACTTAAATACAAATTAAAATTGCCTCCTACTCGATTGAATAGGAGGCAATTTTATACCGTTTTCTATTTGTTTAAGCTTATTTGACGTCTACTCATTACAAATGAGAGCATATTTTAGACTCATTTGTAATGAGTAGACGCCATTTAGTTGATTGAGATTGCTAACTAGAGTTTCAGCAACTCATCACTTTCAAGAATATCTTCATGATTATGTGTGATTAGTACTACGAGTTTATCCTTAAGTGCTAAACGTAAATCAACCATTAAACTTTCTGCAGCTTCCCGATCCAGATGAGCAGTAGGCTCATCAAGCAAAACTACATTGACATCAGATAATAGGGTTCTAGCAACTGCTAGTTTTTGACGTTCACCACCAGATAAGAATGAGCCTGAAGCACCAAGTTGAGTTTCTAGTCCATTTTCCAAGTTCCTAGTAAAGCCTATTTCTTGTAAAACTTGTTCCAGCTGAGCATCTTCTGGCTTAGTATTACCAGTGACACCAAGCATTAAGTTACCACGTAATGTGGAATTAAAGATATGTGACTCTTGTGGGCACCAAGCAATCTTGCCAGTTAAATCAGCATCCTTAGCTTCAAAAACTTTACCAGCAACAATTAACTGGTAATCACCCTTTTCATAAGGCAGGAAACCCATCAATATTGAAAGTAACGTAGATTTACCAGAACCACTTGACCCTACTACACTTAACCAATTCTTATCCTGATTTGGTAGTTCAAAACCAAGACCTTCAAAAGTTGGTTTTGTCTGTCCTTCCCAGCGTCCAGTAATATCTTGCATCTTAATATCACTGATTTCACCTTTAAGTTTTGTCCTTGTTTCAGATTTTGGCGTTGGCAATAAATAACCAATTTGTGAAACTAAGTTCTTTAAGTTATTAAGACTTACTTGTGCAGTATTAGCGGAGACAAAAATGTCAGTCATTGCCAGTGGTGTTAATGCACAAACAGCAACCATTCCTGCTGACATACCATCTTCATACCAACCGTTAGCAGCTAACAAAATTAGAGCTGAAGTAGCCCATGCTGCTGCGATAGAAAGCATGGTGGTAAAACCTTCGCGCCAAGAAGACTTTTGCAAAGTTACAGTTTCAGCATTGTTTAATTTCTCAACTTCGGCAAGCACGGCAGCTGATTTACCATTAGCTTTCAAATCATCTTCGGCTAATAAAAATGAGTTAACTGCATAAACTCTATCTGACTTAATCATTAGTGACTCTTCAGCAGTTTTAGTTTCTAGAGCTGCGGAAAGCATTGGAATTAATAAGAGGCCAAGAATAGCCAAAGTAAAGAACCAAATAAACACAGTAGGTTGCAGCGATGTCATTACTATCACTGTAGTAACACCTGCCACCCAACTAACAATAACAGGGTTAATCGCACGCGGTACTATATCGCGTAGCTGATCACCTTGCTCGACGATAATTTGCACTACGCGTGAAGAAGAAAGCATATTACGTTGGCTCAGACCTAATTTTGCTAAGTTTTTCCACATATTCGTACGTAGTTTTTCCATAGCTTGGAATAAAGCATCATGCATGTATAACCGCTCAAAATATCTAGCAGCTGCGCGTGAAATACCAAAGAAACGTACTCCCACAATTGCTACCATCAAAAGCATAATGGGCGGATGCTCACTTGCACGCTCAATCAACCATGCAGAAGTTGCTGTTAGTCCAATTGAAGCAATTGCAGCGAATACTCCCAATAAAATTGAGCTGAAATATAATTTAGAATTAAGACCCGTATCTTTAATTAACTGTCTAATTGAAAACTTTTCTTTGGTAATTGATAGTTGCTGACTCAAAACTTGTGGCTGCAATTGTAATTTTTCACTAGTCTCAATAACTTTAGTATTCTGTTTTGCCGAGAATGGCGCTAACTCTATTTGTTCATTTGCAAGAGCTAAGGTGTCACCTTCATGGGAAACTAACAAAACAGCACTTTGTCGTTTTAAGTCTTTAATGAGACTACGAACTTGCTTAGCATTAGTTTCATCAAGGTGTGCTGTAGGCTCATCCAGTAAAACTAATTTCTTATTATCGCCAAGTAAGATTGGGCCTACTGCTCTGGCTAATGCTAATCTACGCTGCTCTCCAGGGCTTAAATCAACTGGATGTAGATTTTCTGCATTATCAAGATTAAATGGGGCCAGCAAATCTTTAGCCTGATAATTTGGAGAATACAACTCTAACTCTTCAGCTACAGTAGAGCCAAAGAATACCGGAGCTTGTGGAACATAAGCAATTTCTTCTCTGCCCACACCAGAAATACTACCTTTAATATAAACATCTGCATCAGTTAATAACCCGGAAATTGCTGCCAATACAGTTGATTTACCAGTACCGCTCTTACCAGTTAGTGCCGCAATACTATTTTCCTTAACAATTGCAGTAAGAGGCTTTCCTAGCGCATTGCTTCCTTTGAAAGCTAACTGGAAATCATCAAAAGCAAGCACTTCTTTGCCATACTTTAAATCAATTTCTTTAGCCTCAGGCTCATCAAGAATCTTTTTAGCGGCCTTTAATGTATCTACACCATCTTCAGAAGCATGGTGTCCAGCACCAATTTCACGTAGTGGTAAGTAGCATTCTGGAGCTAAAATAAGAACCATTAGTCCAATATCTAATGGCATCTTGTCATAAACTAAACGCACACCAATAACTACTGCAACTAATGCCACTGAAATAGTGGCAATTAGCTCAAGTGCCAATGAAGACATAAAAGAAACTCTTAGCACTTCCATTGTCTTTTCACGGTAGCGCTTAAGTATTGCAGTAAAAGACTTTGCTTGTTGTTGAACTTTACCTAAGCCAATAATCACCGGCAAACCTTGAGCAAGCTCAACCAACTGATGAGACATATTTACTAATTGTTTACGAGCCTGAGTCGTAGAGTCTTGAGTATGTAAACCAATCAACACCATAAAGGCTGGAATTAATCCAATTGTTAAAAAGATAATTAAAGCACTCATCCAGTCAAAGAAAGCAATCCAACCGATAAGTATCCAAGGCAAGGTGCTAGTCGCTACCATTGCTGGGAAGAATTGGGTGAAGTAATTATCTAGCGTATTTAGCGCGGTGGTCGCCATAGTATTAATTTCAGCAGTAGTGTGCTGAATATTCTTCGGCAAACGCATTGCTTTACGTAGTAGTTTTGTTTGTAATTCCGCCTTAATACCAAAAGCAGTACGAGCACTAATCACAGTAATGAACCACTGCATCAATGCTCTTAAAATAGCTGCTGCCACTGCCCACCAAATATGATCAATATAAGGTTTACGATCAATAATGCCAACTACCGCAAACGATAGATTGTAGGCAAAGGCAATGAGGGCAATTGCTTTAAATACAGAACAGAACCCCAGCCAAACTAGCATACGTTTGGCTGGGGTTCCTAGTAGTGTTAAATCAGGTTTCACTAGTCTTTCGCTAAGATTTTCTCTCGAATTTTTTCAGGAATAATATGTTCATCTGGAATCATGTCCGTACTAATACGTTTACGGAATACCCAGTATGTCCATGCTTGATATGCCAATACGACTGGTACACCAACCAGCGCCACAAAAGACATTACTGTCAACGTGTAATTAGTTGATGAAGCATTAGTAATTGTTAAGTTAAATGCTGGATCAATAGTCGAAGGCAGTACCACAGGGTACACATTGTAGAAGATTGAGGCAACACCAGCAACTAGGAATAAGCCTAGGCCGATGAAAGCTTTACCTTCATGATTTTCTTTACCATCATCAAGTGCTTTAAGTTGTAGCCATGCAAATGCTACAGCTGCAACTGCAATAAGAATTAATATATAACCAAAAATCTTGTTTGCATGCTGGAACTGGATAACAAGTACCCAAAGCACAACTGGAATTAAGAAAATCGGCAAGAACTTCAACGCAAAAGCACGAGACTTAGTACGAATTTCACCATCAGTCTTCAAAGCTAAGAAGATTGCAGCATGTACTAGACAGAAGCCTACTACTGCAAATCCACCAATGATTGCATAAAGATTAAGGAATGAGAATGGGTTACCATCGCGATCACCGTTAGCATTGATTGGTAGACCAGTGGTAGTTAGAGCAAGACCAGCTCCGATACCAAATGCTGCAAGTAATGAACCTATTGCCATTGCATTATCCCAGCCTTCACGCCATTTACGACTTGAACCTTTACCACGGTAGTCAATTGCAACACCACGCATAATCAAACCAAGTAGTACTATTACCAATGGAATGTATAGTGCTGAGAATAGTGAAGCATACCAGTTAGGGAATGCAGCGAATGTCGCACCACCAGCAGTTAGCAACCATACTTCGTTACCGTCCCATACTGGGCCGATAGTGTTAATCATAATACGGCGCTCTTTGTCATTTTTGCCTAATACCTTTAATAGCATACCTACACCAAGGTCGAAACCTTCAAGGAAGAGGTAACCAATCCAAAGGATGGCAATTAGAATAAACCATAAAGTTGGTAAAAAGTTTTCCATTATTTTGCCCCTTCCTAGTAAGCGAATGCCAATACATCGTTATCTGAATCAGACTTATCTTCATCAGATTTTTCTTTACCGTAATCCTCAATCTCGGGCATACTAGCGGCAACACCACCATTAATGTATTTAACTAGAAGCTTAACTTCAAATACTGCTAAGACTCCGTAGACTGCTGCCAATGAAATAAGTGAGAATAATACTTCTCCTGCTGTCATTGTGTTAGAAACAGCAGCTGCCGTAAACATATGTACCTGAGCTTCTGCACCAGTTGCATCCAAGTTAGGAACAACTACGAATGGTTGACGTCCCATTTCAGTGAAAATCCAACCAGCAGAGTTAGCAAGGAACGGCATGAAGATGCTGCTGATTGCGACAATGTTAAAGCCTTTGCTAAGTGGCACAGTTCCTTTACGTGCAAACCAAAATCCTAAAGCAGCTATTAAGGTAGAAAGCGCTGCCAAACCAATCATTAGCCTGAAGCCCCAGAACACAATTGGTAGTGGTGGACTATAGTTAATTGGTTTACCTGCATGCTGTCCGTAAATAGCAGGATTATTTGGATAATTTGTGCCATATTTTGCTTGATATTCTGGAATCAAATCATTTAGACCCTTAACTTCACCATTTAGAGTGTGAGTCAAAAGTAGTGAAAGCACATGAGGCACTTCTAGAGCATGTACTTTACTACAGTCATCTGGATTTGAGAAACTACCGATTGCAACTACTGAGAATGGTGCAGGTCCTTTAGTGTCACAAAGTGCTTCTGCAGAAGCCATCTTAATTGGCTGTTCATGGAACAAAAGCCGAGCCTGAGAGTCACCTGATGCACCAAGTAATACAAAGCTAACAACTGCAATGATTGAACCAATCTTCAATGATTTAAACCAAACCTTGTGGTCAGTCTTATCGCGGTTGCGGGTGCCATCTTCACCGACAATTACATTACCTTCAGCATCAACATCATCAATGCCATCTTTACGACGCTGGTACAGCTTGTACCAAGCAATACCAAACAAGAAACTACCTGCTACTGCAAAAGCACCTAACAATACGTGAATAAAAGCATTAACTGCTGTAGGACTGGTCAATACCTGTACAATACTTGCCATTTCTGCACGCCCATTATTGTACTTGACACCAGTCGGATGCTGCATAAATGAGTTTGCAGCAAGAATGAAGTATGCAGACAAACTAGAGCCAATTGCTGTACACCAAATAGTAACCAAGTGAATCTTTTTAGAAAGTCTATCCCACCCAAAGAGCCAAAGACCCACGAAAGTAGATTCTAGGAAGAAAGCAATTAACGCTTCCATTGCAAGTGGCGCACCAAAGACGTCACCCACATAACGAGAATACTCACTCCATGCCAAACCGAATTGGAACTCCTGAACGATACCTGTTACGACACCCATAATGATGTTAATCAGGAATAACTTTCCCCAAAACTTAGTCATGCGCAAGTACTCTTCTTTACCGGTACGGTACCACGCAGTCTGCAATGATGCTACCACTAGTCCAAGACCAATAGTAAGCGGCACCATGAAGAAGTGGTAAACCGTTAAAACCCCGAATTGTAACCGAGCTATCTCTAACGGGTCCATTAGGAATTATCTCCTCAAAAATAATAATTTTATACTTATAAATACACTATCCATTTAATGATACTATATAAACTGATGTTTAAGCGACTTAAACATGTGTACCAATAACCAAAATCAAGTAGAATAATAATTATGTTTTTTGCAATTTCGGCACTTTGCTTTGTGCTAAGTTTCCTACTTGCTGTAACTTTTCCAAGGCAGCTAGTACGGGATAAATGGCCTTTTGCTAATCCAACATTAGCACTTATCACTTGGTTAGCACTTAGTACCGGCAGCAGCCTTAGCCTAATTGCAGGCTTTTTTGCTCTAGGACTAGCTTTCAATATATTCGTATTAGAACTTTTTTTTGGCGGAATTGGTGCACTAATTGTATTACGATTGATTTACTTGATGGCCAAAGAAGCATACTTAACTTATACTGAACGCAACAAACATAAGCAATTACTTTTCTTGTTAGCTAATGAAACTTCTAATCCAGACAAAATTTTGGATCATGAATCTCCCAGTAGTTACTGCCTACCTGGACCACCAACTTCAGTAACTACACTTGCTGAAGGTTTAATTAATACCTTGACCCCAGAAGAAATAGCCGCAATCTGTCTACATGAAGATGCTCATTTAGGAGCAAAGCATCATTGGATTGTGATGACGTTCCAGGCTTGGGAAAAAACATTACCACTACCTTTTACTAAAGCAGCAAGTGATTCAGTTTCAACTTTGATTGAAATCCTTGCTGACAAGCACGCTACCCAGCTATACACACCTAAAGTTGTTTCACAAGCTCTTGTTAACGCTGCTGGAACGTCCATGAACCCTACTCGTAGCGATAACTATCAATACACTCAAACTAGGGCAACTAAAGCTCGTCTTTTTGCATTACTAACTAAGCCTCAAGATTTATTAGGTAGCCAAAAACTATTAGTAAAAATTGGTGATTTCATTGCACTGGCATTGCCAATCGGAGCACTCGTCTTAATTTTCTTAAATATCTAATTTATCTAGCTATCAATAGCTTCTCGAGTGACTTCTTCAGCGCCAGCAATAATGAAATTCTTGCGCGGCAACACCTCAGAACCCATCAATAATGAAAATGCACGTTCAGCTTTTTCGGCATCTGCAATTCTAATCCTACGTAAAGTACGATATTTTAGATCCATTGTAGTCTCAGCTAATTGATTTGCATCCATCTCACCAAGACCTTTGTAACGCTGAATAGGTTCTTTATAAGTACGGTTAGTTGCTTTCAAGTCTGCTAATAAATCTTGTAATTCTTGTTCGGAATAGGTATACCGAACCTCTGCTTTTTTACCGCGCTTAGCGTTTATTTCTACCCTATGCAATGGTGGCACCGCAGCATAAACGTACCCAGCTTCTACTAACGGTCGCATATAACGGAAAAATAATGTTAATAATAAAGTACGAATATGAGCACCGTCTACATCAGCATCTGTCATCAAAACAACTTTTCCATAACGAGCTGCTTCTAAGTCAAAACTCTTTCCAGAACCAGCGCCAATTACCTGAATAATTGCTGCACACTCTGCATTAGCCAACATATCTGCCAATGAAGCTTTTTGCACGTTAAGAATTTTTCCTCTAATAGGTAACAAAGCTTGGAAATCTGAGGTTCGTGCGAGCTTTGCAGTGCCAAGTGCACTGTCACCCTCAACAATAAATAATTCGCTACTTTCTACTTCATTAGAGCGACAATCAGCAAGCTTTGCAGGCATACTTGAGTTTTCTAATGCTGATTTACGACGTTGAGTTTCCTTATGAAGTCTAGCTGAAATCCTTGATTTCATTTCTGATACTACTTTTTCAAGTAATTTATCTACCTGTTGTTTTGTGCCACGCGGTGGATTTTCAAAACGTGCTACTAATTCGGTACGAACTACATTTGCCACAATATTACGCACTGCTGCTGTACCCAGAATTTCTTTAGTCTGACCTTCAAACTGGGGTTCGGCTAAACGGACTGTCAACACTGCAGTTAATCCAGCTAAGACATCCTCTTTATCTACTTTGTCCTTACCTAGCTTCAGTTTCCTGCTATTTGCTTCGGTGTATTTACGTAAAGTTCTTACTAAAGCTTGTTCAAACCCTGTTTGATGAGTACCACCTTTGGGAGTTGCAATAATATTTACAAAACTTCGGATTTTCGTTTCATAACCGATTCCCCAGCGCAATGCGATATCAACGTCACAAGTACGCTCTACCTCAGTAGTTTGCATATTGCCGCTATCATCAAGAACTGGTACAGACTCCACAAAAGTACCAGAACCTGAAAGTCGCCAAATATCAGTTATTCCATCGTCATCGCTAAGATGATCGACAAATTCAGTAATTCCACCTTCATGGAAAAATACTGCTGCTTCTGGAATTGGTCTAGCTTCTCCAGTTTCCGCATCAATTACTACTCGCTCATCTTTAACGATAATTTTAAGACCTGGAACTAAAAATGTAGTTTGCCGAACTCTTTCAATAAGTTGGTCATAAGAGAAACTAGCATTTGGCATGAAAATCTGGCTATCCGCCCAGTACCTGGTGCGAGTGCCAGTCTTACCACGTTTAGCTTTACCAACTACTTCAATATCTTTTTTTGCAGATTTTAAACGTCGTTTAAATTTGCTATCTTTCTGCTTTTCACCTTCATCAAAGAATTTACCAGGGACTCCTCGCCTGAACGACATCCCATAAGTTTTGCCAGCACGATCAACTTCCACATCCATACGTGCAGAAAGTGCATTAACTACACTGGCACCAACGCCGTGCAATCCGCCAGTAGCTCCATAAGAGCTACCACCGAATTTACCGCCTGCATGAAGTTTGGTAAGAACTACCTCTACTCCAGACAAACCAGTTTTTGGCTCAATATCAATTGGGATGCCTCGCCCATTATCTTGCACTTCTACAGAGTTATCTGAATGCAAAATAATATTTATTTCATCACAATGTCCAGCAAGAGCTTCGTCGACACTGTTATCAACGATTTCCCATAGACAATGCATTAACCCTTTGGAGTCTGTAGACCCGATATACATTCCGGGACGTTTACGAACAGCTTCTAAACCTTCTAAAACTGATAATGATTGTGCAGAGTATTGCGTTTTTTTTGCCATACTAATTAAGGCTACCTGTTAGTTAACTGAAAAGGTATTCGCTGATAGCGAATTTTACGGATTAGCTATAGATTTTGTCAGAGGTGAGTGCTTGAATTAATGGTATGAACAGTACAACACCTATACAGGAACCAACAGATTACAAACCTTTAATTGCTAACGACCGTTGTGACCAATGTGGAGCCCAAGCTTATGTAAAAGCTACTCTAGGCTCTGGTAGTGCGCTACTATTTTGTGCTCACCATGCAAAGCAACATGAAGCACAGTTAAAGCCAATTGCTACTTCTTGGCAAGATGAAACCAATCTACTTCGCCAAGAAATGTAACCTGCATAAAAATCCATCATGATTTTTAACTGCCCAAAATCTAAATAGCAGAATAAAGCCATATAATAAAAGACTTTCACCATCAAGTGGAGGTCTTTTATTTATAGAGGTTCTATCTAGGTCAGTATTCCCAGTCTAGCCTTAACTAAAAGCTAGTAATATATAAATGTGTTACATAATGTGTTACAATTCTTGTATGGAGAAGAAGCAGCGACCACCACATACGCAATGTACTGAGGTTTGCAACTGGGAGGAATATAAGCTTTTACCAGCTAATTTCTCATATTGAAGAAAAGAAAATAAGGAGCTGGTTAACATTAGATATCGTGAAAGAAGCTCTAGCTGATCCTAACTCAGTTTATATACCTCCAGTCAAGGCAAGTATTACAAAACAAGCAAGCCAAACAATTGGTTATGCAATATCAAGCGATGAATACATTGTCGTAGTGGTTGCCCATACGCCAGATGGTTTATTTGCTAGTACAGCATTTGAAGCTAAAGGAAAATATAAGAAAGCATACTTAGAGAAAATAGTGATGGGGAGAAGAGATCATGAGTATTAAAAATGTATCTAAAGAAACTCAAGAAATTCTAACTGAAGTAGCATACGAAGCGGAAAATGATCTTTATCCTGATTGGGATATTGATGATGTTACTAGTCCTGCTCCTAGTGCTAAACCAGTAAAAGAAGCACACATAAGTGTTCGTACAAGCACAGACATTAAAAATAAGATTAAAAAATACGCTGATAAAACTCACGTATCACTATCTCAAGCTGTCAATGACTTAGTACTTGCAGGATTAAACGCTAAAGATGATACAGCAAGTAAAAAGCTAAAGAAACTTGCTCAAATCATTAACAGCTAATTGCTACTTCTTGGCAAGATGAAATCAATCTACTTCGCCAGGAAATGTAAAATACCTACACTACTTAAACTTCCATAAAATGGGGGACTGTATTTATACAGTCCCCCATTTTTACCTAATACTATTCATAATCTAATACATATATCGCTGGATTAGGTTTTAGTCCTCGACTGTAAATAACGCATACGGATCAGTCGCTCCGATTTCGTTCTCAACTATCTACCTACAACTGGGAACACAAGATTCACTAATTTCCTTCATCAACACTGCCTGAAGAGTAAATACTCCATAAAACCTTAGAACATCGCGTACCCGTATCGGATACCCACTAACAATACTGCCAACTTCTACACCACTATCAACAACTGGAACATTAATCACTGCCTGTGAAATACCCTCTATATCAAAATACGCATCCCCTGATAGGATCAACATAACTGTCAAACTATCTGCATTAAATTCGCTTAAAATATCTTTATTAATCTTTAAAACAATATCTTCATCAAACACGCCACCTCTGGTAGACCTGCACCACCATTATCAATTAACTGTGTAAATAAAATACAATCATTATTATTGTCATCAGTATTGTTGTTTTTATAATTTTCCATAAAATTAGTCCTCCTAACTAAATGACTTGAAATTAATATGGAAAAACTAAAACCCCAAACATAAACACAAAAAAGGGGTAACTAACTAGAATGAAATAAAGAGCAAAAAACAACAAACTATGCAATACAGCCTACACAAAAGAAAAGCAAGACACTCGTCACTAAGTTATGGCAACGAATACCCTACCCTCTATTTCATTTGCCCAGTAGTATTTGTTGTGTTTCATTGTATCTAGGGAGTTAACAATTAAAATATTAACCTCTTAAACAATCCCATACCTGCCCTGAGCAACCAACAAGCAAAGGAAACCTTAAACTATTATTAATAATTACCTGTTGTTCTTACTTGCATATTGTATGTTGCGAAATCTTCGACAACTTGCCATTTAGTACCAGTACTAACTCTAGTTGCATAATGTACCGTGTCATTATGTCCTAAGCCTAACTGTCCATGACTATTTGCGCCCCAGGTATATAAAACACTGAAATTATTTATAGCTCCTGAACTTGCACCGCCTGCACCAACAATCTTCCAATTGCTCGCAGTACCCATTCTAGTTGGAACGTGCCTATCATTAGTATCTACAAGACCAAGCTGGTAGGTATTATGTTACCCCAGACATAAACTTCTCCCGTATTCGTAAGCCCAATACTATACCCACCAGAACCTGCTGAAACTTGATGCCAATGGTCCCCTGGTGTAGTAGTTGTTATCTTAGTTAGAGTTGTTATATGTCCTCCTGAGGTTCCTAACCCGAGCTGGCCATGATCATTATTACCCCAAGCAAATAAAGGTCCGTTATTCTGTGGCCCCATAAGAACATGAGAATCACTACAACTCCATATTGAAGAGGTAGGAAGACCTGAGAAATTAAGTGCTGTTAGAGTATTTCTAGGATTAGTATCTCCAAGTCCAAGTTGCCCATAAATGTTATTGCCAAAACTATACGGCTTTCCTGAATCATCTCTGAGGAAAGAAAAACCATTCCCAGCTAGAGGAGCTCTCCATTTATGCGTACCCGGTATTTTTTGAGGAGCGTCATGAATACCACCTGTAGTTCCTAACCCGAGCTCACCACTAGTATTATTTCCCCAAGTATAAGCTTCACCATTATTATTGACAGCTATAGTATGAGCAAACCCAGCATTGCACAAAGTCCAATTTGTTGCAGACCCTACTTGTGTAGGAACAAGCCTATTACTATAATCACTACCTAAACCAAGGCGACCATTCCCTCCAGAACCCCAAACATAAAGCCTACCGTCCATAGTAATTCCAACACTATGATGGGAGCCAGAATCGACTTGTTTCCACTGCAAACCTAAACCTGCACCAACCCTAGTGAACACATTACGGTTTTTAGTATCACCAACACCAAGCTCACCATCAGAGTTAATACCAGACATAAACAAAGTAGTCTTATAAAACGTTGGGTCATTAGCAACGACAATACTAACATCATCTTGCAAAACAGCATACAACCTAAATTCGCCTTGTTGAGTCCAAGAGACATCATCTTTCACACGTATCGGATACTCAGTATTAGCCGTACCAAGTTGTATTTGCCCACCTTGGAAAGTACCAGTAACAGCAACAGGCTTACCATATAAATCAAAATAAGCATCATCACTAATAGTAATATCAGCCTGCTTACCATCATCAATAGACTGCTGACTACTCCAGTTATCAGTTGCTTGCCAACCAAACAACGTTAAAACATCCTCAGCATTACTAGAAACAGTCTTATTAGTATTAAACTGATCTCCTGAGTCTACAGCAGGAGGCAAAGGACCCCACTCCAAACGATACTCAACACCACTAGCAGCCATAGCAGGAACACTCACCGCAGTAGCAACAACAGGCACACCCCAAACCATACCCTTACTAACAGAACGACGAGAAACACCTGAACCAGAATCATTAAAAACACTAGCATTAGCAGTATTAACCTGCCCTTGAATCACAGAATTCTTATCAACCATAATAAACACTCACCCTTAAAAAAGAATCGGGAAAAATAAAACTCAACAACACCACACTCCCCCCCCCCCTATAGCCATAGTCAAAGAAAACAACACCGAAAATACAAAAGAATACTTACTTTTCACTCAGAAATTTAGAACTATCCGTGATGTATTAATGCAACACAATCGACAAGTCAATGAAAATATGACTTGTGGCAAAGTTCGTATGAGGTTAAACATATAAGCTAGAAATGTTTGAAGTAAAACAAAAACCTCTAAGACAATGGCATTGTCTTAGAGGTTTTATATTAAAAGTTTTGAAAATCTTATTCTAAGTAATCACGCAATACTTGAGAACGAGATGGGTGACGTAGCTTAGACATTGTCTTTGATTCAATCTGACGAATACGCTCACGAGTTACTCCGTAAACCTTACCAATTTCATCAAGAGTCTTAGCTTGACCGTCAGTTAATCCGAAACGCATTGACACAACGCCAGCTTCACGTTCAGAAAGCGTATCAAGCACAGAGTGTAGCTGCTCTTGTAGCAATGTGAAACTAACTGCATCAGCAGGTACTACTGCTTCAGAGTCTTCAATCAAATCACCAAACTCAGAGTCACCATCTTCACCCAAAGGTGTGTGCAGTGAAATTGGTTCACGACCATATTTCTGTACTTCAACTACCTTTTCTGGAGTCATATCTAGCTCTTTAGCTAGTTCTTCTGGAGTCGGCTCACGCCCAAGATCTTGTAACATTTGGCGCTGCACACGAGCAAGCTTGTTAATTACTTCAACCATGTGTACTGGAATACGAATGGTACGAGCTTGGTCTGCCATTGCACGAGTAATTGCTTGACGAATCCACCAAGTTGCATAAGTAGAGAACTTGAAGCCACGAGTATAATCGAATTTTTCAACTGCACGGATAAGACCTAAGTTACCTTCTTGAATCAAGTCCAAGAACAGCATTCCACGCCCAGTGTAACGTTTTGCCAATGAAACTACTAGACGTAAATTCGCTTCAAGCAAGTGATTCTTAGCACGTTTACCGTCTTGAGCAATCCACTGTAGCTCACGCTTGTAAGTAGGATCTAAATCAGTTTCAGTCTCAAGTTTATTTTCAGCATATAAACCAGCCTCAATACGAAGAGAAAGCTCAACCTCTTTTTCAGCGTTAAGTAGTGATACTTTACCAATTTGCTTTAGGTAATCCTTAACTGGATCTGCTGTAGCCCCAGCAACAGTTACTTGCTGAGTTGGTTCACTATCTTCTTTCTTCTTCCGCGTAGTTTTAGCTTTTGTAGCCTTTTTAGCAGGAGTCTTTGCTGCTGGTTTTTTTGCAGCAGTACTTTTCTTAGCAGTGGTAGTAGTCTTTTTAGCTACAGTTGACTTTTTAGCTGTAGTTTTCTTTGGTGCAGCTTTCTTTTTACTTGCTGCTGTTGTTTTAGTGCTAGAGGTTTTCTTAGCAGTGGTAGCCTTTTGGGCACCGTCTTTTTTTGTAGCGGTAGTTTTTGTTGCAGTTTTTGTCTTAGCAGCAGCTTTTGTAGTCTTAGCTGCGGTGCTTTTTTCTTCTGCTTTAGCCAATTACGAAACCAACCTTTTCTTAAGTTTATACGCACTAGGCCCCTGTCAAGTGCTATCTATATATTCGTATAAAGTTAAACACACTTTCTGGGGCTTTTATTCCATACCATACTACACTTATTTTGGGAAGAGATTTTATTAAACACGCTGGCAGCTAGCTAAAGCTAGTCGTCAGATCTCTTATTTTCCATGTAACGTTCCAGTTCTTCCGTTATTTCTTCTGCAGTAGGCAAAGTTTCTTCAGATAATAAATGAATTGGATGGAACTGGTCATCATCACTAATTTTGTCGTAGTTTTCCTCTAAAGCTTCCACTACTCGTTTAATTTCTTCAGATTCTTCTACTTGTTTATTAATCTGAAATTCCATATCACGAGAACGATCGCGTAAATCATCTGTATTAAACATCAAAGAAGTCATTGAAGATAAAATTTCAAATGCACTAACTGCTGCTGGTGTGTAAGCATTTTCGGCAATATAGTGTGGCACTTGCATTGCAAAACCACCGACTTTAATACCAGCTTCACCTAATCTTAGTTCTAATAAATGAGCAGCTGAAGAAGGCACAATAATTGTCGGAGACCACTTATCTTCTTTAGCTTTCTCATCCATATCATAATTACCGTGCAGATACATTCCGGCTGGACGAGTGTGTGGCACCGGCATAGGAATAGAATGTAACCAATTTACTTGATCGATATCGAGAGTTTCGACAATATCAATTACAGTTTCACAAAACTGTTCCCACCTAAAATCAGGCTCTTGCCCTGCCAAAAGATAGAACGGTACTCCAGCATCGTCAAATACTAAATATAACTCTAAAGCTGGCGCCTGAAAATCACGTAACTTGTTATTAGAAAACACCATCCTTGGACGTTTGGCACGATAATTAACCAAATCATCCATAATAAACTCACCAATAAAATGATGTTCTAAAGTACCTAAAATAGTTTTACTAACTACGTCTGACACTTCACCAGCATCACCAAAACCAGATATTAAATAAATCAAAGTTACTTGATCTGGCATCTGCTGAGGCAAATGCTTCTTATATGAATCATCTAAATAAAATAATGAGTTCATGCCGTCCATATCCATATAAACAATCGTATCTGATTTTTTATTCCATTTGATGTGTAGAATATAGCTATGTCTGATTTTTTCAATTTAGCAGTAGATATTATTAACTGCCCTACTAACCAGATTCCAGCTCCTAAATTTGTAGAGCTGACTAAGGACAAAACTAAAAATACTGATATTAAAGTAATTGTTTATAATGAAGAAGAGCTAAAAGAGCTGGGTTGCCATTCTTTACTTGCTTTTGGTGCTGGTTCTGAAAACGAAACTTTACTCCTAAAACTAGAGTTAAAGGGTAAGGATTCTACAAAACAAACTCATATTATTGGTGAAGGTATCATCTTTGAAGCTGCTGGTATGCAGTTACGCCAACATCCAATAAACACTACTCGTAATAAGTTAGGTAAAGCTGGCGCAGCTATTACACTAGAAGCATTAATTGAAGTAGCAAAATCTGGAAAACCAGCTAATGACATTACCTTATGGATACCATTGAGTGAAAATGTCGCTGGAAATCAAGCTTTAAAACCATTGGATGTAGTTACCCTACCAAATGGTCTTACCATTGAAGCCGTTGATGTAAAGGGTGAAAACCACTTAGGACTTTTTGACCTTTATGTATTAGCCGCACAAGCTGGTGCAGATGATATTTTAAGTATTGCCTCTCTTGACCCGATGCAAGAATTAGCCGTGGGACATAAATACGGAACTATTGTAGGGTCTAATGCTGATAAATTATTAACTGCAGCAAAAACTGCTAAAGAATTGGTATGGCCACTGCCGCTTCCTAATTATTTGGAAGAAAAATTAAACTCAATGGTAGCTGATTATAAAAATATTACTCAAGATTCTACTACTGCTGTTTGTGACAACCTTATCTTTGCAAAAATTTTGGAAAGTGTGAATCAGCAACCAGCATGGGCACATTGGGAAATTGGCACTCCATCTTTACATTCTCCAGCAGAGCCTGAGAAAAAAGGTGCTACTGGTTATGGCATTAAAACACTCATAGAATTCATGGCAAACTCCCACTAAACCTAGTGGAATTAGAGAGTTTATTCTTTGTATTTTGGCTATAAAAGCGATAGTCTTAAAATGTGTGAGCTTTCTATAAGCTGATAGAGCAAATTTAGATTCAATAGGAGAATAAAACATGGCAACAGAGACAGAGTTCGACATCCTAATCCTAGGTGGCGGTAGCGGTGGTTACGCTACAGCACTTCGCGCTGCACAACTAGGCCTTAAAGTTGGTCTTATTGAAAAAGATAAACTAGGTGGAACTTGTTTGCATCGTGGTTGTATCCCAACTAAAGCACTTCTACATGCAGCAGAAGTTGCCGATTCAGCTCGTGAGTCTGAAAAGTTTGGTGTTAAAGCTACTCTAGACAGCATTGATATACCTGGCGTTAATAAGTACAAAGATGGCATTATCACTAAGCTACACCGTGGTCTTCAGGGTCTTGTTAAGAGCCGTAAAGTCACAATGATTGAGGGCGAAGGTAAGCTAGTTTCTGAAGATACTATTGAAGTTGATGGCACTAAGTACAAGGGTAAGAATATTGTTCTTGCTTCTGGTTCTTATACTCGTTCACTTCCAGGTCTTGAAATTGAAGGTAAAGTAATTGCTTCTGAGCAAGCACTTGAAATGGACACTATTCCAGAAAAGGCTATTGTCCTTGGTGGCGGTGTTATCGGTGTTGAATTCGCAAGCGTATGGAATTCATTCGGTGTAGATGTAACTATCATCGAAGGTTCTAAGAGTCTGGTACCTAACGAAGATCCAGCAATTGCTAAGACGCTTGAACGTCAATTCCGCAAGCGTGGCATTAAATTCTCAACTGGCGTATTCTTTGACAGCGCTGAGCAGACTGAAAATAGTGTTATAGCTAAACTTCAGAATGGTAAAACTTTCGAAGGTGACGTAATGCTAGTAGCTGTTGGTCGTGGCCCAGTTACTGAAGGTCTTGGGTACGAAGAAGCTGGTATTAAACTAGATCGTGGTTTCGTGTCTACTAACGATCGCCTACACACAGGTGTTGGCAATATCTATGCTGTTGGTGATATTGTGCCAGGTCTACAGCTTGCACACCGTGGTTTCCAGCAAGGTATCTTCGTTGCTGAAGAAATTGCTGGTCTTAAGCCAATTACAATTGATGAAACTCTTATCCCTAAAGTTACCTACTGTGATCCAGAAATCTCTTCTGTTGGTCTTACTGAAGACCAAGCTAAAGAGAAGTACGGTGATGATGTTAAAACTGTAGAGTACAACCTTGCTGGTAATGGCAAGAGTAACATCCTAAACACTACTGGTTTCATTAAGATTGTGAGCAAGAAAGACGGCCCTGTTCTTGGTGTTCACATGATTGGTGCACGTATGGGTGAACAAGTTGGTGAAGCTCAGATGATTGTTAGCTGGGAAGCTC
The DNA here is from genome assembly GCA_047608145.1 of Micrococcaceae bacterium. Taxonomy (GTDB): domain Bacteria; phylum Actinomycetota; class Actinomycetes; order Actinomycetales; family Micrococcaceae; genus JASGDC01. Next base: position 50,978 of record JASGDC010000026.1, read on the forward strand.
TTCCTGAAGAGGTTGCACAGTTTATCCATGCACACCCAACACAGAATGAAGCACTAGGTGAAGCTTTCCTTGTTCTTGCAGGTAAACCACTTCACGCACATAACTAGTATTGATCTTTACAAGTCTTATTAAATAGGAAAGATATAAAATATGTCGGAATCAGTAAATCTACCAGATTTAGGCGACGGGATTACCTCGGCTATTGTAAGTGAAATCTTCAAGAAGTCGGGCGATAAAGTCTCTGTCAATGAAACACTTCTAGAGGTTGAAACTGAAGAATTCTTTACTGAAATTACATCACCAACTGATGGTTTCGTAGAGGACGTTACAGTTGAACCTGGACAAAAAATTCGTATCGGTGATCAGCTAGTTGTAGTTAAAAAAACTACTGAAGATGATCAAGACGATACTCACAAAAAACATAATCTAACTGGAGTAGGAGCAGCTGCAGGCGCAGCAGGAACTGGTCTTTCAGCTAAGGATATTGATGCAGATATAGAGACTCCATCAGCAGATATTAAAGCTGATACAGATCTTGACACTGATATTGATGCTAAAACACTTGAAGCAGCTGACAAAGCAACAAACAAACATGACCGTGGCATTGATATTGATGCAGATACAAAGCTTGATGCAAAATCAAAGTCTAAGTCACCAACGCTTGATTTAGGTTCAGAAGCTAATGGTGATTTCTCATCAGCAGCTCATTCAACTGGAAAATCAGATATTGACGCAGATCTAGATGCCCCTTCAGCTGAATTAGATGCCGGCCTAGACACAGATATCAATACTCCATCAGCAGACATTAAAGCTGATGCAGATTTAGACGCTGATGTTGATACAAACCTAGATGCTGATGGCAAGAAAGATAAGTCTTCTCATGGTCTTGGTTTAGCAGCTGGTGCTGGCGTTGCAGCTGGTGCAGCAGCAAGCTCACACAAAAAACACCATGGCCATCATGATTCAAAGGACGCAGACATAGACATTGATACTTCTGCCCCTTCAGCTGATTTTGATGGCGATATTGATACAGATATTGACTCTCCATCGACAAAGACTGACTTCAATAAGGATGCTAAAGCTGACTTTGACAAAGATGCAAAAACTGATTTCGATGCCGACCTAGGCACAGATATCAATACTCCATCAGCTGATACTGATATTGATGCTGACAAAGACAATAAAGTTGGAAAGCATGTTGACTTTGATGCAGACATTGACACTCCATCAGCAAGTCTTGATAGTGATATTGATGCTGACGCAGACACTGAATATTCTCATCGCTCCGCAAAACATCGTGGTGGTTTTGATACAGATTTAGACGCTGATATTGATGCAAACTTAGATTCTTCTAGTCGTTTTGAAAAAGATAATGAAGATTCTGCTGATGATTACACAGCTGATTATGATTCTGTCAAAACAACTGCTAATGACGAAGCTGTAACAAATGAAGATGATAGAAAAGATAAGTCTTCTCATGGTCTTGGTCTAGCAACAGGTGCAGCAGCAAGCTCACACAAAAAACACCATGATGACACTGACGCTGAAGGTAATGACCTAGATACTGATGCTAGCTCAGCAACCTCATCAGATAAGGAAACAAAAGGAAATAACAATATGTCAGAAACTGAAATTAAGCTTCCTGAGCTTGGCGAGTCAGTAACTGAAGGTACAGTTACTCGCTGGTTGGTAGAAGAAGGCGACGAAGTAGAAGAAGATGATCCAATCCTTGAGGTATCAACTGACAAAGTAGACACTGAGGTTCCATCACCAGTAGCAGGTAAGATTACTAAGTTCCTAGTTGACGAAGATGATG
>JASGDC010000027.1:0-22098 GCA_047608145.1 Micrococcaceae bacterium
CCCAGAACCTTCAAAATCAGAAAACTTACTATCCATAACACCAAACCCTCAAACCAAAAAAGCTAACCATCTACAAACCCATACTACCCCCCCCCCATACAAAAAACAAAAAGACACCACCAAAACCCCATACTGTCAACGATGTCTTTATACAGAACTGTCAACGATGTATGTAGACATAACATTGTGTAGTTTATAAAAATCCTCTGCATCGTTCACTTTTGTAAACAATGCAGAAGATTAGTTTTCAGAAATTTTTGTGGACTGCTAGCTATATTAAGTCTTTAGAAATCCCAGTCTTCATCTTCGGTATTTTCAGCCTTACCCATCACATAAGATGAACCTGAACCTGAGAAGAAATCATGGTTTTCATCAGCATTCGGTGAAAGTGCAGAAAGGATTGCTGGACTTACATCAGTTACTGATGCTGGGAACATTGGTTCAAAACCAAGGTTCATCAGAGCTTTGTTAGCGTTATAGTGCAAGAACTTCTTGACATCTTCAGTCCAACCCACATCATCGTAAAGGTCTGCTGTGTATTGGATTTCATTATCGTAAAGATCTTGTAATAGTTCATAAGTGTACATCTTAAGCTCATCTTTACGTTCCTGAGACTCTTTTTCTAGACCCTTTTGGAACTTGTAACCGATGTAGTAACCGTGTACCGCTTCATCGCGAATAATCAAACGAATTATATCTGCAGTGTTAGTTAGCTTAGCTTGAGATGAGAAGTACATTGGTAGGTAAAAACCACTGTAAAATAGGAATGACTCTAGCAAAGTACTTGCTACTTTACGCTTTAGAGGGTCATCACCTTGGTAGTAAGACATTACAATTTCAGCTTTTTGCTGTAAGTACTTATTTTCTACTGACCAGCGGAAAGCTGCATCAATCTCTTTAGTAGAGCAAAGCGTAGAGAAAATTGAAGAATAAGACTTAGCGTGCACTGATTCCATGAATGCTATATTTGTATAAACCGCTTCTTCATGTGGAGTTATTGCATCTGGAATAAGGCTAACAGCACCTACAGTACCTTGAATAGTATCAAGCAAAGTCAGGCCAGTGAACACTCGCATCGTAAGAAGCTTCTCATCTTCAGTAAGAGTGCCCCAAGACTGTACGTCATTTGATAGTGGCACTTTTTCTGGTAGCCAAAAGTTACCAGTTAAACGATCCCAAACTTCAAGGTCTTTATCATCTTCAATTTTGTTCCAGTTGATAGCTTCAACATGGCTAATTAACTTAACTTCATTGTGTTGATTAGGATTTACCATTCTTCGCTTTCCTCACTTTAAGCATCATGCATGCTTATTAAAGCATACATGATACACAGCCTTCTACTTCAGTACCTTCAAGGGCCATCTGACGTAGACGGATGTAGTAAATAGTCTTAATGCCTTTGCGCCATGCGTAGATTTGTGTCTTATTCACGTCACGAGTAGTTGCAGTATCTTTAAAGAATAAAGTCAAAGACAAACCTTGGTCTACGTGCTGAGTAGCCTCTGCATAGGTATCAATAATCTTTTTCTGTCCAATTTCATAAGCATCTTGGTAATATTCCAAGTTTTCGTTAGTCATGTATGCTGCTGGATAGTATACGCGACCAATCTTCCCCTCTTTACGAATCTCAATCTTAGAAGCAATTGGGTGGATACTTGAAGTCGAGTTATTGATATAAGAAATAGAACCAGTAGGTGGTACAGCCTGAAGGTTTTGGTTATAAATACCATACTTCATTACTGACTTCTTTAGTTCTTTCCAATCTTCCTGAGTGGGAATTTCAATACCAGCATCTTTGAAAAGCTTCTTAATTTTAGCAGTTTTTGGTTTCCAAGTGCCCTCAGTGTACTTATCGAAGTACTTTCCAGATGCGTACTTAGAGTTTTCAAAGCCTTCAAAAGTAGATTTACGTTCTTTGGCAATAGTGTTTGAACCCCTAATTGCATGGTAAGCCACAGTGTAGAAGTACATATTAGTGAAGTCTAGACCTTCTTCACTACCATAGAAGATGTGCTCTTTAGCTAGGTAGCCGTGTAGGTTCATCTGTCCTAGACCAATAGCGTGTGACTTATCGTTACCTACTTCTACTGAACGCACTGAGCTAATATGGCTCATGTCAGATACTGCAGTTAAACCACGAATTGCAGTTTCTACAGTCTTACCAAAGTCTTCAGATTCCATTGCCTTAGCAATGTTCATTGAACCTAAGTTACAAGAAATATCTTTACCAATTTCTTTGTAAGAAAGATCAGCATTGTATTCGGTAGGAGTAGATACCTGAAGAATTTCAGAACATAGGTTACTCATGCTGATACGACCATCAATTGGGTTAGCACGGTTTGCAGTATCCTCAAACATTACATATGGGTAACCTGATTCAAACTGAAGCTCTGCCAAGGTAGTGAAGAACTCACGAGCCTTAATCTTGCTCTTGCGAATACGAGAGTCATCAACCATCTCATAGTACTTTTCCGTAATTGAAATATCAGTCATTGGCTTACCATAGATACGCTCTACATCGTATGGTGAGAATAGGTACATATCCTCATTCTTCTTTGCCAATTCAAAAGTAATATCGGGGATAACTACACCGACAGAAAGTGTCTTAATGCGAATCTTCTCATCAGCATTCTCACGCTTAGTATCCAAGAAACGGTAAATATCTGGGTGATGAGCATGTAGGTAAACAGCACCTGCACCTTGACGAGCACCTAGCTGATTTGCATAAGAGAATGCATCCTCTAGCATCTTCATCACTGGAATTACGCCAGAAGACTGGTTTTCAATCTGCTTAATTGGTGCACCAACTTCACGTAGGTTAGTTAGTGAGAATGCTACTCCACCACCGCGTTTAGAAAGCTGCAGTGCAGAGTTAACAGAACGACCAATTGATTCCATATTGTCTTCAATACGTAGTAAGAAACAAGAAACTAGTTCACCACGCTGTTTTTTACCACAGTTAAGGAATGTTGGTGTCGCTGGCTGGAAACGACCAGCAAGAATCTCATCTACTAGATGTTGAGCCATTGGCTTATTTCCTGCGGCCAATGTCAAAGCCACCATACATACACGGTCTTCATAACGCTCTAGGTAACGCTGACCATCGAATGTTTTAAGAGTATAAGAAGTGTAGTATTTGTAAGCGCCTAAGAAAGTTTGGAAACGGAACTTTTTACTGTAGGCACGCTTAAATAGGGTTTTGATGAAAGCCATAGTGTACTGATCTAGCACTTCTTTTTCATAGTAGTCATTATCTACTAGGAACTTTAGTTTTTCTTCTAAATCATGGAAGAAAACTGTATTTTGATTCACATGCTGTAAAAAGAACTGTTTTGCAGCTTCTTTGTCTTTATCAAATTGAATCTTGCCATCAGCATCATACAGATTGAGCATGGCATTTAGCTCATGATAAGTGAGGTCAGATACTACATCTGATGATTTTGTAGCTGTTGATTGTGCCAAAATTCTTTCAACCCTTCTCGTACTTTCTGGGCATCTTCTTGGGTACCCATTAATTCATAAGTGAAAAGTATTGGAACTTGGCACTTATAAGAAACTATTTTTGCGGCCTTACAATAATCGGCTCCGAAATTAGTATTTCCGGCCCCAATTACGCCTTTAATATGTTCCCTGTTTTTGGGGACATTTAAAAATTTTATTACCTGCTTTGGTACGGCGGCCTTATCTTTGCCACCCCCATATGTAGGTAACATCAGCACGAAGTCTTCGTGCATAATGGGAGGCTCTTCCCTAGTATATAACGGAAGACGCAAGGAAGATATTCCCAGTTTTTCTACAAATCTATGAGTATTGTTTGAAACACTAGAAAAATATACTAATTTAGCCATCCCTGCGTCTTCATCTTTTACGTTATGCTACGTTTACGTTTTGAGTAAATTCTTCGTTTGCCATTACAAAAGCGGCAATCTTATCTGGACGGAAGCCTGACCAGTGATCATCATCAGTTACCACTACAGGTGCTTGCTGATGCCCAAGAGACTTCACCAATTCGAAAGCTTCAGTATCTTCAGTAATATCTACTACGTTGTAATCGATACCCTTTTTATCAAGAGCACGGTATGTAGCGTTACACTGTACACAAGCTGGCTTTGAATATACTGTAATAGTCATTTTTCCTTCTTTTCTTAATTAAAAAATCGTTTGCTTTTTGCTCTTAGTAAATACTACATCTAGTGTCTGCAATTTTACAAGCCACAATATATAGTGCTCAATTGCTTAAAAAGCTCTATTCCCTATTATTGCACCAATGCATGACAAAAATAATTTTTTAGAAATATTTTTAGTCAAAAAAGTAGGTAAAAAAGTGGTGTTTATTTCCATAATATTTAGGGTAGTTTGCGTTGATTTTTTAGAAAAAAGTGTTAAATAAAATGTCCGCTAATTGTATTAGAAATCAATTATGAGCATATCGTTTTCATCAAACTTCCAACTATCAGCATAGGCAACTTCCCAATAATAACCATTTGGATCTTGAAAGTAGCCACTATATCCACCCCAGCTGACAGTTTCTGGTTATTTAGCAACAGTGCCACCTATTTCTTTTACCCGCTCTATCAAGTCATCTACTTCTTGTTTAGATTTCATATTGCAGGCTAAAGTAAAACCGGGGAATTTGTTTTGGTTAACCTCAAGTGGCGTATCTGTATTAATATCTCTAACTAATTCCGTTATTGGAAATAACTCCAGCTTACTTCCTTGGTTATTAAAAAATATAATAGGGGCACCTTTATTAGCCAATGTTTGAAAACCAAGATTCTTATAAAATTCTAACGATTTATCTAATGAGGAAATCTCCTTCGTTAAAACCTTTAGATTATTATTTTATCAATGGAATATACCTTGGTAATTTCTTGTTACTACTAATGATAAAAGTTTTATTTCTTTAGGAGGCTGAGTTCAATGGAGTCTGTAGTATTAAATGTCGGTATTAAAATGCCAATCGTAGGTAGCGGAACTAATACTTTTGGTAAAGAAAACCGTGATTATATGGGCAAAATTAATGGTGACACTACTGAAATTTTAGATGCAATTTCTCTTGGTTATCGTCATTTTGATACTGCTATTATGTACCGAAATGAATCAGTTCTAGGCAAAGCACTTAAAGAAAGTGGAATTAATCGTAGTGAATTCTTTATCACTTCAAAGATTACAGGTACTGAAGAATTTTATGCAGATGAAACATCAGTGCGTAAAGGCGTTGAATCTAGCCTGAAAGAATTAGATACAAACTACATTGATTTGTATCTAATCCACCATCCTTGGGAGGATTTAGCTGGAATTCTTAAAGTATGGAAAGTTCTAGAAGAGTATGTTGATAATGGAACTTTAAAAGCAATTGGAGTTTCTAATTTCAAAGAGCAAGAACTGACCTATTTAACTAAGAATGCACGAATCAAACCAGCCGTTAATCAAGTTGAGTCTCATCCAGGAAACTGGAATACCGAGTTAATTTCTACTACATTAAATCTCCAAGTAGTCCCTGAAGCTTGGGGCCCACTAACTAGGGTTTCAGATGCAACTAAAACTGTTCTAGAAAAGATTGGGAAGAAATACGATAAGACTTGGGCACAAGTAATTTTGCGTTACCAAATTGAGCAAGGTGTGGTGGTTATTCCTAAATCACACAATAAAGAGCGCCAATCTCAAAACCTTGAGATTTTTGACTTCGCATTAACTTATGATGAAAAAGAACGTATTGCAAAGTTGTAGTTTAAAAATATATAAGTGTTAAGAGAGCAAAAGTTCTAGATTGTGTTAAATCACCAAATTTTGATATGAAATATTGACATTGCAATTAAACGCGATGTTATTATAATAAGCATAAACACACTGACCCCACTGCCTTTGGTTAAATTGGTAAGGGTCAGTTTTCATTTCTTATTATTTTTCCAACTGTTAAGAACGTTATATCTCTAGAAACAGATATGGGTTTTCCTGAGAATTGGAGTGAAGAACCACTGTGGGCATACGCATAATTGTCTGTTGAAAATATAATCCAAGTTCTCGATTGAATATCTGATAACCCGCAACTATAAAGTTTCCTTTATGTTTCTTAGTATAAATCTAAGCTTTGATGTTGCAATTATTTTGATGATTGCACCTTTTTGGACTAGAAAAATTTAACTCCTTAGAATGACGACTATAAATAAGGAGAATCAAACTAAAACAGCAACTACAGATTATGACACAATTATTGTTGGTGGTAGCTACTCAGGATTATAAGCAGCAATGGCATTAGGACGTTCACTACGTAAGGTACTAATTATAGATAGTTGTGAGCCATGTAATAAACAAACACCACATTCCCATAATTTCATTACTCAAGACGGTAAAAAGCCTGATGATATTGTCGCAGCTGCTAAAGAACAAGTACTGAAATACCAGATAGTGGAATTCATTGAAGATTATGTTATTGATAGCGAAAAGCTTGATGATGGCTTCGCAATTACTACAAAGGCTGGTAAATCTTTTTCAGGGAAAAGGTTAATCTTTGCAACTACAATGCCTGACTTACCGGGCTATGCACTTGGAGTAGTTTTATGGCAGCCTAGACAAATTAAATGGTGATGGTGTTCCAGAAAATAATCACTTAGCTCTATTTTATATTTCCAGTCAATAGTGATGCGTTTAGCTATGTCTATTTTCTCAAAAACGCAGTACAGTATTAATATCTGTAATAGTTCCTACCGTAGAAGTAGCTCGCTCCACCGCCTATTTTCTTCTGATCAATGACCAATAGACATTGGGAGGTTATCAATTGCATCGGCATCATGCTGAGAATATTTAGGCAGGAAATTTCGGATGAACATGCTGAAATTCTCGGTTAATAACCGCTGTGCTTCGATAGCTAAAGTGTCAAAAACTATTGATGATTTACCTGAACCAGAAACTCCAGTAAAAACTGTAATCTGTTTCTTTGGGGTTTTGACATCAATATCTTTTAGGTTATTTTCCTTGGCACCTTTTATCTCAATATAATCCATTTCACGATTATACATTGAGTAGGAAATCATAGAGATAAACTTTCTCTATACAGAAAGTTAGATTGTACCCTTCAAATTTCGTGCAATAATAAAGAACAAGTGAAACTTAAAGGAGACTATCGTGGCTTATACTCTATCTGAAAAATACTTTATGTTAGCTATCCCTAAAAAGGGTAAATTTGGAACATTTAAAAGTGAAAAGAAACTCTTATTGGTAGCTGCTGGTTTATCACAGCTCTTAATTGAAAAAACAATCAAATTAGAGAAGAAGACTTTTGAAGTAGTTGGACCACTTCAAGAGGACTCTACGGAAATAAAACCAATTTTTGATGTTTTGGAAAAGAAACCATTAAAGATTTGGAAGATAGTTCGTAAATTCATGGTCGGCGTTCGTGCACGAAGGCAGTTTGGTGCACTACTTACTTCAGTAGGCACATCCCTAAAGAATAAAAATGCTCTTGAAGAAAATCCAACTGAAAAGCTTTTCATTCCTAAAAAATCTGAAATAGATCCAATCGTTGCAAAACTACGTGATGAACTACTTGGCGATGAAGAACTATCTGAAGAGAATGTAGCTTTAGCCTTCTTATTACATGAAGCTAACAAACTGAAAGAATACTTCTCTGAAGATGAAGTTAAGACTATCGATGACAAGCTAGAAAATATTGAGAATACCGAAGCTAACCAGCCTGTTAAAGACATGGTTAAGTCATTGAAAGTAATGCATGCAATTATTCTAGGTTTAATGGCTACTACTCACGTATAGGAAAACTAATTATTAAATGAGCATTCTAGTCGAACAGGCTACTAAAGCCGATATTGAGTCATGTGCAAAAATATTAGCCAATGCCTTTAAAGATGATCCAGTAGTAGCAGATATACTACCTGGTAAACATAATCGTGTTCAACGGCTCACTATTATGTTTGGCGCCATAATGCGCACTACGGTACCGCACAGTGGCGTAATTGACATTGCACGCGAAGCAGCTGATAAACCAATCATTGGTGTTGCGATTTGGGAAAATCCAGAAAAAAGTACTTTTTTCTGGATTAAAGTTAAAGAAATACCAAACTTCCTAAAAGCTATCGGTATTCGCAATATAGTATCTGCTTTGAGTGTGCTTAAAATATTTAAAAAGTATAGTCCCAGTGAGAAGCACTGGTACCTTAGTGATATTGCGGTATCTCCTAATGCTCGAGGACTAGGTGTTGGCTCTGCCCTACTTGAATATCGACTTAATAAAATTGATAAGACTGCTTTGCCGGCTTATTTAGAATCAACTACAGCAGCTAATCGTAGACTATATGAACGCTATGGTTTTGAGAAAGTAGATACTATTGAACTAACTACAGTTAACGCATCTGCAATGTTGCGGTCTGCGAATACTTAGGAAGTATTGGCCTTATAGGAAATAATGCTAAGAAAATAGAACGACATCTTTTAACAGAGCACATAAACTTAGATTAACTAGCTGTGCTCTCAACTATTGAAATCTCTTCAGGGGTGAGCTTGTATAACTGATACACTATTTGGTTAGCCTGTCGGTCAGCAGATTGGATTTGAGAATCAAGAGTAGAAAGCTCGTCCTGGTACTTATCGAAGATCTGGAGAAGATTGTCTTCTTGCGTAGGAGACATGTTGAGCTTGAGGGCGCTAATGAAGTCAGTAAAGTTGAGTGTCCACCATTGATTTGGTATTTTATTTATATTAAACTCACTTTCAATTAGTCTACGGAATCGTGTCTGAGAACTATACTTTTGCTCCATCAGAGCAATCATTTCTTCTGTCAAACTCGTAAACTCGATTGAATTATTCGGTAATACAATAGGAATCTTAAGCAGAGGTGCTTTGTCGACTTGATACATATCCCCTTGCATCTTTCCCTTGTATCGAAGCCAAAATGCTACGACTTTGGAGTTCAATATTACCGTGAGAGCCTTCATATCTATGCGATCAGTCTTGATTGAAAAATAAGTCTGGGATACATAGGTATCAAAATCAGCATACGTAAACTGCGGTTTTTGGCATTTTCGTAGCGAAATAATCTTTTCTCCCACAAAGAATTGTTCACTACGAGCTCGATGAAGCCCATACGGTTTATTGCTGGAGGTGATGATTGGCTGAAACTTATCCAAGTGAGCTTTTAGTCTTGGGTAACTCGATATTTTTTGTGGATTTTTGAAACTAGAATCGGTGTATATCACCCATGCATTGTGCTGACTATTAGCGTAAAAACGATGCAGCTGCTCGGTTGTATAAAATGGTTTAACAATCGATTTTTCATTGGTATCTAGATTAAGAGAGTTGTATTCTTCGAAAGATAAGTTAAACACACCATCACCAATCTTGAAATCATCACCTAGGATATTTTGAGATTTTTTATTAAGGTAGTCTTGAGGTGCTACAATGCCTTGTGCAACCTCATTATCCAATAAATACGTATCAGCTTTCTGAGTAATCGACTCAAGCACAACATTAACCTTGCTGTTATTGAAATTCAATGTCGAACCGAGGCTCTCTTGTTTGTTAATTTCAGTCTTGAAATAAGTGAACCGAGGGTCAATTATTTTTGTCAGAAACTGTTTGACATCATCATTGTTAATTTTGCTGTTGAGCACCTTGGAGTAATCGAAGGAGTAATGTGTATTATCTTGTGAGCGCCTTATAAGATAAATCATTGTTTGTATGCCAGCTTTGTCGAAGACCTTGAAGTCACCAAAATCAACAAACTCTAGTAACTTACCATTTTGCAATATCTTATCCCTGAACTTTGCAGCACCCGCATTAGTAATCCAGTTACTAGTTGCAATAAACGCAACTACACCTTGCTCTGGTTTGAGGAGATCCAGAGCAGAAGCACCAAAGAAATACCAGAGGTCCATCTTGCCTTGATAGATAGGATTATTGTGCAACCCATTAAAAGCATCTTTGTCAGTGTACTCTTTGATATAGGGTGGATTACCAATTACAATGTCAAAGGTATCGACACCGAACATCACCTTGGAATCAAAAAAGCTTGCAGCTTCTCCTGTCTCGAAAGGATTGTATGTGCTGAGTTGCTGATTTCTTGACCCCTCTGTTTCCAGAAGCGAAAAATGACTAGTATATTTTCTGAATTGGGCGATAATTCCTTTCTTTTTCTTTGGACTTCTAGCATTAAAGAATCGTTCTCTGAGGTCATTCAGTTCATCTTCAAAAGTTGAATCTTGGTAGTTATCGCTTTCAGACTTAGCATCTTCGACAAGAGGAATTAGACTATTTGCACAGACGTATTTGAACTCAAGGTTAGGCAGAGGCAAAATTTCTGAGTTACTCTCATACTCCACTACAAGTGACAACCATGCACGCAATTTAGCAATTTCTATGGCCATAGGTTCAATATCTGAGCCGTAAATGTTGTTCTCGATAATACTTAACTTACGTTGATAAGCATCAAATGAAGGACCGTCATGGCGTTTGTATATTTTCAATAATAGTTGTTGCATTCCCATAGGAAAGGCTCCTGAACCACATGCAGGGTCCAGAACTTTAAGCTGTTTCAAATCTTCAATTAGTTTAAGTTCTTTAGGCTTACTAGGAGCATCCTTCTCCCAAGCATTATCATTAAGCTCAATGACATTTTTAATGTAGGTATGAACTTTTTCAGAGCTGTATTTTCCATAAAAATGCTGTTTAAGGCTTTCTTTACACATATACTCAACGATTTCACGGGGAGTGTAGAAAGTGCCTTTCGATTTTCTTACATCTTTTCCACTGCCAGTTACCAAAGTGCCAAGCAAACTCTCAAAAACTTTACCTAGCATCTCTGGGTCAATAGCGACTTGTTCAAAGTCTGGGCTAGATTCATCAGTTGTAAAGTTATAGTCCTTAAAATGTTCGAATATGCCAGCAAAAAACTTAGGTGGAAAGCTAATCTTGATGTTATTTGTAGAATCTCCGCTAAAAAGGCCACCATTTAGGTAAAGCGTTTTATCATCTCCATAGCGTGTAGGTGTAGCGAGTTTATCGAACAGTGGTTTTAATACTTTTTTATAGTATTTATCAGAATCTTCAGTTACTTTCTTATCGAATTCAGGAATTACTTTTTCTTCACGCAAAAACCAGAGGAATAGCAACCTTCCTAAAAGCTTACTCGCAAATAGCTTATTTGCTTCTGCATCTTTGTTAAATGGCTCAATATTAAGATGCTCTACAAGGTCAGCAAAGAATTCAGCAACGCCTTTATAAAAATTATTATTTACTGACTGAAGCTGTAGAGAATCCCATAGAGTTTCAAATATTTCTTTTCTGCTTCTCTTACATAGAACGCTATTTAGTTCGCTGAAAACTTGTTTTTGTGTGTTTGTTAATTCACCATCCACCTCAAGAATTCTTATGTTGTGAGCAACGTCCTCAATAGCCAAAATGACTGAGTTATCAGCTGTTATGAAGAAAAATATACCTACCTTTTCTCCGCTGTTTTCACTTGCTGCAGGAGTCCACTTGGCTAAGGAAGACAAAGAGTATTTAATATCAGGTTTATTCTTTTTGTTATTCAGATAGAACAGACCAATAAACGAGTTTTCATCCTCGTCAACTTTTCTACGATAAGGATCACTGCTCATGTTCTTCTGAAATATTTTCTTTTGTTTCTCAATCGAGTCTGCAAGGCCAGGACTTAACGGTTTATAGGTCTGGTTAAACTCTCCACCCAATAGAGAAGTTAATTTCTCTACAAGCGATTCTGCATTCGCAAATGTTTTGTCTTCGGTCAACTTCCCGGCAGCATTTTCGATTTCGAGTAATTTATTCTGAGGCATAATAATAGTATTCTTTGTTAACTGCTGTATTTGTTTGTGAGCTTAATTTCATTTTAGTAAACAACTCTTCGAATTCTTCGAGTTGGTCTTGAGTTGGAGCATTTCCTTTTTCCATAGTCTTGAGAACTGCTCTTATATCTGAACTAAACACAGAATGATTATTCAGTTCCCTGAATTCCTCTATATTTTTAATTTTGTTAGAGGCATCTACTAGTTTCTGGAGCTTATCAGCTTCAGTTTTATTCCATTTAACTGCAGAAATATCGTAGGCTATTTTCTTCGCAGTTAGCCTTTGATTGATTTTCATTGCAAGCATATTTTTATCTGTATCTGACTTGTTACTAAGTCCACTGATTGAGTTGTCTTGGCTTTCAACCAAGTTTAAGAATTCCTCTGTGTTCAACGTTGTTAGCCCTGTCGAGCCGTCATTGTACTTACCACACGTAATGCCTTTAGGCTCTTTGGCAAGCATTAGAGTTTCTCCTGTTTGAGCTTGAGCTGTATTGAACCAAAGTCCTGCATCAAGAGTTGATAATCTCTCTAGCACTTCTTCTTTGTGATGTTGATTAAGATATTTCTCTAGATATGCTTGGTGACTAGTTTTCTGCACTTTATTTTCGTTACTGTCTTCTTCAGAGATAGTACTAGTCTCGTCGTCCAGCAATTTCCAAGTTGTATTTGAAATTTGTCCTTGCTCAGTAATGTTAACGTCAGCAAGACCAGTATTGGTCAGCATATCGATTTTTGAATCAACTACATCCATTAACCTTAAAAATAATTTATAAGAACCTTCTGGTTTCAAGAGGAAGATATAAATATCTTTATGGCTGGACCTAAGCCTATTGATACGCCCATTCCTCTGTATAATTCTCACAGGGTTCCAAGGCACATCAAAGTTGATTATATAGTTCGCATCTTGAATGTTTTGCCCTTCACTTAAAGCATCGGTTGCTAGCAAAATGTTTGTTTGTTTCTGTTTATTTTCAAGCAGTTTGCATATTTTATTAGTCTTATTACCCTTGCAATAATTTTTATCATATCCTTTGGAAACAGGGGAAAATAATGCAACTTTCTGCTCAATATCTTTATCGCCACCCAAGACTGAATCTAACCTTTTAAACCCACCAACTACCTTTTTAGTGTTCGGTTTCCATTTAGACTCGATGTATTCTCTCATCAGTTGTTTTGGCTTATCTTTTTCTTGATTGTAAAACTTAAGGTAGTGACTTCTATCATTAGGTTCTAGAACAGTTTCATTGAGCAAGTCTTTTTTATACTCTAGGTTATTTTTCAAATAGTTAACCGTGTCAGCGAATTCACTAAAAACAAGAATTTTTGCTGATGAATCATGTTCTTTGATTAAAGTTAACGCCAGAGCAAGAGCCTGAATTTTATCGTCTTTCTTCTTTAGAACATTAATAATTTTTTTCAAAAGTTCTATAATTTCTTGGTCTCGTGCGATGTCTTTCTTAAGTGCGTCCTCATCATAATTAGAAATATCTTCAAAAGCTTCTTCAATAGTTTTTTCTGTAACTATCTTTTCATCCTCTGCTCCTTCATCTGAAGCTTCTGTTTGCATTTTCTCTACTGAAGATACTGACACCTTACCTGCCTTAATTGCAGTCTTTAGAGACTTAAGTTTTTCGTTATAGCGATCAAGGGTTTTTGTTAAAGCTTCAAGACTAGATTCCGCTCTTTTTAGATAACTTACGCGCATAATATTGTGAATTGAAGCTTGCGTTTTTACTAGATGAGGAAGGTCTGAATCAGTTTTAAGTATCTCTTCAAGTTCTTCGTTATTCGCGTTAAAGATGTCTTTTCGATAGAGTGTAGTTTTGTGAGGCACAAATCCAAGTAATAGAATTAATTTAAAGATTTCTGTGAAACTATCGCCACTGTAGTCTTCATCTTTATTCTCACCAGGAAGAAGCTCGTCCTTAATCTGGCCTTCTTTTAAGAGATTAATTGGATGCCTGAAACGTTTTGTTGTGGCGGCCAAACCACCTAAACTTATTTTTTCAGGGTTCAGACCTTCTAACGCTTTTTTATTATCATCTAATAGTTGTTTTACATCTGCATTTTCTTTATCTGTAAAATCATATTTGATTCTCCCCAAATGATCTTTAGGAAAAGATAGACCAGACTTTTTATATCTTTCGTTAGCTACAATTTCTTGACGCGTATTTCTTACCATGTAAGTTCTGAAACCTTCATTTAAAGGTTCCTCGTATTTCTTCCAATCAACAGTAAGTTTCTTCTCTAGACTCTCATCTAAAGCCTCTTGACGTTTCAGCTCTTTACGCACCTTAGTAACTTCTGACATGATGTCGTCTAAGAACTTATTGAATTTCTTAAGACTGCCGTCTACTGTCACTTCTACTATTGACGCATCATCTTTAAGTCCAATATCAAGATAAGCATTAAAGTCGTTTAAAGTATTGCTGAGAGGTGTAGCAGTTAGCATTAGAGTCTGACTTTGCATATTCTTCCTCAGCAAATCTTTAATGTTATTATTCCTAGTACCAATCTGTGACTTGAGCTTGTGTACTTCGTCAATAACAAATAAGTCATAGTCTTTGCTACCAGGTTCTTTAGCTTTACGAATTTCATTCATGTTTTCCATAGACAATATGGTTAAATCCTGACACTCTTTGCTCTCTGGAGAAGTATGCTTAATAAGATTATTATTCTTTTTACAAATTGCTGGCACTGCCCCAGAGGCAATCTTCAAGTTGAATTTATTTGGGTCGCTAAGTTCATCAATCCATTGGTTCGTAAGGACAGAAGGAGCAATAATACAAACTGATTTTCCTTCGTTTAATGCTTCAACAATTACCCCTCCAGCAGTGATTGTTTTACCTAAACCAACTGAGTCAGCCAGAATTGCTAATTTCTTTTCTCTCAGTCTGTACCTTAATCGGCCAACACTTTCTTTTTGGAAATCGTAAAACCAACTATCATCGAAATCTAATTTTTCTCTTGAAGTTTTAACTTCTGGGTATGCCTCAAGCAAAGCTTTGATGTAAGCATCCTTTTTAGTGGGAAATAAATCGTCTTCCGGTTTTTGCTCATCATTGGCTTTTTTGCCAGAATTATAGAGTTTCGAACCTTTGACAACCTCTGAAAATTCACCTGACCAATCTTCGTTGCCAAGATGAGTCCACATTTCCTCAAACCACTCTAGATAGCTCAAAGAGTGCTTTGAGTTTCCTTTTAAGCCTGTAATGAATTGCGTAGTATCTAAGTAAGTATTTAACTCTTTACTAGTCTTAAGTCCTGCTCTGGTGAAGTTTGACGACCCCATAGTTGCAAACGCATCTGTTGAAGCATGCTCTGTAAGCGACACTTCCTTCTCAGCAGCTTTTTGAAGAATACGTTTATTGTCTACAATCTTATCGAGTTGCTTTTGATTTAGGCTCTTGCCAGTTGGTAATTGTTTATCAGCAAGTATTTTTTCTGCCACTTTTACTTGGTTTTCCGAAACTGCTTTAACAACTAAGTCGTCATAACCAAAAATAAATGCCTTGGCGTGTAGTCGCTCTATCCTAAAAGCCTTGTCATAGATTTTTAATTCCAATTTATCTTCATTGATAAGCATCAGCAGGCCTTCAATTAATTTGAAATACTTTATTTTAGTTTTGTCTGGATTGTCATAAAAATCATCAATTTGCTTTGCTAACTCTTCAAGGTCATCAGCAAGAGTATAGTCTGCCAATAGTGGGTCAGGGAGTTTTTCTATCTCTTCCCTTAACTCCTCACGGGTCTTTCCGGCATAAAAACCACTTCTAACTTCCTTTTGTATTTCTGTCGGCTCAGGATCTCGCCCGATTAAAATCCTTATTTTGTCAAAATTTTTAATGAACTTGAACAACAATTCAATTCCAGGCAAATCAATATAACCCACGGCAATCGATAGACATTTCTTTTCATGCTGCTCTTCAGGTTGCACACCTGATTCATATTCAGGGTAGTATTCAGTAACTATTTTCCTAAGCACATCGCTTAGTTTGAACCTGTCTTCGTAGTTATCAATAAGGCAGACATTTCTTAGGTTTATCTGTTTAAAACTGTCATCAAGTTGCGTCATTGCTGTTAATTTCCTTTGTGGTGTTTGAAGGTAGTAACTTCACCAAATCTCAAACAATTATCTGTAGCAGTATCAATTATCCCTTATCACAAGGTATATTGATGCCTATTTTGCTGTGTTAATGAAACTATTAGTGAATGCTCTGCATTGTAGACTCTGTATGCGAAACTGTAACCATGACATATTCACCTTTACACCGCATGCTTGGCTACAGATCTGACCATGGTTTTGATATTGAGTTAATCGAAGCTGCAGTAAATGCAAATATCCGAGAAACCGACGACTTAGACTGGAAGAGCAAAGGATACGATTGGTTTGGAAAACCTACTGAAGGCATCAACAATATTAAAAATGATTTAATTAAGGATATTTCTGCTATAGCCAACACAAATGGCGGCCTTATTATACTTGGTGTTAGAGAAAATGAGAAAGGCACAGTTCTCAAACTAACCCCTGTTACTGGGTTTAACGATGAAACTGAACGAAACTACAGGAAGATTATCGGCAGTCGGATAAGTCCACCCATACAAAACATTCAGTTCCATCCAATACCTACAAAAGAAGAAGGCTCACAAGTAGTAGTCATAGAAATTCCAAAGAGTCTAGAAGCGCCTCATATGGCAAATCTATATTCTCAGAGTGGTGGCACCTTCTTCTACAGAAACGGTAGTATGAATACAGTTATTTCTGAGCCTCAATTAGCTGAGAAATATAAGAAACGTTTTCAACTTCTGACCCAGCTAGAAGATACACAAACGTCACAATTCGACAAGTTTGTCAACAACAGACTAAAAACAGAAGATACCTGGCTTATTGCTTCCGTAATGACACGTCAGATTGATAAACCATACAAACCACTAAATGAACAAGATATCAGGCTAATCCTCGTTGGTGCTCAGAGATACTTTGACCTTTATATTGGAGAAAACAACAGACATAACATCAGTAACATGATTCAAAGCTCACAAAATAGCGGCGTACCTAGAAGATCGAGAAGGTCACGTGTATTCAGAAATATTTTTGCAGACGGATTTGAGGAAAAATATTATCTTCGCATCTATGACGACGGATCTATTGAAGCTGGCTTAAAACCTAAATTACTAAACAAGAGTATAACAGTAGGTACTATTGAGACGTTTGTAGCTTCTATTTATGCTCTAAATCAAGCACTAATAGATTTTCTTAAATTATATTCCTATAGTAGTGTCCTCGTAGATATCATCAATCCTCTAAAGCAAGAGATAGTTATAAAAAAGCAAAACCAATTCCATCAGAGCTACAATGGCTATACCATAACAGATTTTGAGACTTGTGATGCTTTGTTCACTCCAGGTGCAGACGAAATAACGGCAAACTCTGAGATTACAAATTTGGTTTTTGACGTTATAAATCAGTGTGGTTGCGTAGACTTAGAGCTTCTCACTGAACTCGAACAAGGCCACTAATAACCACTCTGGGCGTTGACTTAGTTAGAATGAACTTTTTTCTGGTTACCCTACCACTTAAATAGTCGTGAATGCTGTCATTTGACTCACGTGAGAAAGTACAAGAGTTTGCAGACATCGCTAAGGCAAATGGTGGAAGTTATTACATGTCTAAACCAAACGAAGGTTTGGACTTCATGTTCGGACTCGAGGTTGAAAACCCAGATGGAAATATACTTGAGCCGATGTGGATGGATATGGGAGCGTTTGCCGAGCAAGAAGCTGAGTGATAGAGCCTGGAATTAGCTTAGCTAAAAGAATTTACGTTGATATTTAAGGCTTGAAGGACGTTTAACTGTGAAACATTCTTCTGATGTTTTGAATGTCAGCAATTTTATTAAAGACATCAATGATGTCTTTTGCCTGATAATAAACTCCTCTTTTTTCATGCCCCATTTTTTTGAGAATGCCGTAGCCCTGTGCTTTTTCAAATAGGTTGTTCGCCGCTCTAGTTGTGATACTTAGTCTGGTTGCAACAAGGTCAGAGTTGACCACTGGCTGCTCGACTAGTAGCGGGAGAAGTTTGTATATAGAAGCTGTTTTAGGTTCGGTTAGCTGTTGTTCCCAATCGATCAAAACGGTTTCAATCTCAATACAGGTCTTCGAGCCAATCATCACAGCTAATTCTATTGCCTTAACCAACTGCTCAACCATAGCTATCGGGTCTCCAGCTCTGTAGCTATCTAGAGCAGTGTAATAGTCATTGACATCGTGAAGCAAGCCTGCAGAGATTGGCAGTGTTGTAGTGCGAAGCACGTCCTCTCCACGTAAAACTTTATGCAAAAGAGTGCGCCCTACTCTGCCATTTCCATCTACAAAAGGGTGTATTGTCTCGAACTGCGAGTGTATAACGGCAGCCTTAACAATAGCGTTTACATCAGTTCTTTTGGCGTAACTCTCAAAATCTTTAAAGCAGTCTTTAACTTTATCGTGATGCACAGGAACAAATAAAGCACCAGCTGGACAAAGGTCACTACCACCAATCCAAACTTGCTCATCACGGATAACTTCAGCATAGTCAACATTGTTATTACCAAGAAGTGCTTTGTGAATTTTGAGGATATTAGCCACTGATAATCTATCTGGTAGTTTAAGTGCTTCTTGCATTGCAGCAACATTTCCTGCAACTAATTGTGCATTAGCAGGTGCTTTGTTAGATATTTGAGCCAACGCAATATTCTTCACACTAGAAGTTAAATTCTCAATCTGAGAACTGGCTGCAGACTCACTTCTTAGCAGCATAGTAGGAAAACTATATGGCTTTGCCTTCATGGTTGTATCAAACCTAGCAAGGCTTAACAATAAATCTTCTACTCTTAGCTGCAAATCACGTGGTAGCTCGACATCAAGTGCTGATATTTTAAGTGGAACTGCAGCTTTATATTTGGATTTAATACTTTCTTGCTGGCGCTTAGTAAGCATATCTTTTGGATAGTTGCTAACCCATTTATGTGTTTCATGCCCGATTGGTGGCCATTGATGCTGCATGTATCCACCTCAAATATTCCTTAAAGGAAGTCTAACACATTTTACTTCCTATAAATCAAATTAAAAGAAGTAAAGGAATAAAATGCCCATAAATTTTGAGTGTCAATGGTTAAAAGAAAAGGAATATAAAATATCTAAATATTATCTGAACTAGTTATCCATGATTTTGGTGTAATCGAAAATACTAACTGCTTTTAGCCATTCATCGTATGATATTTCTTGGGTAACTCTTTTATTTAGTAACTCAATAGCTGGTGTCGTAATCTTTTCATGGTTTGAGCTAATACGTTGTTGTAGTAGCGGAATACTGTGCAGTGATTCGATTGTTTGTTTTATGGTAGTTTCAATTTCGGTTACTGAGAGGTCTTTTTCATCCCCAAGTAGTTCACCAGCACGTTTATTACGGCTGCCTGGCGCATGCGAAGTGGTAAGTAAATCACCGATTCCAGCTACGTCCATGAAAGATTGGGTATGGATATCAAACATTTTTGCGTATTTAAACATCTCATAGTAGATACTACTAGCATAGGAACCTGCAGTATTCAGACTACCTGTAGCTTTATTACAAGCATGGAAAGCTAAGGTGGCAATATTTTTAGAAATTGCTGCAAATTCAACGCCGTGAGGATCAATACTTGAGCCACAACTTATCGAATCGCTTCTTAGGATATTAGTGACTGTATTACTAACTTTTAAGTTCTCTGCAGCAGCGACAAGTCTAGTCCGATGATGAATCATCTCATTGGCTAGCGAAGGCCCACTAACTACAGCACAGTTATCAGAGCCAAAGGTTTGAACTAGTATTTCAAATGGTGTTGCACCATTAGGGTCAGTTAAACCTTTACTAAGTGAGATGTAGGTGCGTGATTTATCTGAATCCTGACGTTGCCGTAATATCTCGATAACTTCTGGACAATCTGTACTTGCTAATGCCAAAAAGATGTGTGAGCCAAGTGTGACATCATCAAGAGCACCTAGTTGAAGATTCTTTGGTCGATCTGATAATCGCTCTTGTAGTTTAGGTAATCGTGAGCTAGAACGAGTGACTAGAGTTGTTGGCGTACCATTACGACTAATAATCTCAGCTAGTGTGCTGCCAAATTTACCTGTGCCAATGATAGTGACTGCTATCTCCTGCTTCGTAGCATCCATATTTCACCTAGTAAATTATTTGTAAATTGGATTAATCATTGAAGCAGCTGCTTCTGCCCTATTTCTAGCTTCAAGGGTAGTTTCAGCTTCTGTCCATACTGAAACATAGCGTGCTTTGGCATCTTTAATATCCTTGATTACCATGCCACCATTTTTTGTTCTATCTCTAATTCCTAAGAAACCAGGGATTTCTCGTGCTAGTTCTACTCCTGTGATACCAATGATTGTGCCAGTCTTTTCAGCTTGTATTGGTACTTCTGAAGCACCTTTTTTGATTTCTGGAAGCTGGATTTCTTTGCCTAAATACGCAGCTAATACATTAGCCCAAATGTTAGTGTCATACGCAATAGACATAAGTCCTGCTAAGTTCATGCCACCTAGTCGTGGGTTAATTTCAATTAGGCGTGGTCCATTTTTTGTAAGCATATATTCAATGTGCGCAGCACCATTATCTAATTCAATTTCATTAAGAATGGCATTAATTTGATCCATTGCTGATTTTTCAAATTCACTATCAATATTTGTAGGAAAGCTAATAGATTTTCCAATGAAGTAAGGTAATCTACCCATAGTTCGATCAGATATCCCAAGTAAATGAGTTTTGCCTTGAGTTCTTAACACCTCAAAGCTAATTAGCTGACCGATTAAAAATTCTTCAAATAGATAGGTTTGATCTGAGCTAAGTTCTTTAGCGTTTCCTTTATTAATAATTAGAGAAACACCTACGCTACCAGCCCCACTGGTTGGTTTTGCGACTGCAGGAAAGAAGTCTAAATCAGCAGCTTTACCTACAAAGAATTTAGGCTTAGGTAACTGCAATTTTTGAGTTACTTTTCGTTGCTCTTCTTTATCGTATAAAGCTAAAATATTTTTTGCTGGATTCCAGTTAATTCCCTGCTGCTTTGCTTCAGCCAATGCAGGGAAAAATGCCTCGATAGGGCAAATCCAAGTTTCATTTGTGATATCTAGTTCATCAGCTTTTTTGACGATGCTTTGGGAATCTTCAGTTTCTACTTTAACGATGGTTAAGTTAGTTGGTGGATTTTTTAATAAGTCAAAGTTTGCATCAAACTCATAACGGTTGATGTCTCTAGTTAAGAAATATACTTGTTCAGTCTCTTTTAATGCATATTTAACTAAACCTAAACCTAAGCCACTAGTGAGTGCTTCGACTATTACTAACTTCATTTTCATACCTTAATTAGTGTTTCTATTTTTTTATTCTAAGCCATTCATCAAGAGCCGGTCTAATTAAAACAGTTTCTTGATCAGGTAAAATGCTACCATCAAACAGTGCTTTCCCAAATCTATTTGGCAATGGCATCTCAATTATTTTAAATGACTTAGCTTTTACTTTAGCTATGCTATCTAATACTTTTGCCATTTTCATTTGTTCAAGACCAGCAATAGTAGCTATGTCTCTTTGTGGGCCTGCTTCAACAAGTTTTAAGAGCTGTTTAGCAACTGTCTGTGCTGCAATTGGCTGAGAAACCATTTTAGGAATAATCTTAAAATTCCCAATATTTACTAAGTTTTGCTCTGCAAATTCAAAGAACTGGGTTGTACATAAGATGGACCAAGGTATTTCGCCCTTAGCTACAAGCTCTTCTTGCAAAGCTTTTCCAGCATAGTAACCATAAGGAGCTTTCGAAGCCCCAACAATTGAAAGGGCAATATGATGTTTCACTCCTGCAGCAGCTTCTGCTTTTAATAGATTACTAGTAGTTTTTTCAAAGAAAGTCTTGGCTTTTTGGGACGAAATAGTTTTGGTGCCAGATACATCAATTACCGCATCAACTCCGCTTAAGTTAATATTTGTATCATTAGTTAAATCTACTCCTTGAGAGCGTGATAAACTAAGCACTTCATATCCAGCAGCATTGGCAAGTTCTACTACGTACTTACCCACTACTCCAGTACCACCAGCAACTGCAATTTTCATTTATTTCCCTAACATTAGACTTATAGGCCATAATGTGTTGTTGGTTCGAGTGTGTTACTCGGTTGTGTTGGCCCAGATTGCACCTCCTTTGTATCTGATTGTTTGGTATGATTTGTCGATTTCTTTTGGCCCTATTTGTTC
>JASGDC010000028.1:0-11768 GCA_047608145.1 Micrococcaceae bacterium
AGCACACACCAAGCAGAATATTGTTTAAAACCCATAAGCTAACTTTAAAAGCTAACAAACAAGGCCTAACCCCCAACAAAAACAACACCAAACAAAAATTCTAACAACACATATTTTCCTATAAGTCTAATATATGAACTACTTAACAAGAGAAGTCAAATCATGGACATCTATTTCTGAACAGAAGGATATTTTATGTGAAAAAGGTCTCGAAGATATTGATAAATATGAACCCTGTCTTATAAATGTCGGGTACTATCGTCTTTCTGGATACGCGCATCTTTTTCGAGATAGTAATAATTCAAATAATAACTCTTTTCAAGCGGGGGTTAAAATGCGCGATATCGTAGAATTATACGAGTTTGATGAGAGGCTCATTCATGTTTTGTCTAAAGCAACTCGTAAATTAGAAATTTGTTTTAGATCAGACTTAGGAAATGTTTTGGGTAAGGCTGATCCTGCATTTTACAAAAATATGGATTTGCATAAGCAAGAATAGTATAGCCAAGATGCAGAAAATCCTGATAGAAAGTTGGGGGAATTATATACTTTGTTTCCTAGCTTTATTTATGCGTATGGCAATTCCTGTCTTTTCTTTGCTATAGCTAGGAATACAGTCCTTGTTGATTGTTTTGTCGGTGGTGCATGTAATCATGTTTCCATGATGAAAGATATTAGTATTTATGATGTTATGGAGCGGTTTCCTGATAGTGATATCGCTAGAGTGTATTTTGAATATGCACGTTGGAATGGCATGCCTAATGCGTGCCTGTATTGTGGTGTAACCGATAGGATACAAAATAAACGCAATGGCTATTATCGTTGTCTTGATTGTCGAAAAGTATTTTCAGTTCGCACAGGCACAGTGTTTGAGCGGTCGCATGTACCACTGCATAAGTGGCTTTTAGTCATGTATTTATTTACAGTAAATCGCAAAGGTATCTCATCTGTTGCTTTAGCTCGTAATATAGGGGTTATGCAAAAGACAGCATGGTTTATGTTGCATAGACTTAGATATTCTTGTGTAGATGATACGAGTGCTCTTTTAAGTGGAATTGTTGAGGTTGATGAAACACATATCGGTGGTAAGGAGAAAAATAGGCATAGGAATAAGAAACTCAATAAAGGGCATGGTGGTCCTATAGGTAAAACTTCTGTAATTGGTTTTAGACAACGCAACGGTAATCCTTTTGGACTTGGTCGATATTCTCACTGTCGCAGTTCTAATTAAAGAATTGCTTAAAGACAAAGATACCGATTAAACCACGAAAGGCGGGTACAGTGGGAAATTCCCGCTGTACCCGCCTTTATAACTACAGCGTAGCATAAGAAAGGGGCATAAGGCTATGAATAACAGTAAACAAACATTTACAGTGCTAACTGTACTACTAGCATTATCAGCAATACTGTACATAACTAGAGATGACGCTAATAAATACCTTGTAGCTATCGACACACTACTACTTGGTGCAGTCGGCTACCGCACCGCCCAACTATACATCAACCTGCCCTTGAATCACAGAATTCTTAGGTGCAGTCGGCTACCGCACCGCCCAACTATACATCAGCGATAGGAAATAATTATGCCAGCCTATGTTAAGCCAGCTGGAGCAAAGCTAGAAAAAGCTAAAGCAGTAGAAAAGTCTAAAGTCCAGCTTGATAAAACAAAGAAACATTACGATAAAGCTAGAGACGCCTTTGATAAAGCATTTATGGAAGCGTTGGAATATGGTGTTACTAAAGCTGAATTAGCACGCCGTATGAGCGTATCAGAAGCAACTGTTTATCAGCGTATTAAACGCATAAAATGTAATAGAAAATAGGAAGTAATAGGTAAAGTGAGTAATAAAGTTGTTAGAGCTTATCCACACAGCATTAAGGTAACTAATGCTGGTAAGATTGTTATGCTCACTGACTACTTTTACCGTTCTACTACTTCTATTAAATGGTTCTTAAATAAGTTTGAAAATACTCTTGTTACTGGTAAAACTGTTAGTGCTTATAATAGGAGCTTAAAACAAGCTAATTACCCTGAACTTTACGCTTTAACAGACCTCACACATGCACAGTATCAAAGTGCGTATGCACAAGCGTTTGAGATGTACGTTAGTTTCACAGCTAAACTAACTAGGCTTGTCCGTATTGAGATAGCTAAAAGCAATTATGATAGTGATGTTAAACATGAGCTTTATACGCTTAACTTAAAACAACTATGGTTTACTAATCATGTTCTTAAACGTATCGTATTAGACCTTATTGCTAGTGGTGTTACTAGTTGCCCACAGTTTGATAATGCTAACGTTGTTAAATTAAACTCAAACATAGCCAAAGTTGAAGTGGCTAAGAATGGGACAAGTTTTAGGTATTGGCTTAAACTCTCATTACCGAAACAAAATGGTAAACGTATTAAGCCTATTTATGTGCCATTAAATGATAATAAACACTTCCTAAATAAAGTCAAAATAGCGGATAAAGTATTAGACAGTGTGCAGTTAAACATGAACTCTAATACAGCTACAGTTTACGCTCAAACTACTAAAGCTAGTAAACGTAGCAATGGCGATATTATTGGCTTAGACTGGGGGTTAGTGAACATGCTAACCACAAGTGAGGGAAACCAGTTAGGGCAAAACTTTTACACTAATCTAACCGACCTTGATGAGATACTGTTAGCTTGTGTGCAAGGCTTACAACGCAGAGGTATTAAGCCAACACATTCAAAACGCTATCGCCTATTAACTAAACGCATTCGTGGGTACATTAAAGCTGAGGTAAACCGTATCCTTAACCGTATAGTAGACAAGAATGTTCGTGAAGTTATTGTAGAGGACTTAGATTTTCGTGATAGTAGATTAAGTAAAAGACTTAACCGTATCATACGTAATGCTGGACGCAATACGATTAAAAATAAACTCAAAGACCTAGGGGAAACACAAGGCATAGCCACTACAACTGTTAGAGCAGAATACACCAGCCAAGAATGCAGTAAATGTGGCTATGTATCAAAGAAAAACAGACCAACACAAGCCAAGTTTAAGTGCTTGCATTGTGGATATAGACTTAACGCTGATACTAACGCTAGTAGAGTGATACTTAACCGACGTTCGGTTAAGCTCTTAACTGATGTTAAAACACCTAATAGTAATTATCGACGTAAAGAAACTCTTGACTACCTGAATAAACGCTTCACTGAAAGATACACTTATTCTATCAGTCAAGCGACCAGTACGCACTCTAAGAATGTGCTATACGCTACACCTAATTAGTGTAGCGTATAAAATATACTTAGGAAACAAAGTATATAATTCCCAAAGTTAGCTAAAGAGGATTTGGAAAATATTTCCGACATGCAAAATAGAGCTGTAAATTCAATAAAAAATAACTACAATCAACTATTTATAAAGCACCATATACAGAATAATAAGGAAATTCCAATATGGGCAATTACAGAAGTTCTTTATTTTGGACAATTAACTAAAATATATAAAATAATCTCAATGAAATATCGAGAAGAAATTCGTGAAAAGTATGCTTGTAATTCTGTTAGTAACTTTAATTCGTGGATTAATGTTGCAAGGTATATTCATAACGTATGTGCACATCACGGTAGATTATGGAATATATCTACAACTGAAAAGCCTAATATTAATGGCATAAGTAGATATAGGGAATTGCAGTGGCATATGCAATATTCTGCAAATATAAGTTCTCCTAAGATACATTCATCTTTATGCGTAATAGTGTACCTTTTGAAAAAAGAGGGTTCATGGTTGAAGCAAATGAAATCAAGGGTGTCTTATTAAGTTTTCCCTCAAATATTCCCGTTGTTTCATTAAGGAATATGGGGGGGGGGCAGTTGATTATGACTGGGCAGATACTGAATTATGGACTTTTTAAAGGCGAATTGAATCTTTATGAACTGGTTTTTATTTCACCTAATCAAAAATAAGATCACTTGGTAATCCAATGATTTTTCTTATTTCCTTCAATAATTTTGACTGGAAATAAGAAAAATTGTAGGAAATAGTTTTAGTACATGTAAGATGATTGGGTACAGAAGCAGTCTGGGCTTGGCGTTAAAGTCTTTTTGATAACTGTACCTTCAGCAAAATCAATATCCAGAATACCGTTTATGGTAGCTGGTGCTGCCTGTTTATCTAAAAATAATAAGGTATGGATTACTGCAAGACCAGCAGCTGCTAAAGCTAGGCTATGTTCTTCAATTTCGTTTATATTATGCAGTCTAGACAGCTTAGGAGATTTTCGTTGTAGTTGTTCTACGATATCGCACCAATTTTCTTGTAATTTTGTTTGTTTTGTCGTTAAGCAAGATGTACAGGCACTCATATAAGGTGTAACTAATGGTCCTAGTATTGCATTATGTTCTTGTTGTAGGACAAAAAGGTGCGGAATATTTAAGCGCATTATATGTGTTACATAGTCTTCAGGATAGGTGTATTTGGCAAAGCACAATGAAAAGTCTGCTTGGAATGGTTCATGGCTATTAGCTAATATTTCGCATTCAATATCTGAAAATTTGTCTTCAAGTATTTTAGTTAGCGCAATATCATGACGAATTCCACGATGCTCTGTTTGAAAAATTCCATTGGCTAAATGTTGCTGTTTTATGGGATTCGAATCGTAAAAGATAAAGTTTTTTATTCCTGCATTAGCTAAAGCTATTGCAGCGTTTATACCTGCTGTGCCTAAATTCGTTATATGAATAGTTAACCAAGAACGTTCATGTAACAAATTAGGTATGTAATCATGATTAACCACTCCCCAAAGTTTGTTAGGATTATCCATTTGTTCTGGGGATATCGGTCTCTTTTCAGATTCTATTAATACGTCACCTAAATGATTTTTTAAAGCGATAATGATGATCTCATCAATTCGGTATTTATCCTGGATATTCCTAATATCTTTTTCACTAGCGCCATATCTTAGCTTATCTATTAGTTCGGCTATTCCGGGTTTTCGACAATCAACTTGGATTGG
Organism: Micrococcaceae bacterium; assembly: GCA_047608145.1. Taxonomy (GTDB): domain Bacteria; phylum Actinomycetota; class Actinomycetes; order Actinomycetales; family Micrococcaceae; genus JASGDC01. Next base: position 4,999 of record JASGDC010000028.1, read on the forward strand.
ATTTGGAATATTTACTCCAATCTGCATAGTGTCTTTATTGGTCCAGACAATACATAGTCCAGGGTTATTTTGTAAGTACATATTTCCTCTTTTCATGTTTGAATAGTAGGTATGAGTGAAATAAGGGTAATTCGGTCTAAACGTCGAAAAAAGACGGTCAGTGCCAAAATGGTTTCAGGAGTTTTTGAGCTACGGGTGCCAGCGAATAGCACTGAGGCTGAGATAGTTAAATGGACTAAAGAATTGCAAGGTAAGTTTTCTAAGAAACGGACTGTTATCTCTGATAATGAATTACTTCATCGGGCTTTAAAATTACGAGAAAAATATTTACCAGAAGTTCCAGTACCTAAAAGTATTCGGTGGGTTACAAATCAAAGTACACGTTGGGGGTCTTGCACTGTAACAACGGGGAGTATTAGGCTCAGTAGTAAGCTGCAAGATTTTCCTAATTGGGTAGTAGATCATGTGATTTTACATGAGCTGGTACATTTAAAAATTCCAAGGCATAATGCGAAGTTTTACGAAATGCTAAATCGTTATCCAAAAAATGAGAAAGCTGAAGGGTTCTTAGCTGGTTATATTTGGGCAGAAAATCATTAAAAGTTATTCATACAAGTAATGAGCATGACATACGTCATGCTCATTTAACTTAGGATATCCACACCACTGGTATCCTGTGGAGGAAGAGTAAGGCTATTCTTTATCTTCGCTACCGTCTTTGTAATTTTTCGAATCTTTCTTGTCATTGTCCTTTTTAGCTGAATCTTTATCAGCTTTAGGCTCATCAAAGTCACCAGCGAATAATTTATCTAAAGCTTCGTCGATATCGTGCATACTATCTTTACGGTACTTGTCACGATCTTCGTAGCTTTCTGGATGGTCAAGATCTTCTGCATTTGGTAGCAAATCAGGATGTGACCAAAGTGCATCACGGCCTTCAATGCCGCGAGACTTTTCAATAGTTTTCCAAAGCTTAGCTGCATCACGCATACGTCGTGGCCGAAGTTCAAGACCGATTAAAGAGCTCATAGCCTTTTCAGCTGGACCACCAGCAGCACGACGACGACGAATATTCTCTTGGATTTGTGAAGCAGAACTTAAATGTCTAGTAGCTTCTTTAGCTACATTGTCTACCCAGCCTTCAATGAGCGCTAGAGTAGTTTCGATACGATCTAGCGCAGCTTCCTGTTCTGGAGTTAGTGGAGCTAAGAAGTTTCCAGCATTTAAAGCAGCATTGATTTCTTCAGGGTTCATTGGATCAATATCTGCCACAAGTTCTTCGATACCTGCAGTATCAATACGAAGACCTTTAGCATAATTTGTGATGTCGTTTAGCACAGTGTCTCGTAACCAAGGAGCATGGTGGAATAGACGAGCATGTGCTGCTTCACGGACTGCTAGGAATAAGCGAATATCTTCTTTAGAGATGTCTAAGCCATCAGAAAATTCCACAATATTAGCTGGTACAAGAGCTAAGCTATCTTTTGCCATCGGAATCCCAAGGTCTGTAGAGCTAAGTACGTTTTGTGATAGTTTACCTACTGCTTGACCGAATTGGGTACCGAATAGTGAACCGCCAAGATTATTAATCATGCCAGAGCTGCCAGCTAACATACCACGTAATTCTTCTGGGAGTTGTTCTTCAATACTTTGAGTAAGAGCCTTAGACATATTGATTGCCACTGGCTTGCTCATTTCTTTCCATACATTAAAGCTATTTTCTACCCAGTCTTTACCAGTCCAAGCTTGTCCAATGCGGTTGTTTGAAGCAAAGTTGGTTGCCTCGTTTAACCAGTAGTCAGCGAGTTTAAGAGCTTCATCAACATCTTTACGTTCTAAATCACTAATTTCTGTGGAGCTGTTGTTGGTATTTTGGAGAGCTGCCCTTTTTGCAAGTTCCCAATTAACTGGATCTGCTTGAGCTGTTGATGAGTTATTATTTCCATCCATGTCAAAGCCAGGCATCATACCACCGAAAAGGCCTGAAAATTGCTGGAACATCTGCTGTAATGCTTGTGGATCCATAGGCATGTTAGTTGCCATTTTCTGAATATCTTCAATATTGAAATTACCAAGCATTTTTTGGATATCGTTAAGGTTGAATTGTTCCATACCAGGCAAGTTAAAGCCCATTGGGAAACCTTGTCCTTGTGGTATTCCAAGGTTGTTGTCGTTATTGTTGCCCATGTTATTGCCAGCCCCAAAAAGCTGCTCGAATATTTGCGAAAACGGATCGTTATTTGAGTTTTCCTCGTTGTTGTTATTGTTGTTTTCGTCTTTACTCATGTAAGTTAGCTCCTTATAAACATACGCTTACTTTCTATTATCGTATTAAAAGCTGGGAAATTACTGCAAGTTTGGTAAAAGATACGGTAATCTTTTTTTATATGGCTATTAAAAAATCTGCGGCAATTGCTATGGGTTCTGCACTCGTACTCAGTTTAATGCCTTTACCTTATGTTATAGAGTATCCTGGTCCTTCATATAATACTCTTGGTGAGGTGCAAGGGCATCAATTAATTACAATTGATGGGCATAAAACTCAAGCTACGAATGGCCATTTAGATATGGTTACAGTACGTGTTCGCGGTGGTCCAGGAAGTTATGTGAATGCAGTTGATGTAGTTGCAGCTTGGTTAAACCCGAATTGGACGGTTAATCCCACTATTAGTTTTTACCCTACAAGCTATAGCTCTGATGATGCAGAAAAAGAAGCTCAGGCAGATATGGCATCATCACAAGATATGGCATTTGCAGCAGCATTAGGTAATTTGGGTATTCCCTACCAACAAAATATTACTGTTAGTGATTTTCCTACAAAATCACCTTCTATAGGAAAAATCCAAAAAGGTGACAGATTATTGAAAGTTAACGGTATTCCAGTTACTTCAATTAAACAATTTCGGGGAGAATTAGCTAAAATGCCAGCTGGTAAGCCTGCTGCGGTTACTGTAATGCGCGCAGGTCATGAGGTTACCGAACAGATAGTACCAATTCGTGAGGAAGGTGAGGATCCTTTAATCGGTATTTTGGCAACTGTAGAGTTTATTTTTCCTTTCAAAGCCAAAATCCAAATCGACAATGTGGGTGGTCCCAGTGCGGGGATGATGTTTGCACTTGGCATTATTGATAAAATAGGAAATGATAACTTGACAAATGGTAAATACATAATGGGTACTGGTGTTGTCACACAAGATGGAGATGTAGTGCCAATAGGAGGTATTCGGCAAAAAATGATTACTGCAAAACGTAATGGTGCAGGTCTATTCTTAGCCCCAAGCGGTAATTGTAATGAAGTAGTCGGCCATATTCCAGAAGGTTTAAAGGTAGTTAAAGTTTCCACTCTTGCTGAAGCAAAGAATGCAGTAAAAGCTTATGCAGATAATAACGACACTTCTAAATTACCAGTTTGTGCAGTAACGGACGCTGAAAAAGCTAACGAGGAGCAATGATGGAAAAGGACTTAAGGAAACCTAGCTTAATCACATTAGTGGTTGCCGTAGTGATGGTGCTATTGTTAGCTTTCGTTTTCTTTAGCCGAGTTTACACAGATATTTTGTGGTATAACCAGCTTGGTTACGCTAGCGTTTTTTGGCGCGAAAATGGAATGAAAATAGGAATGGGAGTAGTTGGCGCTATTATTGTTGCTGCTATCATTTTTACCTCTGGTTGGTTAGCTTATGAAAATCGCCCAGTTTTGCCTCCAGAATCTACTGTTTCGCAAAATTTAAAACCTTATCAAGAAGCTCTTGAAGCTGGTAAAAAGATTTTCTTATTTGGTATTCCTGTAGGTTTAGGTATTTTTGGTGGTTTAATCTGGTCAGGGCAATGGCAAACATTCTTGCTCTGGTGGAATCGAGTACCGTTTGGGAAAAAAGATTCGCAGTTTAATCACGATATTAGTTTCTATACCAGTACTCTTCCTTGGATAAGTTTCTTAGTAGGTTTCCTACTATTTATGATTATCATCGCCACAATGATGGCAGGGGTGGTTCATTATGTCTATGGTGGATTCCGTTATGAGAAATCTAAGTTAGTGGTATCTAAACCTGCTAAGTTACAATTTGGGGTATTAGGTGCAATTATTATGCTCTTGGTTGCATCTAATTTTTGGCTGAGCAGATACTACACTTTAACTAAACAAGGTGGCAAAGCGCCGGGAGCACTTTATTCTGATGTTAATGCGTTAATTCCAGCTCAATCCATCTTAACTTTTTCAGCGATTATCGTAGCAGCTTTCTTTGGATACGCTGCAGTTACTAATTACTGGAGAATTCCAGTAATTGGCACTGCAATGTTAATAATCACATCGCTAGTCATTTCTAGTGTATATCCTTTTGTGGTGCAGCGCTTTTATGTGCAACCGAGTGAGTTAACTTTAGAGCGTCCATATATGCAACGTAATATTGAAGCTACTAAAGCTGCCTATGGCATTGATACCGTTAAATCTTCTAGCTATAACGCTAGTACTAATACTCGCGCAGGTGCTTTGCGTAACGACGCAGAGACTACTGCAAGTATCCGTTTGCTTGACCCATCGTTAGTTTCTGCTTCATTTGCACAATTAGAGCAGTATCGTCAGTACTACTCATTTGAGCAGACTTTGGATGTTGATCGCTATAATATCGATGGTAAAAATCAAGATACGGTAATTGCTACTCGTGAACTTAATATTGATGCGGCTCAAGGTGGTCAAAATAACTGGTATAACCAACATATCGTGTATACACATGGGTATGGCATTGTAGCTGCTTATGGTAATAGACGTGCTGATGATGGTAAACCAGTGTTCATGGAACACGGTATTCCATCCCAAGGTGTACTTGGTAAATATGAACCACGTATCTACTTCGGACAAAAATCCCCTGATTACTCAATAGTCGGTGCACCAGAAGGTAGTGCACCAAAAGAACTAGATTACCCACAAGATAACGCTGGTAAAGGTGAAGCAAATACTACTTTCAAAGGTAATGGTGGTCCAAAGATTAGTAATATCTTCCGTAAGATTGCTTTCTCTTTGCGTTTCGGTTCAGAGCAGATTTTGCTTTCAGACGCGGTAAATAAAGATTCTCAGATTCTTTACGATCGTGACCCTAAACAACGTATTGAAAAAGTGGCACCATTTTTAACTATTGATGGGGATCCATATCCAGCTGTGGTCGATGGTCGTGTTAAATGGATTGTAGATGCTTACACTACAAGTAATGGTTATCCTTACTCTACTTCACAGCAGCTAGACTCAGCGACTACTGATAGTCAAACTCAAAGTGGCGGCACTCAGACCTTACCTAAAGAGCGTGTAAACTACATTCGTAACTCAGTTAAAGCAACTGTGGATGCTTATGATGGTTCAGTTCAACTTTATAGTTGGGATGAAAATGACCCAATTTTGAAGAGTTGGGAAAAAGCATTCCCGGGTGTAATCAAGCCTACTAGTGATATGTCAGCTCAACTAGTGTCACATGTGCGTTACCCTGAAGACTTATTTAAAGTGCAGCGTACTTTGCTTTCTACATATCATGTAAAGACTGCTGATGAGCTTTATTCTAAAGAAGATGCATGGCAGATTCCTAATGATCCTAGTGGAAATGCTGGAAAAGGAGATGATCAGAAAACTGCTGAAGTAACTCAGCCTCCTTATTACTTAACTTTGGAGATGCCAGGGCAAGAAAATCCGTCGTTCTCGTTAACATCTTCGTTTATTCCACTTCAGAGCTCTGATAATTCACGTAACGTGCTTACTGGTTTCTTAGCTACAGATTCAAATGCAGGCAGCCAAGCGGGTAAGAAGGGCGCTGATTACGGCACCTTACGTTTGTTAGAATTACCACGTGACACGGTGGTTCCTGGTCCAGGTCAAGCCCAAAACAATTTCAACGCTGATCCTACCGTTTCACAAGCATTAAACTTGTTGCGTCAAGGGTCATCTCAAGTGCAAAACGGTAACTTGTTGACCTTGCCAGTTGCTGGCGGGTTGCTTTATGTGCAACCAGTTTATGTGCGTTCATCAGGCGAAACTTCATATCCGTTGTTACAGCGCGTGCTAGTAGCATTTGGAGATAAGATTGGTTTTGCTCCGACGCTTAACGAAGCTCTTGACCAGCTATTCAGCGGCAGTTCTGGAGCGCAAGCTGGTGATGCTGATGCAAGTTCTGGTAGTGGCACAGCTGCTGAAAAGAAACCGCAAAGTGCTCAGGAACAGCTTAATAATGCACTTTCATCTGCTGCACAAGCAATGAAAGAAGGTCAAGACAAGCTTAAGGCTGGTGACTTTGCAGGTTACGGTGAAGCTCAAAAGAAATTGCAAGCTAGTTTGGATCAAGCAACTAAAGCTCAACAAGAGCTTTCAAAGTAAATGTCTATAAGGAATAGTTAGTGAACTGAAAGACACCAACTATTCCTTATAGATAAATTAGCTAAGCAAAATTTTAAAATATCAAATGAACTTTACAAACTCCACAAGAGTGTTATAGACTACTATATAGCGACGCGGGGTGGAGCAGCTCGGTAGCTCGCTGGGCTCATAACCCAGAGGTCGTTGGTTCAAATCCAGCCCCCGCAACCACATAACCCCTAGAAATCAAGGTTTCTAGGGGTTTTTACTTTTTAGTTTTAGTGGCGATTGGGACTTATAGGCCATAATGTGGACTTATAGGCCATAATGTGTTGTTGGTTCGAGTGTGTTACTCGGTTGTGTTGGCCCAGATTGCACCTCCTTTGTATCTGATTGTTTGGTATGATTTGTCGATTTCTTTTGGCCCTATTTGTTC
>JASGDC010000029.1:0-13009 GCA_047608145.1 Micrococcaceae bacterium
AACAAATAGGGCCAAAAGAAATCGACAAATCATACCAAACAATCAGATACAAAGGAGGTGCAATCTGGGCCAACACAACCGAGTAACACACTCGAACCAACAACACATTATGGCCTATAAGTCTGAATTGAGGTTTTGACTATTAGTTTTAAAAGGCGTATTTTCAACAATTTCTTATGCATAATAATTAGATTTCATGATTAAAATTACAGTATAAAAATAAGGGTAACCATTTTGGTTACCCTTATTTTAAAAGTTTTTGTTACTACTGCTCGTCGCGGTTATCTTCTTCAGTAGCTTCTGTAGTTGCTTCTTCAGCAACATCTTCTGCGTTAGTAGATTCGTCTTTGTTACCTAGGTTCTCTACAGTTTCAGCAGCTTTTTCTTTAAATCCACTAATCTGGTCTGAGAATTTACCTTGAGTTGCTTTGTCAACTAGGTCACCTAGTTTGCCAATACCACCAGAAACGGCTTCTGAGTTATTACCAAGTAGGTCGGCAGCTTTACCTTGTAGGCCAGAAGCCTGTTTTTTCAAATCATCAAGAAATGACATGTTTGATATCCCTTTCGTTTTGTACACTTATTAACAGCTTATTGTTATATAACAGCGTTTTCAACTTCTTTGCCATCAATTGCGGCTGCTAAATTTCCTAAAGTGATCTGAGATATTTGTGTTAATGCCTCTTGAGTGAAGAATGCTTGATGACCGGTAATCAAGAAATTATCTAGCTTGTTTAGCTGTTCAAGTAAGTCATCACTAGTTTCTTGATCACTTAAATCTTTGAAGAATAAAGTTGCTTCATTTTCATAAACATCCAGAGCCGCACCGGCGATTTCATCATTCTGTAGTGCTTTAAGTAATGCTTCAGAATCTACTAGACCACCACGAGAAGTATTGATTAGGAAAGCAGTGTCTTTCATTTTTTTAAGTACGTTTGCATTAATGATGTGATGGTTATCTGAAGTTAATGGGCAGTGCAGTGAAATTACATCTGAACGTTCAATTAATTCATCAAGTTCAACATACTTGCCGATTTCATCGAATTTATCAGTAGGGTATGGATCGTATGCGATAACTTCCATCCCAAAGCCTTTGAATATTCGTGCTGTAGCTAAACCAATCTTTCCAGTCCCAATTACACCAGCAGTTTTTTTGTATAGATTAGAACCAAGCAGACCATCAAGTGCAAAGTTATTTTTCTGGATGCGGTTAAAAGCTCGGTTAGTGTTACGGTTCAATGTTAAAAGTAAAGCAATAGCATGTTCGGCGATTGCTTCAGGCGAATATGCAGGTACACATGCTACCAGAATATCTAGCTTCTTAGCCGTGTCTAAATCAACTCGATCAAAACCAGCACAACGCATCAAAATAGTTTTTACACCATACTTATTTAGTGACTCTAAAATCTCACCACTTAAATCATCATTTACGAAGGCACAAACTGCACCGGCACCTTTTGCTTTTTCAACAATATCTTTTGATAACGTTTCAGATACAAAATTTAAATCAAAGTTATAATCTTTGAAGTCGTTTTCAGCTACTTTGGTAAAGTAAGCTTCATCATAAGGTTGGGCACTAAAAAAAGTAATCTTCAAAGTAAATGCTCCTTGTAGCACTAGTAGATATAGTTAAATTCTACTTTCATTCTACTTCTTATGGTTCTGGATTTCTCTCTCAAAATCAGCAATTTCCTTTTGGAACACTTCCTTTGCCTCCAAGATACTCTCCACATTTTCGATATTATCTTGAAAGGAATTTTCCCAATATTCGTAGTCGAAACGATTTTGTAATGAAATACTTTCAATCATCAACAAAAACGACATTTTAGTAAATAAACTATGCTTAGTCATCAAATATTGTTCATCAAGAGTTAGCTCATGATCTTTTTTAAGTTTTTGGATGGTTTTTCTAAACTTATCCAAATCTTTATGGTGTGCCAATATTTCCGGAGGAGTACTACGCAATAAGCCATGAGTTTTTCGTTTAGCATTTTCACGCTCAATATCTGCTGCTAGCGGCATTAAAGCATCTAATTCAAAATCTGGCATCTTGTTGCTGTTTTTAACAAACTCAAGTTCTTCAGTAATTTCATCTTGAATATCTACGATTATCTTCAAGAATTTAGTACTCAATTTAAACACCATCTCCAAAACTTATTTATCTAATAAGTATAGATCCTTATAGTTTTAAAATTAATAGAATTCCGAAATTACTGTTTTAATAAGCTACAGTAAAACGTTCTCGATGATGAGCTGGCTTTTCAATTTCATCAACTATGGCAAGGGCAAAATCTGCACCTGATATTTCAGAGTTGCCATCTTCATCTGCAACAAGAATATCTTTACCAAGGCGGTAGTGACCAGTAGCTTTGCCAGGCACATGAGCCCCAAAAATTGCCGCTGGACTTACGAAAAACCAATCTAATTTTTCATCTTTATTTTCACGTAAATCTTCTAGTACTTTTGCCAAAATGGTAGCTTCAGGTTTAATAACGTCTGGAAATTCTGGAGTGTCCATGAGTACTGGGCCATCAGCCGAAACTTTTAATGAGCCAGCACCACCAATAACACCAAGACGAATATCACGTGTCGTTGCAAGTTTGGCAGCCTTACGAATAGTTTTAGTGAAAGTTTCCATATCATCCATAGAACCACGAGGTGATAGTGCGACTATGACTACATCTGCATTAGTAAAAGCTGCATCTAGCGCAGTATCTTCACGAACGTCACCAGTACGGTAGGTAACTTTGTTATCAGCGTCCTTTGGAGCTTTACGAGTGAAAGACACAACCTTATGACCGCGAGTTGCAGCTTCGTGAGCGATGTGACTTCCTGCAAAACCAGTGCCACCTAGGATGTGTATATGTGTCATAGTAATTCTCTTTCGTTTATTGAGTGCAATAAGTTTTAGAATCCAAAGTTTAAACTCAGTTTTTCACTATGCTTAGATTATACGACTAACGGGTAAATAGCTGTAGAGATACAGCTTAAGAATTTTTTGTATAGCTAGTTTTTGATGGCATTTATGGCAGCTAGGCTCATGTTGGCATGTTATAGCTTATTGTCTCTTCTAAATCGGGGAATAGTTTAATAACAAGTGAGCGAATCCGTTCGAGCTCTTCTCGGGAATTCGGGATTAACACTTTCAAGGTGATCATCAATGTTCTTTGCTTTTGCAGTCATTGGTTTCTCCCTCTTTTGCTGTTGGGCTTTCTCTAAACCTCGTCAGCAATTTTGTGGGCCATACTGGACTCGAACCAGCGACCTCTCGCATGTCAAGCGAACGCGCTAACCAACTGCGCCAATGGCCCATTTTTGCAACTTGTTTGTTGAGTTATCAACGGTCTAAGACGTTTAAACCTCTTGGATCAAAATGTTGCGTAATACTGAAATTGTAGCAGAAAGTTACAGGCGAAATGTAGTTGAGAAAACGTTGCCTTCTGGTGGTGTTTTTAGGAGTACTCGTGGTTTTCATTCTGCGACTAGTTTGGTGGCTAGTGTTTTTGCTGGGGACATGGTTAATAATAATGGTGGGTTTATGGCTTTTTTGTCTAGTCATTTTGATAGTGGTTGCCATCATTTGCGTAAGGTTGTTAGGAATGATGGGTGTACTGTTTGGGTTAATTGTGGGAGTAGGATTGCTAGTTTTTGTCCGTATCGTAGTAGGTTATATCAGCGTGATTGGCAGATGATTGCTTTTGATGGTTATGTTGATGTTGATGTTGTGGATTATAAGTGGTTTTGGGTGACGCTTACGCAACCTAGTTTTGGGGTTACACATTTTAATCAAAATGGGGGTAAGTGTAAGTGCGGCAGGATTCATAGTGAAAATGATCCGTATTTAAATTTGCCTATTAATCCTGCTAGGTATGATTATGATGCTCAGGTGTTTAATAATTATTATGCTGGTGAGCTTTGGAAGCGTTATACAGGAGAAGATTAAGCGTGCTGGTGGGGTGACTTATGTTGTTCGTGAGTTGCAGAAACGTGGTGCTTTGCATTGGCATGTGTTAGTTAGGTTTCCAGTTGATGCGGTGGTTGATGTTTCATCGTTGGAGAAGAAGGCTCGTAAATCTTATGCTCGGGTTGTGGATGCTGATGGTGTTGTTCGTGAGTTGGTGTTTGGCCGGTCGATGAAGATTGAGCCTATTAGTACTAGTGAGGGTGCTAATGGTGTTGCTAGGTATGTGAGTAAAGCGTTGACGTATTCGCTTAAGGATATTGCTACTCGTGGTACTGGGCGTTCTGGTAGTGAGCATGTGAAACGGTTAACTCTTGCTGCTCAACGGTTTATTTGTGAGAAGTGTTCAAGTGATAAGCGGTTCGAGCCGACATTGATGTGTACTAGTTATTGTCATCGTAATTTTGGTGCTAGGAATAGTACTGCGTCTTGTTCGCGTACGAAGAAGGATGATGTTGGTAATGTGGGGCGTTTAGGTTGGTCGTTTAAAGGATTGACTAGGGTTGGTTTGCGTGCTGAGCGTGTTTTATGGGCAGAGGAAAATTTACCAGTCTTGTCTGATGATGAGAGGCTTGGTAATCAATTGGTTAAGCGTCTTGTGACGGAGCATATGAAGAAGCCATCTAGTTTTCATGGTGATAATATTGAGCGTCGGATAATCCTTAAACAAAATCTACGGGATATTATGCTCGAGCATTTTAATCAGTATGTTGGTACTGAGGATAGGTTTAATGCTTTGGTTGAGGTTAAAGAAAAGATTGAGCATATTCTCGATACGGGTAGTATTCATTTGAAGCAATTCGGGATGAGAGACTATCTACCCAATAGTGAAGTAATCAACGAGTTATTATCTGAAGTTTTTATTAGTGACGATACTGGTAGTGAGATGTTTATAAACCAAACTGAAAATGAGGAGCATAGTACTTGGGGTTATACACCAGAGGATGATCCATGGCTTAATGTGTCTTTATAGTGGTTTTAGCTACATGATATACTTGTAAGGACAAGTAAGGAGAATTGTTATGACGCGTGTTGTTGAAAGTAAGATAACGTCTAAAAATCAGATTACAGTGCCTAAACCTATCAGGACTGCACTTAATGTTAAAGAGCATGATTTTATTGAGTTTGTACTGAACGATGATGATCAGGTTATTGTGAAGCGTAAAGATGCTGATGATTTTAATTCTTTCTGGGATAAAGTATTTGATCAAGAAAAAAAGTATGGCAATCCGTCAACTGATGAACTTGATTGGGGTGCTGATGTTGGTGCTGAGGTAATTGATTAATGAAGCAAGGCGATATTTTTTATTTCAATTTGGACCCTACTAAGGGTGTTGAAACTCAAAAGACTAGACCTTGTATAGTCGTAAGTAATGCTCAGTATAATAAGCTTTTTAATACTGTGATTATTGTTCCGATTAGTTCTTCACCGAAATATGTTAAGTCTTTGGTGAATGTTAAAATTAATTGCGATGGCATCCAAGGGACTGCTCTATTGCAACATATTAAAGCCATAGACCCTAAGCGACGTGTTAGTGGTAAACTGCAAACTACATTACCGTTGGATAAAGTTAATGAGATTGCTAAAAATATTCAGATGTTCTTCCCTACCAATACTTTTTAATCTAAACTGCGCAACTATTAGGTATCCATTACAATACGCTAAATAGGTGGGCTTTACAGGGTAATTCCCCAATTCCAGCGGTAACTTTCACTACTGGTAGTCGTAGATATTTCAGGTTTAAAGATGTAGAAAACTATCTTAAAAAACTTTCAGCAGAAGTAGATACAACTAAAGGCGGTGGTGAAATTGGCTAGAGCATTTAGTAATGCACTTGAGTTACATATGGCAGAGAAAGCAACTAAGTCTCTTAGGGTATCAAGTCGACAGATTGGTAGTTTTGTGCCTGATTTCTTAGTTTTCGCTGAGAGCTATTATTCCAGTTCATTTTTTCCAGCTTGTGAATCATTCTTTCGCCAGTTCATGGCTCATTCAATAAGTAAAAAACGTTTAGATAGGGTGAATGTGAAAGCTATTAGTGCTCTATATAATGATTTATTTAAAGGTAAAAATCGAGCATTATCAACTATGGAAAAAGCTCGGACATTCCTTGTGAAATTCTATGATTATCTAATGGCTCAGCAATACTGCTATATCAATTATCCAACTTTAGTTGATTTGCCAGCACAATATGCAAACGATCCAATTGATATCGTACCTTTCAGTCCCGATGAGATGAAAAGTTTTCTAGCAAGAGTTAAACAAGTAAATCCTTATGTTGCTGCTATTTGTGAATTTTTAACATTAACTGGGTTGCGTATCGGTGAACTACAAGCATTGACTGTAACTGACGTTAAGTATGCTAATGGATTCTACTATCTAGATATTACTAAAGGTTTAGTTAACGATAACAATAAGAATATGCATGTTAAAAAGTACACAAAAAATGGTACTACTAGACAAGTTCCACTGTGTGAGCGTGCTGTAGAGCTTTTAAAGACTTATGCTAGAGTTGACTTCAAAGCATCAAAAAATATTTTGTGGGCATCTCCCCAAGGAGTGTACTTCAGGAGAACTAATATCACGCGAAGCGGACAACTTAGAAAACTCTCAGGAGCACACCCGCACCTATTCCATAGTTTCAGGCACTACTACATTTCAAATCTCACAAATGCTGGAGTACCTGAACCTCAAATTTGTCTTCTGACAGGACATAAGACGCTTAGTGTCATGGAAACATTATGGTAGGCACGCTCAGTTCGTTACAGCGGCTACCAACGTCTTAGATATTTTAGAAGGTAAATAAACCAAGTGACGAGTGTTAGTTATAAGTGCTCAACTAGCACTAGTTTTAATGAAAAACGTGAGCACAGTTTTAGACCTTAGTGATAACTAAAATGGGTTTCTACAATGATTGAAAAAATTGTTAGAAAAAATTGCAAAACTATTATTAATGAACATAGATTTGAGTAGATTGCATGTCAAGCGAACGTGCTAACCAACTGCACCAATGGCCCATTTTGCAACTAATTCGTTGAGTTATCAACGGTCTAAGACGTTTAAACCTCTTGGATCAAAATGTTGCGTAATACTGAAATTGTAGCAGAAAGTTTTAAGAAGAATGTAGTTGAGAAAATACTTCCTTCTGGCGGTGCGTTTATTAGTACGGGCTGTACTTGTTTGAGTCAGAGTCAGATAGTTTGAGGTTATATATCAGCTGAATGTAGCTTAATGTATCTTTAACTAGTTACTATTAATGACAAAATAATGTCGTAGTATGGTTAGCTATAAGTGCGGTGTCAATATTAACCTGATCCCAGAGTATCGGTAGTATAATTTAACGAATAAAATAAATTTAAACGAAGGTAGCTTGAATGAATTATTGTGGGAAGTGTGGAGCAAAACTTAAAAAAGGTAACTCTTTTTGCCAAAATTGTGGTGCTCCAATTTCCACTGTTGAAGACAATCAAGAATCTGAGTTTATAGCTGCTTTCAAAGCTGATGAAGAAATTGCTAGCATCAAGGCTGAAAACTCTAAACCTAAAATCAATAAAAGCTTAATTGCTGGTGGGGCTGCTGCGTTAATTGTCGCTGGAATAACTGGCGGAATATTAACTTCTGATGGCACTGGTAAGGCTACTCCAAAGGCTTCTGGTAGTGTCACTCCAAGCAAGTCAGCTTCCCCGGCTAGCTCTCCAGCTAAAAGTGAAAGTGCTCCATCTGCTGACGGTACTACAGTGTCCTTACTTGCTGGTCACGATAATATCTATAACGGTGCCGGGACTTATGTTTCCACTTCAGGATATAGTGTGAATGTACCAAAAGAAATGTTGTTAAAAGTTAACAACCCGAATAGTCTTGATTTTATAGATGGCCCAAATACTACACCTGCTTATAGTTTGAGGTTAACTCCTAATGCTAATTCAGTAAAAGAGAGTTTTGATTTAGCTAAAAGTTGCCCTAGTGAAAGCACCCGAGATTATGGGGTAGAAGCATTCGATATCTTAACTAATTTAGGTAACCCACGTAATAGTCCTGAGACTGCAGCTGCTGGCTCTCCTGATGTCTCACCAAGAGCATTATTACGCTATTACCAAAGTGAAGATGGAAAAACTTGGAAAACTGATATTTCAATGTCTGACCATACGATGGGCTACGGTGGTAAGTATTGCACTACAGATGGTAATAATAAAAATCCTTTTGTTAGGACAAGCATCGGCGAGCTAGCTTTTTATGCTGGTCCTTCAAAGGTTCAATCAGGGGATAGTCAAGCTGCGATAAAAGAGGCCATTGCTAAAGAAGAGACATCACTTTATCCAAAATACATTGAAATAGCAAAGACGATAAAGATTAGTGAATAGTTAGCAAGAGAAGGTATTGGATGAAGGAAAGCGTCCTACGCGTAGAGCAGTAGGATAAAGTTGAAAGTTTTAAGTGGTTATCGCTCATATCAAACCCAAGTGCAAGTCTATAAACAATGGGTAGATAAGCATTGCAATAATTATGGTTTTATTATCCGTTTCTCGAAAGATGCACAAGAAATAACTGGCTATATGTATGAACCATGGCATATCCGCTATGTTGGTAAAGATATTGCGGAAGATATGAAAAATAAGAACATTACAACGCTTGAAGAATATTTCAAGCAACCAGCAGCTAATGATTATTGAAAAGTAACTAATTAAAAATTTGGGCTGACTTAGATAAGTTCAATAGCTTTCTCGATTAAAATTGTCGCTCCAATTCCAGTCATAAGTACTCCAGAAATGATTGTAGTAATATGCATTGCTCTTGGGCGAGTGCTTAATACATGCTTTGCAAATGCAGCCACTTCGAAGTAGATTAATGCGATATCAACTAAATGCAGACCACCAAGAGTCAGCATTTGCGTTGTTGGTGCCCAACCATGTGGTGTGGTAAATTGTGGCAATAAAGCTAGGAATTAAGTAGCAAGCACCAGCATTGATGACCTATGCCCAATCTGCACCAGGGGTAAAAGCCATAGCTAGTGCGATATCTAAAATTGTAGTGCTAATGAAATATCTATGTTTTCTACCTCCCTTAATAATGCTTACAAAGGAATTATATGGTTATTTTTGTGAAATGTGCTTCGAAAGTTTTGCGCAAAATCGGCATTTTGTGGAATAATTTTAGTTATAGATACTATTGATCGGAATATTCTTTCATATCTGCAAGATGATGGTCGCATGAGTGTTACTGACCTTGCTTCAAAAGTCGGTTTAAGCTTATCTTCTTGTCATCGTCGGCTTAAAGATTTGGAACAAACTGGGGCTATTGAGAACTACCGTGCAATTATTTCTCCTAAAGCAGTTGGTTTAGGTTTTGAAGCAATCGTATTTGTAACGATGAAACGCAGTGATTTAGACATAGCTACGGCTTTTGAAGAAGCAGTTGCTAAGTTGCCAAATGTCATCGAAACTGAGCGGTTATTTGGTGAACCAGATTATCTATTGCGGGTATTGGCCAAAGATTTAAAGTCTTATCAAGAATTTTACGATAACGAGTTAGGCGCTTTGCCAGGAGTGCAACGGCTTGTTTCTACATTGGTAATGCGGAGAATTAACACTAATCGGGATATGCCTCTTTAATTTTGAGCTTAATACTTCTATGCTAAAGATAATGGAAAAACAGAAACATCCAAGTCGTAGAGCTGTAGTGGGGCTTGGCATTTTGGGGACAGCAGCAGCTGCGAGTGCTGTAGCTGTGCCGACTCTTAAAAAAGATCGTATTTATGATGCTGAAACTAATACATCACCTTCACCAAAGCCAACTCCAACGCCTGATTTACGTACACCATCTCGTAACCCACAAAGTACTTCTGTTCTTATTAACAAAAAGAATCCATTTAAACCGGTAGATTGGGCACCGAAGTCTGGAGATCTGCGTAATCCAAATGTGCAGCTAAATGGGGATCCTGCAGCTGAAAATATGATGTTGCGGAATGTTAGTGCCACTGCACTTGAAAAAATGGCTACTGCTGCAGTAGCCCAAGGGGTTGCGCTAAAAGTAGTTAGTGGTTATCGTTCATATCATACTCAAGTAGATGTTTATAACCAATGGGTGCAGACCTTTGGGCAAGCTGATGCTGATATTCGTTCAGCACGTCCAGGATATAGTGAGCATCAGACAGGTTTAGCAGTTGATGTTGGTGACGGCTATGGACAAGATGATTTGACTCAAGATTTTGGTGCTACTATTGCTGGACAGTGGGTGGCACAAAACTGTAACAACTATGGTTTTATCATCAGGTTTCCAGAAGGGAAACAAAGCATAACTGGTTACATGTATGAACCATGGCATCTTCGCTATGTTGGAGCGAAGATTGCAAAAGATATGAAAGCGAAGAAAATTATTACTTTGGAAGAGTATTTTAGGCAACCAGCTGCGCCTAGTTACTAGAAGTTTATAAACCTAACTTGGTTCACAAAATATATTAAATGCTACTATAAGATTTTCGTTTGACCATATATTTCGCAATAAAGGCGATGAAAACTGTTAATAGGATGCCTGAAATTATGATTACTAAATTTTCTTGGATAAGAGTTTTCCAATAATTATTATCATCGTTCAAGATTTTTATTTCACCTTTTTGGAATTGTTGTTTTGTTACATCATGTTCAGTCGTTGCATAGTTCGTTGGCACACCATATTTGCCAGATAATCCACCCTCTTTCTCCAATTGCTTTTTGACGTTATTTGGAATATAGAATGTTCCCGACTTTGAGCTTACAATTGTGCCATTTTGGAAATCTTGAATGGTAGCATCTTTATCTTTGTGTTGTTTACTTAAGGTATTTCCAGTGACAGCTTTCCCGCCTAATTTTACCCAAGTGTCTCTAATTGGTGCGATAACTGGTTGCGATGGCTCATTAACTGTTTGTAAGTGGTAACCAGGTAGTGCTTCAAGTGCTGTAGTTATGCTGGTGAAATTAGTGGATAATAGTTTGCTAGTATTTTTATCGACAGTTGATCCACTTTGAATGCCAACAGCTTTTGTCCCAATAAAGGCTCCACCACCAGAATCACCAGGGTATGAATCAAGGTTAGTGCCAAAACCATCAATATAAATGCCATCTTTCATATTTTGGCTTCTGATATCAATAATTTTGCCACAAGTAACTCCGGTATAGCTACCGCTTTTACACACTGGAGCACCAACTATTGGGTTAGTTAAGCCAGTTAATTCAATATCAGTATTATCTTTATCATGCGTTGAGATAGTAGGAGGATTTGGAATAGTTTGATCCTTAAGTTTTATTGCACTAGCATCAGCGTGAATTTTACTATCAGGGTTAAATACTACTTTGTCATAGTCACCAATATTGATTTCAGTATCACTATTGTTTTTCTTTACTGCTGGATTTTTACCGTCTTCTTTACAATGTCCAGCAGATATTCTGACATTAGCTCCATCAGGTGCGATAGCTGGGAATGCAAATGAACAGGTTAACTCAAGATTGTTGGGTTGCATAGTGTAGTAGATATTCCCAGATTCTACTAGTTCCGAACTGATATTGTCATTCATTCCGGTAGTTAATTGCGCAATATCCTCCATCGGAACTACTTTAATTTCTACGTTAGGTGGTAGATCTCCAATGGCAGCTAAATCAGCTGCAACTCCTGCTGGTATGGCAAGTCTAATGGTCATAGTATTTGGGTTGTCATATCGATAAGTTACCGCACTATAATTAGGAATATTATCCTTAATAGCTTTGAATATTTTTTGGACATCACTATCTTTATATTTAGTCTGTTTAACTTTGGCGCCAAGCTCTTTTGCAATAGTATTTAATTGTTTATCTTTTGGATCAGTGGCTCCAATAATAAGTTGGTTATCATCAAACCAAATTCCGCCAAAATTAGGGTTTGCTTGCAGTTCCTTAATTCTTGAAGTAGCTAATGCAGCTTGTTCTCCAGATTTATTAAAACCATCAAGAGTTAACTTAGCTGTTTTCAAAGTATCTCCATAGGAATGAGTAGTTTCTCCAGCGGCATTTTGGTCGAAAGCAAAGCTTGGTGTGGCTGAAAATAAAGTGGTAAAAAATATCACAGCAATAAAAATAAATTTTCTTTGATTCTTAGTAATATTAGTTTTTTGATTAGTCAAGATCATGAGATGGCCCTTAATTGTTAGTTATTTGTGCAAACATGAGCCATACAAACTAAAAATACAAAATACCCTACTTTTATATTTGATTTTTGCCATAGGGGGGAGGGTACTATTTGAATGTCATACAAACTAAAGAATAGGGAATAATAATGAAAAAAGCAACAATAGTAACTACAGCAGTTGCTGCAACTGCTGTATTAGGTGGACCTGTAGCGTTGGCAGAGGGTGCTGCTACTATTGCTCATAATGGAGATGGAACTTGTACTTTTACAGCTAGTGGCTTTATACCAGGAGAACAAGTTTTAGTATCACAGTCCGCTGGTGAAGGTGGAGCAACTGCAATGCGCACTGCTGACGCTAATGGAACTGTCACTCTTGCACCTAGTAAGTGTAATGGTTTTGACGGTAACTGGTAAAGAGTTAGTAAACTCTTACACTGCTAGTGCACAAGGTCGAGAAGGCGGTATTGAGGTAAGTGCAAGTGATAACACTTCCACACCTGCACAAGAAGCTACTCCAGCTCAGCAACAGGCTGTAGTTCCTGCGCAGGATAGTACAGTAACTGACACTACTGCTGGTGTTGCAAGTTCTAAAGCTGTAACTTCAAACGATAACAGTATGATTGCTCTTGTTGGTGGTGCTACAATTGCAGCTGTTGGTACTGGAACTTTCATTGTTCGTCGTAAGAAAGTTAGTAACTAATTTAATAGAATATATTGTTTTAAGCAAGGCATAAGGGTTAGCTTTTATGCCTTGCTTTTACTTTTTTAGAAAAGAATAACTTAAACTTTAGACTTATAGGCCATAATGTGTTGTTGGTTCGAGTGTGTTACTCGGTTGTGTTGGCCCAGATTGCACCTCCTTTGTATCTGATTGTTTGGTATGATTTGTCGATTTCTTTTGGCCCTATTTGTTC
>JASGDC010000030.1:0-15217 GCA_047608145.1 Micrococcaceae bacterium
CTTCATGTTGTGAGTAGTTAATGGATTTAGTCTTCTTGGTTTTGTTGCGGTTACTGAGGTATGTAATGCACTTGGAAACCCATTTGCATCTAAATCAAGTTTCGGCACTGGGTCATAATCATTATCAATAGCCAGGACTGGTATCTTTTTAGAAATTGTTAAATGCTCAATAGGTGAACCCATAGTTATTACTCCAGCTATTTTATAACCTTGCATAAACTGTCTGTAATTCAATAATCCTACTGCGCTAATTCCCCCTAAACTATGCCCCACTAACAGCATTTCTTCATCAGCTTTAATGCCAGCAGTTTGGATGGCATCGCGAATAGTTTTCTTATGGTCGCTATCAAGACCTAGATAACCTCGAATGCAAGAGCTGAAGTCATGAGTATTAGTATCGTCATCAACTAATTTTTGAGCAAGACCTCCTAAAAAAGGTACAGCACTAAAGAAGGGTAATAACCTAGTTAACCAAGGTGGACTTAGATCCTGTAAACCTGGAATATAGACAATCCATTTAGTATTTTGCACAGGAGTTGAAATCTTTTGGATATGAATTGTGGCATCTTGTCGGTACGCAGCATGAAGCTGTTTTTTTAAATCTGAATAATTATGTGGAACTTGGGTATCACTGGCACTAGTTATTTCAGTATTAAATTGAGTATTTACTCTATTTGAGCTAGGGAGAGTTTTGAATCGATTAGTATTTTCGTGTTCAATAATTGCATAGTTTTGGGTTGCTAATTGCAGTTTTTGAGTGGTTAAGTTTAATAGCTTAGTTTCATGAGATAATAATTGGCCAAGCTGAATAAGTTCTGATTCCAAATAAGCGGTTTGCGGCTTGTTGAATAATGCATTATTCAACAGTAGTTGCCGTTGAAGTACTTTTTGTTGTGAATCTAGAGTTACTACATAACTTGCAACTTTATGGGCAGTAATCTGTAAATATTCAGTATCTATTAGCGTAGTGCCGCCAGTGAAATGCATTAGGTGCTACCTATTAGTAGTTTAGCGACAATGAGCTGCTCACGCAGTGCGAGTATTTTGTATGATATTTCAAAGAGTTTCTGCTGATGATTATTTAGTAGCTGCATGGCAAGATTGGCCGCAGGTGATTGCCAATGACTATAATCAATCGTTAAAGAAATGCTGGATTTTTGTATTAAGCGTACAAGGTAGTCTAAGTCCTTGATGAGTCCAGATTTCCATACTTGTTCACTACCTCCTTAAGTTTGTGACAAATACTAGTATGACTAATTTTTACTTACTTTGAATATGAAAATTGTTTTTATTGTTAATGAGCTATTGATTTACATTTTGTGGAGGAAAATTCAATTAGAATAGAGACATGAGTGAAAAACATAGTACTTTAGCTAAACGCGTAGATTTTTCAGATATTGAACCACAAATTGCTCTGGGACCTTTAGATGGTCGATACCATAAAGAAGTGGCACCACTGGTAAATGATTTATCAGAGGCTGCGCTTAACCGTAATCGATTGGTAGTAGAAATTGAGTGGTTAATTCATCTTACAGAGCACGAAGCAGTGCCAGGGGTTAAACCGCTCAGTAGCACGCAGAAAGAACAACTGCGAGCAGTAGTCACCAGTTTTGATGCTGAAGGCATTAAAGCAATGGCAGTCCATGAAGCTGTGACTGCTCATGATGTAAAAGCTGTCGAATACTATCTTAAAGATCAAATGGCTGAGATTGGAATTGCTAATTTAGGTGAGTTAGTGCACTTTGGTTGTACTAGTGAAGATGTAAATAACATCGCTTATGCTCTTGGCATCCGGGATGCAATTACTGATGTTTGGTTACCAACAGCAAAGTCATTGGTAGAAACTTTAATTGATATGGCAGATACACACAAAGACTCTGCAATGTTATCACGTACTCATGGTCAGCCTGCAACGCCAAGCACTATGGGAAAGGAAGTCGCAGTACTAACTTACCGCTTACAGCGTCAGTTAAAGCGCGTAGAGAACCAAGAATATTTGGCTAAGATTAACGGTGCTACTGGTACTTATGCTGCACACTATGTGGCTTGTCCAGATACCAATTGGCAGCAGATTTCTAAGACTTTTGTAGAGCACTTAGCTCTAGACTGGAACCCACTTACTACCCAGATTGAGTCACATGACTGGCAGGGAGAGCTCTACGAAGCAATTGCACACTTCAATATGGTGTTACATAACCTATGTACTGATTTTTGGACTTACATTAGTCTTGGTTATTTCACCCAAATTCCAAAAAAGGGTGAAGTTGGTTCTTCGACAATGCCACACAAGATTAATCCAATTCGTTTTGAAAATGGTGAAGCAAACCTTGAAGTTTCAAACTCATTACTACACACTTTAACTACTACGTTAGCTACTTCACGCATGCAGCGAGATCTTACCGATTCATCAATTCAACGTAATGTAGGTGTTGCTATTGGTCACTCATTGCTAGCGATTACTAACGTAACTCGAGGTATTTCACGCTTAGCAGTTTCTGAACAAACTTTACTTGCAGACCTTGATGAAAATTGGGAAGTGCTAGCTGAAGCTGTACAAATGTTAATGCGAGCTGAAGCAGTGCGTGGTGTTAAAGGTATGGAAAACCCATATGAACGTTTGAAAGAGCTTACTCGTGGTAACCGAATTGATGCTGAGGGTATGAAAAAGTTTGTGAAAACATTAGAGCTTGAACCAAAGGCCGAAGCTCGGCTGGCAAAGCTCACACCAGAAACATATACTGGAATAGCTGCTAAGTTAGTAAATCACTTAAAGAGTTAACTTTATTTTTTAATGTAATATTTCTGTGAGTTTTCTTTAGCGCTTTGACTTCTATAACTAGCAGAGTTAGTCTTTAACCTAGTTAGTTTATTCTCGTGTTAGTTAAAGGTGCATTATGGAGTGCGCCAGTAATCGCTACTGTTACAGCATCCAGCTTATGCAGTCTCAATAAAAGGCACAGATGACGTAAGTATCTTAAACTACCCAGTCATTGACGATACAACAACGGGTACTGTAACCCTTAATATCCAACACCTCGACAGATGAACGTTGGATAAGTAACTATCTTTGGGTATATCATCCTATTTACATAACCGTGGGTGGATCGTTATTTCTAACAATTCATTAGCACTTGACGGGATTACTGGAGGTAATAAGACTATTTCTGGAAAACAAATAGTCAGCCCTTTCAATTTAGCATCCCTAGTAAGTAGTCAAGGAATAGAGCCTGGATCTACTCTTAGTGTCCCAATTACTATCAATCCAGCTGTTACTAATGTAACTTTGAAAAACTATGGGTCTGCAAACCAAACTCAATTACTCTATCTTCGTGCTAATGGTACAAAATTTCAAATGGAGATAGCGTGCCTTTAATCGGTAATCAAGGTGTCACTATTTATATCTAAACTTTTCTTTAAATCCAGGAGTTAAACCACATGCGATGCTGCCAAGCAGTGTGGGAAATCATTTCTGCAGTCCAAATAGGATAAAAGAAAGCACTCGCTACCGTAAAAATAATTAGAATTATCGTAAAGACAATAAAACCATCTTGTCTGCGTAGATAACTTGCCGTCGATGGCCCAAGTACTAGTCCCAAGACATAGGTAGCTGCTAATGCCATAAATGGGAAGAACGCTATTGAATAAAAGGTGTAAGTAGTACGTTCTGGATATAAAAACCAAGGTAGATAGCCACCAACTATTCCAGATAGTATTGCGCCAGCTCGCCAATCTTTGTGCCTAAACAAGAAGTAGATTAATACTAGTAAACTTGCACTAGCAAACCACCAAATAAATGGATTCCCTAGACTAGTAACAGCTGTGGCACATTGATCTGCATTACAGCCATTTTGTCCACGTTGGTAACTCTCATAATAAAATGCAGTAGGGCGTACTTGAAGTGCCCAGCCCCAAGCTTGAGCTGCATAAGGGTGACTATTATGTAGATGTATGTGGAAACTATATGCATTTTCTTGATATGCCCATAAGCTTTGCAACCACTTTGGTAGCCAAGCTACAGTTTGCCCAGGATTTGACTGTGCCCAGTAACGGTCATAACCTATAGAGCTGCGAATCCAGCCTGTCCAACTTATTAAGTATGTTACTAGCCCAGTTCCTACTAGATATAAGAATGATATTGGAGCATATACCCAATTTTTTTTGTTTAGTTTGAAATCCCACCAAGCGCAAGCTAATCCCCAAACAGCGATAAAGTATAAGCCAGACCATTTAGTGCCAGCTGCTAATCCAAGGGTAATACCTGCAACTAAACGATATGGCCGCCACCAGTGTATTCCTAAGCCTTCTTTATTTACTTCTTGCCGGACTTTTTCACGATCTAGTATTAAAAAATAAAAGGCTAGTAATGCCCAAAACATTAGAAATATATCAAGTAATGAAGTACGAGATTCAGTAATAGCAACCCCATCAATAGCCATTAAAAGTCCTGATGTAGTCGCTAACAAAGTAGAACTAAATAGTTTTTCAGCAACTAATATTAGTAGGAAAATGCTTATAGTTCCAATAACAGCAGCACTAAAACGCCAGCCAAAAGTACTCGATTGGCCAAATAATTTAATACCTATTGCAATTAACCATTTACCGACAGGTGGGTGCACGGCATACTCGCCAGTGTCTTGTATCCCATCAGGATTACCAGAAATAAAATCAGTATTGGCATCTGAATTCCAAGCTCTTTCAGTGCCAGAAAGAGTGTATGAATAGGCGTCTTTTACATAGTAGGTCTCATCAAAAACCAAATCTTTAGGGTCACCTAATCTTACAAAACGTAAAATTGCACCAAGTAAAACTATGGCAGCATAAATTAGATACTTAATTAACTTCTGATTGGCATTAATCATAGTTTGAATTGCACGTAACTCTAAAGCCACTAGTCCAACTTTCCAAAGATTTTAACTAATTTATCAATTATGTCTGTAGTGACTCCTTTTTGAAGCTTTCTGATATCGACTTTATCAATAATTATTTCAGTAATCACTCTACCCTTTTTATAGGTATTAAGATGCTCATTAAGTTCAGTTACGGTATTTGCTTGGTTATAGTTCCATCCGTAGGCTGTGGCAAGTTCAGCGAAATTAACATTTTGTGGAGTAGTGAAGAAACGTTCCACAGTCTCTCGGTGCTGAGTCTGGGACCCGTGTTCCAAAGTGTTAAAAATTGTGCCACCACTATCGTTAAGGACTACTACATGTAGATCATAGTCTGGTTCAAGAGGAGCTTTATAAAGCGCATTTGCATCGTGCAATGCAGTAATATCTCCCAAGTAAACCCTGGTAGGTTTTTTACTAGCTATGGCGACACCAGTAGCTGTGGCGATTGTGCCATCAATTCCTGCCAAACCACGGGATGAAAATATTTTTTTAGCAGGTAGGTCAGGGCTAGCTACGGTGGTTAAGTGTCTAATGATATTAGAGGCACCTACTACTATCCTTTCACAATTTTGATTTTCCCAGACTGTTTTAGCCGCAGAAAACTGATTTAATTCAGAAAAAGTATGAGTAGAGATAGCTAGTTTACTAGCTTTCTGCCACTTAGCTAACCACCCGGTATTAGACTTTGTGAAAGTAGGTAAATTAGCTAGATCGGTAACTTGAGCGGCTTGCATTCCAGAATTATGCCATGCCTTATCAGTACTTACGATGATTACTTCAAGGTCAGGGTTAGCCAATAAAGCAAGAACAGGGCGGAAGAGCGTTGGCTTTCCAAA
Organism: Micrococcaceae bacterium; assembly: GCA_047608145.1. Classification (GTDB taxonomy): domain Bacteria; phylum Actinomycetota; class Actinomycetes; order Actinomycetales; family Micrococcaceae; genus JASGDC01. The sequence goes on from JASGDC010000030.1 coordinate 5,726, forward strand.
GACAATCACTCGCTTTATTTTTGGCATGAAATAACTTACCAATTCGCCAGGATAGCTAACTGTATTTTCACTAGCTTGAGCAGGTGTCGTAATATCAGCAATTATTGGAAGTTGGAATTGCTCAGCATAATTTTTTGCAGTTTCACTACTACCTTCAGCCGCAATTACTAGTGTCCCATCAGGTTTATTTTCATTATTATTCCAAGTAATCTTAGGTATTTTAGCTTTTTGTAATTCCGGGATTTTGGCAATAGGTATTTCAGTTTCGGCCGCTGGTACTAGTGGCTCAGCAAAAGCAATATTTAAATGAACGGGGCCAGGACTACCATTAAAACCAATGGTGTAACTAATAGCCCTAGTAATTTCTTGAGTTAACGCATGTTCGGGATATGATTCATGGATATCTAGGAAAAATCTAACATGTTTTCCAAATAATTCACTTTGTTCTGTAGTCTGGCTAGCCCCAGAGTTTTTTAAGTAACTTGGACGATCTGCGCTGATAACCAGTATTGGAATATTACTTTTTTCTGCTTCGAGAATTGCAGGATACGCGTGTGAAACCGCAGTGCCACTGGTAGTGATAATAGCTACCGGCTGACTGGTTTCTTTCGTCATTCCTAAAGCTGTAAATGCAGCTACTCGTTCATCAATCCTAGAGTGGAATTCAATCTCCGATACCGCAGCACTAGCGTAAATAAAAGGTGCGTTGCGTGAACCTGGGCATATAATAGCATGCTTTATGCCATGTGCAGTTAAGGTGCGCAAAACTATTAAGGCTCGAAGATAAGAATTATTCATACTCTATATTGTGCCATGTGCAGTGCTAGTTTCATTGTGCATGGCAAGTAATCTACTAATTCGATTTTGCCACCATTCTTCTCTAGCTGGAGTTGCACGATATTTTTCTAGTAATTTTATTTCAGGAACTCTTGTTTCGGTATCGAGCTTGCCATTTATTGGAATTAATGGATCTTTACAAATATCGTGTTTAAATAATGAAACAGTGCCAAGGCCACAAGCCCAATCTGGTGTAGCGTAATCAGCTGCTAATAAGCCACGATGCATCCCGACTGAACTTTCTAATGCACTAGAAATTACTATTGGTTTATCAGTTTTAGTTGCGATTTGTTTTACCGTATTAACTCCACCAAGAGGTGCAGTTTTAAGAACTAAAACATCAGCAGCATCTTTTTTGATTACTTCAAAACTATCTGTAGCTAGCCTAATTGCCTCATCTGCTGCTATCGATACTATTTCAAGCTCTCTTAAGTGTTTAAGATCAATTAAGTCACGTACAGGTTGCTCTGCATATTGCAGCTCGAAGCTTTTAAACGCAGTAAGTGCTGCTTTCGCTTCTGCGAAAGTCCAGGCAGCGTTAGCATCTATGCGAAGTATCGCATCAGGTTTTACCTGTCGTACAGCTTTAATACGTGCAATATCGTCTTGAAGAGTTTGACCTGTTTGCGCCACTTTAATCTTAAAAGTAGTAACTCCTGGAAATTTTTTAATTATTTTTGGCACTTCTTCAGGAGTGACTGCTGGAATGGTCCCATTGACGGGGATAAAATTTCGCTTAGTAGCAATTTCAGAGCCGTGGCTAGCCTCTAAAGCAGCACCTAACCAAGGGTAAGCGGCTTTATCTTCGTATTCGGTGAAAGCGGCAAATTCACCCCAGCCACTAGGACCTTCCCAAAGAGCTAGCTCTCTTACCGTGATATTTCTGAATTTGGTAATCATAGGTAATGAAATTATATGGGTGTTGTGTAAAATATCGCTAACTGGAATACTATTCATAGATTGAGACTATCAAGGATGAGGAACGAATGCAGAGATACCAGCTTAAGAATAGGGATTTGTCCTTTAAATATGTATTAGCTTGGTTTAGTGCGCTAATTCTAGCCTTTTTACTGTTAACGTATTTTGCCATTTATACCTATGCTGGACAGATACTTGATGAGAATATATCTAAAGCAACTCATTCAAATATGGATTTCTTTTATGGGAATATTCATAAGTTTTTAACCCCATTTTTATTGTTTGAAACAGTTATAATGGCGTTAGGAATCGGAATTTATGCAATTAAAACGAAACTGATAGCACAAAGTATAATCGTTGGTATTTTCGTTTTAGGAATAAACTTTTTAGTTCGAACTTTAAAATTTGATGTTATTGAGCGACCACAACTTTTTTTAACAGTTTTACACTATATAGATAAATATAATCCTAATACTTTCCCTTCATCACATACTACGGTACTAGCATCACTAGCATCAGCAATATTGATTATTGCAGCGCCGCGTTATAAAGCTGTGCTAGGATTTTGGGCTACTACTGCAGCAGTCATTATGAGCAGTATTCTATACCTGGGAGTTTTTCATCGTGCTAGTGATGTATTAGCTTCATTTTTATTGGTAACTAGTTTCTCAATAATAACTATGCTTATTTTGGTTATTTACTTTGGTCTAGAACCTGTAGAAACAATTTGGCAGAGCAAATGGTTTACTATTGCAAAAATAATTGTAGTAATTTCTTTATGCGGATTAGTGCTTAGCACATTAACAATTTCTCTAGGTTTTGCTAATAGCGCTTTTAAAGGTCCGATGATTTTATTAGCTACAGTAATGGCAATTACAGGTACTGGTTTTAGTCTTTATTTACTACAAATAGCTGTATTGCGTAAATTATTGCGTAGTTCTTAGGGGGAATTTTTATCTTTTCGTGCAGCTTTGGCTTTCTCAGTTTTTTCTTTGGCGAGAATTGGTGTCCAATAACCAAGCACACTTGCGGCAACGATTCCTAAGATACCAGCGGAGCTAATTCCAGCGCCTAGTGATATGAGTGCTGTTAATCCTGAAATTATTAACGGTCCGGCGCTAGAGCCAAAGTCTTGTAAGAAGCGCCAAATTCCTAGGAATTTAGCTCGACCTTCAGCTGGTGAGTAATCAGCGCCAAGCGTCATGACTAAGCCAGAGCTAACTCCATTTCCAAAACCTAGCAATAATGCAGCAATTGTTAGCATGCCTGCACTATGAGTAAAAGGCATTATGATGAACCCGACAGTCATGATTAACATAGCTGGAATTGAAACCCAACGCCGCCCAAAACGGTCCATAACTTTACCTGCAGGGTAGAACAAAAGCATATCAATAGCCCCAGAAATACCATAAATCATTGAGGTAACTTTTGGATCTAGACCGATATAATGGCCCCAAAGGGGGATTATCACCTGGCGACTAGCACGCACTGCACTTACAGCTAGAATTCCAATGCCAATAGTGGCGAAAACTCTTAAGTTATCTTTGAAAATATATTTAAAGGTAGTTTTTTCGGTATTAACAACTCGTTTTCGTTTGATATGTAAATCAGGTAAAAATACCGCAATAGCAAGCGCGCCTAATGAAACTACTAAGCCAACTACGTAAGCTCCTTTAATGCCCATAAAGTTCATAGTGGCTGCGCCGATAAAGGGTCCTATAAAGACTCCGATACGCATTGAACCGCCCAAAGTTGACAGTGCTGTAGCACGCATATCTACGGGTACTACTTCGGTTAAATATGCTTGTCTTGCCAAGTTAAATACGGATTGTGCGATACCGACCATTAAGTTAGCAATAATGAAAATTATGAGATTGTGTACATATAAGAAAAGCGCCATTGCGGTGGCACTAATTAAAGAAGCGCCTATGATAGCTTTCTTTTCTCCATATTTAAAAGTAAATAAACTCGCTGGAACGTTTGCAAGAAGTGAGCCAATTCCAATAATTGAAACTATTAATGATGCTAAAGCTAGTGAAGCGCCAAGACTTGTGGAAGTAGTCGGAATGACTGGGTAAATTGCACCTTCAGCGGCCCCAAATAGAATTGAAGGCCCAAAAGCTGGGATAGCAATTTTACGTAAACTAAATTTTTCTTCTTGCATCGTTACTTAGTCTACTATTTTATGGCTAGAACTCAACGTAATTAAGTAATTATCGTAGAATTATAGGTATGACAAAATTTGTATCTGAATTATTTGATGAAAATGCTTGGCGCGAAGTTACTGGTTTTACAGATTTAACTGACATTACTTACCATAGGCATGTTAAAGATGGGAAAGATCAGCCTACAGTGCGTATTGCTTTTGACCGTCCTGAAGTTCGAAATGCTTTCCGTCCGCATACAGTTGATGAGTTATACCGGGTTTTGGATCATGCTCGGATGACTTCTGATGTCGGAGTTGTAATTTTGACCGGCAACGGGCCTAGCGAGAAAGACGCTGGCTGGGCTTTCTGCTCGGGTGGCGACCAGCGAGTTCGTGGTAAAGCTGGGTATCAATATGAAGGTAAAGATGATATTGATAAAGCCAAACTAGCTAGGTTACACATTCTAGAAGTACAGCGTTTAATTAGGGCAATGCCAAAAGTAGTAATTGCTGCAGTATCTGGCTGGGCCGCAGGTGGCGGGCATAGTTTGCATGTAGTTTCTGACTTAACAATCGCTTCAAAAGAACGTGGGAAGTTTAAGCAAACTGATGCTACAGTAGGATCTTTTGACGCAGGTTATGGTTCTGCATTATTAGCACGCCAAGTAGGTCAAAAATTTGCGCGTGAAATTTTCTTTCTAGCTAAAACTTATTCTGCACAACGCATGTATGAAATGGGTGCAGTTAATGATGTAGTTCCACATGAGGAGCTTGAGAAAAAAGCATTAGAGTATGCGGCACACATAAATGCTCAATCCCCACAAGCAATTAGAATGTTGAAGTTTGCTTTTAATCTTCCAGACGATGGAATTGCCGGTCAGCAAGTATTTGCTGGTGAAGCGACTCGTCTTGCTTATATGACTGATGAAGCAGCAGAGGGTAAAAATGCTTTTTTGGAAAAACGTGATGCTGATTGGTCGCAATTCCCTTGGTATTACTAGGAGTATTTTGTTAAATAAACAAGCACTTTATTTAGGCTCTAATTTTGATTGGAGTAAGACAAAGCACATTTTGAGTGAAGTTTTTGCTGGGAACTTGGCTATTTATCCAACTATGGAGCAGGTAACTAAGGCTAATGGTAAGGTAGCTAAAGATACGGCAGTGGTGTTAAGCACTTCTGGTAGTACAGGTGCTGCAAAACAAATTGAAATTAGTAAAGAAGCTATTCTTGCTTCACATCAAATGGTGGAAGATTATTTCGGTAATCCCACAAAAGTGCAGTGGCTCCTTGCCTTGTCTCCAGAAAGAGTTGCTGGGTTACAGGTGTTAATTCGTGCATTTCTTTCGGATGCAGATTTAGCAGTATTATCTGATTTAATGCATTTTGATGTTAAGGATTTTATTGAAGCTACTGCGCAGTTACCACATATTAAAGGGCAACGTAGAGTTTCGTTGGTACCTACTCAGTTAGCTAAATTATTAGAAGATCAAGAGGGCCTCTTGGCTCTTAAAACTTTTGATGCAGTGTTAATCGGTGGTGGGCCGATGTGGAAAGAGTTAAAGGAAAAGGCGGCAAGGCAACAGCTCAATATTGTGCAAACTTATGGAATGACTGAAAGTTGTGGGGGTTGTGTGTATAACGGCAAACCATTAAAAGATGTGCAAGTTGCTATTGAAGCTGATAGTCGAATTTCACTTGCAGGTCCAATACTTGCAAATAATTTGGGCGATAAATTTATTACTGAAGATAAAGGGCAACTTTCTGAAACTGGCATTCTTCAGGTATTAGGTCGTGCTGATGATGTGATCATTACCGGTGGGATTAAGGTGTCAGCGCATAAAGTTGCTGAGCAAATTCAAGAGTTACCTAATGTGCAAGAAAGTTTTGTAATGGGAGTCTCAGATAAACAATGGGGGCAAAAACTAGTAGCTTTTATCGTAGGCGAACCTGATGTACTTGAAATAAAAGCAAAAACCAAAACCTTAACTAAAGCTGCAGTTCCAAAGGAAATTATTAAAGTTCCCGAAATACCTTACCTTGCTTCTGGTAAGCCAGATAGACAAAAATTGTTAGAGAGCTACACTTAGAGTTATGTCACAACCAACAATTGCTCAATGGATTGAAGGTGCTAGATTACGTACCATTCCATTATCACTTGCTCCAGTAATTACTGGTAGTGCTGTTGCCTATGCTCAAGGTAGTTTCCAGCTAGGTAAAGCATTCCTATGCATACTTGTTGCTTTGCTGTTACAAGTAGGAGTCAACTATGCCAATGATTATTCTGATGGGATTAAAGGTACCGATGAAAATCGAGTGGGGCCACTACGGTTAACTGGTTCTGGAGTGGCGAAACCTGAGCAGGTAAAGCGGGCTATGTATATTTTTTTTGCATTAGCTTGCTTGCTTGGTGTGATACTAATTGCACTTTCGGGGACTTGGTGGATGTTAATAGTAGGCGCTCTTTCAATTGCTGCTGCTTGGGGATACACTGGCGGTAAAAAGCCATACGGCTACCTTGGATTAGGAGAAATTTTTGTTTTTGTTTTCTTTGGTTTGGTTGCTACGTTAGGAACTCAATATGTACAAAGTTACCAAATTAATGAGCTTGGTGTAGTTTTAGCCATAAGCATCGGGCTATTTGCCTGTGCAGTATTAGTGGCTAACAATCTGCGAGATATTCCCACTGATGCTGAAGTCGGAAAAAATACTTTAGCTGTTAGGCTCGGTGAAGATAATACTAGGATTATGTATTTAGCTATGATGATAATCCCTTATATATTAATCACGATCTTCGTCATAATTGATACTCCATGGTTAGCCCTTAGTTACTTCTCGATTGCACTGACCTATAAACCTTGCAAAATTGTGCTGAGTCATACTAGAGGTTCAGGATTAATTCCAGTTTTGAAACTAACTGGTTTTGTGAGTGTTGCGTATTCTTTGTTAGTTACCTTGGGGCTTTCTTTGAATTGAGCTAGTATTGTGTACTTACAGAAGTAGATAAAGTACCCTTTATAGTATGATAAGAATTGTATTGGTAGGAATCGTGTTGCTATTTGTAGCAGCAGTGGTTGACTGGGCGTTGAGCGAAAAAACGCAAATACGTACTTTCGTCAAGATCGCATGGTTCTTTATGCTGATTGTGCCAGTCGCAGGACCTGTATTATGGGTAATAGCAGGTAGGCCTTCTACTAAAGCAATTGTCCATGGGCTCGCCCCAGACGACGATGAAAACTTCCTGAATAATCTTAAGATTGATCAAGAACTACGTAAACATAAGAAGGATGACGATAATTAATGACTGCTATTGACAATCTATGGCTAACTACAATGATTTCGGATAGAAATTCTTTCCGTACTGTCATCGCTGAAATCTTTAATTTATTTAGTCCAATAACTTGGTCGCTTATTTTTGCAATTATGATTGCTTATTTTATTTATCAACGTAGCTTTCGAGTGGCAACTTTTATTGCTGGTTCAGCTGGGCTTTGGTTAATTATTACTACTGTTATTAAGCACATCGTGCAACGTCCTCGCCCACCACAAAATGATTGGTTAGTTCAAGCACAAGGATATTCATTCCCTTCTGGGCATTCTGGTGGAATTGCTTGTTTTGTCACAGTTTGTATCCTGATTTTCCGTAAAGTTTGGGTGCAGCTTTCTGGAGCATTACTAGTTTTAATTATGATGTGGAGTCGCACATACTTAGGTGTTCATTATCTAACAGACGTCATTGCAGGCGCTATTATAGGTGTAGCATCAGCCTATCTTGCTTGGTATTTAGTTAGTAAGTTCTATGAATCAGTTTATACAAAGTTGTTGGGGCTAATTACTAATAAATCAAGTAAAACTACTGTTAAAAATTAAGTTGTTAAGCTCCAGGCAATGTTTTAGCATGAGCTAAAAGTTTCTGTGCTGGTTCACAATATTCTACTTTGGTTATTTTGCCATTTTCAAAAGTAAAACTAGTTACTGAAGCTAAAGTACATTGCCTATTTTTAGGATTATGAATTAAATGCTTCCCTTCAGCTGACTGTCGTGCCATCCAAATAGGTAGTTGGTGTGAAACTAGCAACGCTTCATGTCCTTCAGCTTTTTGTGCTGCTTCTTCAATAGCAGTTTGCATTCTTGTTACAATTTCTTTGTAACTTTCACCCCAAGATGGTTTAAAAGGGTTCCGCAGGTATCTTAAATTTTTGCGTTTTGTGAAGGTTTTCTTATTAACTTTTTGACCTTCAAACTCATTACGACCTTCGATAAGTCGCTCATCTTCATGTATTTCTAAGCCAAGTCCTTTTGCAGCTGGTGTTGCAGTTTCTTGGGTACGTTCTAAAGGTGAGCTGGCCAAATACTTAATATCTCGATTTGCAAAGAAATCGTCATAAACTAGCTGCGCCATCTCATGTCCTAGTTCGCTAAGATGAAATTCAGGAAGTCGCCCATAAAGAACGCTATCAGGATTATCTACTTCACCATGTCGCAATAAGTGCACTGTCGTTTCAATCATAGTATTATTTTCACATAATACTAGCGTCAACTTCTGCAGTTTTTGCTAAAAATTCCTTAATAAACTGTTTGAATAAAATAAAAGCAACAAAGTTTACGGCTTTTAGTCATAATCTAAAGCCTTTATTTAGCTTACTTTTTGTTTTAAGCTGGATAGAAACATATAAGTTGTTAGTAGAGGAACAATGGCTAAAGATAATAAACCAACATTTGGTGTGCGATTAGAAGGCGAAGAACTTGAAGAATTTGAAAAGTCACGCAATCCAAAAGAAGATGGCAAGCAAGCTGACAAACAGCAATTTGGCGTTATAGATTTAGCGCAAATGCCAAAGAGTTCAGCGCCACAAACTCCTATTTTTACCATTCCACAAGAGTTAATCCCTCCTACAGTAACAAAAAAAGTTGATCCACCTAAAGTGGTAACTTACGCTTGGTGGGCTTGGATTATTTGGCAATTACTTTCAACAGTGACGCTAATTTTAAGTTTACAAAATTTTGATGCTATTGAAGGGGCACAAACTGCTACTATACAGCAGGTCGCCAAAGATAATAATTTAACTCAAGATCAAATTACACAAGCTACTAATATGTATAAGCCAATTTTTATTGTAGTCAACATACTACTAATCGCATTATTCTTATTTATTGGCTATCGAATGTATAAAGGTAAAAATTGGGCCAGAATCATCGTAACTCTAGTTTCGATATTTCAAGTAGTTTCAATCTTTACCGCCATTGCCCAATTTTCTACTGCCCCAGCAGAAATGGCAATACAGATTTTAATTGGTGTCATAGCGATATTTAGCTGGATTCCACTTTGGTTAAAGCCAGCTCAGGAATACTTCTACAAAATGGCTTTATTCTATATCCAAGGTAATATCTTTAAACAATAATAGTTTCTCGTGGGATTCTTCTATAGAAAACAATGCTTAGCTAGCTCTTCCTAACGTTGATTTATGTATCACTCTTTTCATCTTGTGATACCGGTTATGTAGGTTCGGTAGTTGGCTCCGTTGTAGGTTCGGTAGTTGGCTCCGTTGTAGGTTCGGTAGTTGGCTCCGTTGTAGGTTCGGTAGTTGGCTCC
>JASGDC010000031.1:0-16494 GCA_047608145.1 Micrococcaceae bacterium
CTGGTATTAGTGTTGATGCTTCTGATGATATTAAGAATTTTACTATTACTGCTGTGCTTGATGGTTGTGATAGTGTAACTGCTGAACAAGTATGGATATACCCTAATTTGATGACAGTTGGCAATAATAATAGTACTTCTGATAATGGTCAATACACTCTTGGTAATGGAACTTTAACAAACACTAATACTTATGGAGCTATTGGGCCTTATCGAGTATGGGAGCAAATTGGTGGTAGGTGGCACGGGATGGCGATGTCTAATACCAGTGAGTTATGGGCTTGGGGTGCGAATGCTTATGGTCAAGTAGGTAATAATACTAAAATTAGTCGACCTAAACCGATACTAATTTCTGATGATTGGATTGATATTGGCAATGGTTGGGGTAATTCTCTTGGTATTAATTCTAGTAATTTTATGTATACTTGGGGTCTTAATAATTGGGGTCAGCTTGGTAATGGTGATAAAGGAACTGCAACTACAGGTTTAGTTTTGAAACCTACAAGGATTGCTGCTGGTACTTTGGCAAGTGTGCGTTGGAGTAGTGTGATTGGCGGAAATACTCATTCTTTAGCGCTTACGGACGATAAACACCTTTACGCTTGGGGGGATAATTCTTATGGTCAACTCAATGCGAATCCAAATACTTATGATGAGTTTCTTAACCCTAGCGCCCGTGCTGTTAACTTCACTTGGCTTGAGGTAGCCGCAGGAGCTTATTACAGTATGGGAATTCAGGAAGATGGTACATTATGGTCATGGGGGCGGAATGATTATGGTCAACTTGGTATTGGTAGTACAACTACCACTTATAATCGGACGCAGGTTGGTACAGCTACGAACTGGACCCAAGTAAAAACCCAGTACTGGTCTTCTTTCGCTATTAATTCAGATGGTGAGCTATGGGCATGGGGATACAATAACTCGGGACAACTTGGATTAGGTGATACCACTAGCCGTAACGTGCCAACTCAAGTTGTGGTACCTGGAGTGCAGTGGGCACATGTATCGCCTGGAGCTGGCGAAGCCATGGCTATTACCACAGATGGTTGGCTTTATACTTGGGGTAATAATAATAGTGGTGAGCTTGGATTAGGTAATAATGATACACCTGTACTTACACCACAGAAAGTCGGACACATGCAATGGGATCTGGCTGAGTTTGCTACTTATGCTTCCTATGGTGTAGCTAAGACTTTCGTGCCACAAGGGTATGCATACTAATCTAATTTAGAGATTTTTGCTCGTTGTTGAGTAAAATGTAAGAGCAATGATGTAAGCAAGGCAACGTCCCTAGGTTGTTTGCTTACAACATTGTTTTTCTTCGTTTACTTCATTCAATAGAGCTATAATTATTTTATGTATTGCCCATTTTGTAGAAACCCGAATTCCCGGGTAGTAGATAGTCGCATCGTCGAAGATGGTGGTGCGATTAGACGTAGGCGTCAGTGCCCGAATTGTGATAGGCGTTTTACTACGTTGGAAACAACTAGTTTATCGGTTATTAAACGCTCCGGTATTCCAGAGCCTTTCATGAAGAACAAAATTATCAGTGGTTTGCGTAAAGCTTGCCAAGGGCGCCCAGTTTCTGATGATGATTTAGCTGGTCTGGCACAAGAGGTTGAAGAGCAAATTCGTGCCACTGGAGTAGCTGAAATTGACGTTCATGAAGTTGGGTTAACTATTTTAGAGCCACTTAAGAAACTTGATGAGGTAGCATATCTGCGCTTTGCAAGTGTTTACGAAGCTTTTGATTCACTTAGCGATTTTGAAGAAGCAATTGCTAAACTTCGCGATGAGCAAAATCAAACAGTGCCATTACTTGAGATAGTTGAAGAGACTGAAGAAGAAAAACCAGCTAAAGCTCGAATAAGTAAACGCAATGGCAAAACAAAACAGCCACAGCAGGAAACTTTGCTCTAGCTGCGGCTGTTTGTTAAAAGCTTCGCTTAGTAAAGAATATTTTTACCCCGGTTATCACGCTCGAAATATGTCTTTGCTAGTGCTGCTGCACCAACGATACCAGCATTGTTAATTAAACCAGCAACTTCAATCGGAGTATCGATTTGTTCCTGTAGGTATGGTAACCAGTCTTTAGAACGTTTAGAAATACCGCCACCTACGATGAATAGGTCAGGTGAGAATAGCATTTCTACGTGCTTGAAGTAAGGAACAAGACGCTTTTTCGCGTATTTCTTGTATCCTAGACCTTGACGTTTACGAGCTGAGGCAGATGCTTTAGTCTCTGCATCGTGACCATTAAGCTCTAAGTGTCCAAGCTCTGTGTTACGTACTAGGTTACCGTCAAGGATTAGTGCTGAACCAATACCAGTACCAAGAGTAAGTGTTAACTGTACACCTTTTTTGCGCTTACCAGCACCATAGTGCCACTCTGCGACACCAGCAGCATCAGCATCATTTACCACGTGTACTTTATGATCAGTTTTCTTTGCAATTGTCTCAGCAACGTTAGTGCCAATCCATGATTTATCAACGTTTGCAGCAATTTTTGCCACGCCCCCTTTAATAATGGCTGGGAAAGTAACACCGATAACAGTGTCTTCTTCATCAGGGTCAACGAAGTGATCAATAATTTCTTTTACAACTTCTGCAACTGCTTCTGGAGTAGCAGGTTGTGGAGTAGGGATACGGTAACGCTCACCAACTAGTTCTCCGAATTCGGTGTCAACGATGCCACCTTTGATACCTGTACCACCAATATCAATTCCAATATATGTCTTTTCAGTATTTTTCATAATTACTCTCTGCATCCTTACATTAAGTCAAGTGGTTACTTAGCCTATTTATTTAGGTTCTGAGACCACTACACCATCAATTTTACACGTTTTATTAGTGATAAGAGAATACATTGACTTGCTTTTAAGACTTCCACAATACATAAATAAAAAGCAAGGTATACACTTTTCTTAAATCCACACGAAATTTCGTAAAGATTTAAGAAAAATATATACCTTGCAAGTGAAGTTTAAAGGCTATAAAAACAATAAAGTGCTACAACTAAGGCAATGTCAGGATTTCTACACCATCTTCATTGACCACCATTGTGTGCTCAAATTGTGCAGTTCGTTTCCGGTCTTTAGTCACTACCGTCCAGCCATCATCCCACATATCCCACTCGTGAGTACCAAGAGTTAACATGGGTTCAATTGTGAAAGTCATACCCTCTTCGATAAGTTCACTATACTGCGGCGATGCATCATAGTGTGGCACAATCAGGCCAGTATGGAATGCCGGACCTACGCCATGGCCAGTAAAGTCACGGACGACACCGTAATTAAAACGTTTGGCATAAGACTCGATAACGCGACCAATTACGTTAAAAGGACGACCTGGGCGAACAGCTTTAATCGCGCGCATCGTTGCTTCATGAGTGCGTTCTACTAAGAGTTTTGATTCTTCATCAACATCACCAACTAGGAAAGTAGCGTTGGTGTCACCGTGCACTTTATTTTTATAAGCAGTGATATCTAGGTTAATGATGTCACCATCTTCAAGGGCTGTAGTATCAGGAATACCATGACAGATTACTTCGTTAATTGAAGTACATACTGACTTAGGGAAACCACGATAACTTAGAGTTGATGGATATGCGCCATGGTCACAAAGAAACTCGTGAGCGATAATATCTAACTCATCGGTGGTAACACCTGGAACACAATGTTTTCCGACTTCTTGTATTGCCTGAGCTGCAATCTTACTGGAAATTCGTATCTTTTCAATAGTTTCAGCAGTTTGCACATTTGGACCTTTATAAGGTGTTGGTGCTGGACGCCCTACATATTCTGGACGCTCAATACTAGCTGGAACTTTACGCATGGGCGTTACTTTTCCAGGTTTCAACTTGCCAATCGGGGCAGTATTTGAAGTCATATTTGGTTATTTCCTTGTTAAGTTTCTTATTCTTTCCACTTACTGGTAATTGGAAGTCTGCGGTCACGACCGAAGCTCATATTAGTGATTTTGGTGCCAGGTGCACTTTGACGGCGTTTCCATTCTGCACTATCAACTAGACGTAGTACTTTTTCGACTTCGTCTGCATTAAAACCTGCAGCTACAATTTCATCTTTGGTCTTAGTTTCACCAATATAAAGACTCAAAATTGCATCAAGAACATCATATTCTGGCAATGAATCTTGATCTACTTGGTCTTCACGCAATTCTGCAGAAGGCGGTTTACTAATTGAGTTTTCTGGGATTGGGGGCTTTTGGTCATTTTCTTCCGCAACTTTATTACGCCATTTAGCTAATTCCCAAACCAAGGTCTTTTTAACATCCTTGATAGGAGCAAAGCCACCTACAGAATCACCATAGATAGTAGAGTAACCCACGGCCATCTCAGATTTATTTCCTGGCGATACTGCTAGATGGCCCTCTTGGTTTGAAATACCCATCACAATAGTGCCACGAATACGTGACTGTAAGTTTTCTTGGGCAATACCAGTTAGTCCAAGCTCTTCTTGGTAGGTGTTAAAGATGCTTTCAATACTCTGCACTCGATAGTCAGCACCGATACGTTCTGCTAAATCTTTAGCATCATCAAGTGAATGTTGCGAGGAGTAAGCACTTGGTAGTGAGATACCGACCACGTTTTCGCCACCAAGAGCATCAGCACCGATAGTTGCTACTAGCGCAGAATCAATACCACCAGAAAGGCCTAGTACTATTGACTTCATACCGTTTTTGCGAACGTAGTCGCGAAGTCCAAGCACTAGTGCTTGATATACTTCTTCGACATTATCCAAAGTAGGAGTAATTGAATTTTCTACTGGTACTTCGTGTTTATGTGGTTCAGTATCTAAGTCAATATGGATAATTTCTTCACCAAGAGTTGATTCTTTGGCTGGCTTAGGTTCAGCATTATCGTCAAACTCTAAGTCAGTTATTAGCAAATCCTCTTTAAATTGTGGAGCCCGGGCTAGGATTTTACCTTCTGGATCCACGATAATGCTATCGCCTTCGAATACTAAATCATCTTGAGCACCTACTAAATTTACGTAGGCAAAAGTAGTTTCAGATTCTTTAGCACGACGCTGCACTAGGTTAAGCCGGACATCGTCTTTTTGAGTTTCATAAGGTGAACCATTAAGTACTAAAGTTAATTCAGCACCAGAGCCTGGAATTTGCGCAACTGGACCGCCTTCTTGCCAGATATCTTCACAGATAGCTAAGGCGATATTAACACCATGGCTGCGGAAGATAGTTAAGTTATTACCAGATGCAAATACTCGGAACTCATCAAATACTCCGTAGTTAGGTAGGTGATGTTTTGAGTAATTACCTTTAACTTCACCTTCATGGATTATAGCCGCACGGTTAAGGGTTGCTTTATTGGTTTCTTTACGTTTAGAAATATCCATATAGCCAACCACTATAGCCATAGCTCCGTAACCAGCTTTATCAATATCTTTTGCTAGCTTTTCTAATGCTTCAGCAGAAGCTTTAACGAATGATTGGTGAGAACCTAAATCTTCAACCGGATATCCGGGAATAGTCATTTCACCAAATGCCAAGACATCAACGTCTTGTTTTGCTGCTTTTGCAACATAATCTAAAATTTTCGTGCAGTTGCCCTCAACGTCTCCAACAGTAGGATTAACCTGGGCAAGTCCAAGTCTAAGAATTGTCATAATTCTAGTGTACAGGCGCAACTCAAATTGTGTGGATAACTTCGCTAGTTATGTAGTTGTTACCATTTCTTTATCCGAATTTTAGGAACTACAATCGTATTATGGCTCACAATGATAAATCTCAGCAGCTTAATTTTAAGATACCTAGTACACAACCAATCTTATCTGGCGAAAACCTTGTTTTACGACCTTGGAAACCCGAAGATGCAACTCAACTAGCAAAGATTTGCCGTAACCCTGAAATAGCAAGATATACTGCCGTACCCGAAAATTATACGCTTGAGATGGGTAAAGAATTCATAGCAGACTCTATAGCTGGATACCCAAATAATGCAATTAGGTATTGTATTACAGATGTAGAAAATGAAATTGTAGGATCCATAAGCTTAGAAAGGCTTTCGCTACTAGATTGTCGTGCAGAAATTGGATATCTAGTAGCTGAAGGACATCGTGGTAAAGGGATTGCTGTTGAAGCCACCAGGATTTTAACTAGCATAGTTCACCAATGGGGTTTTAGTAGAGTGGAGTTGCTAACTGCAGTAGAAAATTTAGCTTCACAAAAAGTTGCAGAAAAATCTGGATTTACTTTTGAAGGCGTACTTAGGAAGAGGAATATTGTCAAGGGGCGTATTTTTGATATGGTAATATTTTCCAGCATTGCCCATTAAGAAGCATTAGATATCAGTAATTATTTAAAAACTTAGCTTGGGTTATTGATGAAAATGAATAGCTATTTCTCATATTTTTTGTATTTTTATGAAATTGCTTACATTTATTTTGCTTGTGATGTTATTTTTTATCAATTAATATATTTTTTTGAATAAAGATTTCCAAATGGTGTGTTTTACGTTATTATGAGAAGTGCGATTGGGTATCGTATTTTTTATCACAATTTATTTGTGAATAAACACACCTAATAACAACTAACACAAAATTAAGAAAGATCAGTAGGAATTTTATAGCATTTGTTCTGCTGGTCTTTCTTTTTGTTTAGTGGCTAAACTTATTAATTGCGAACACGTTAGAATAGGGATAGACGTGTGAAAGGCAAGTATGAATAGTCAACAAGAGTATGTGCTACGCACAATCGCTGAACGTGATATTAAGTTTATTCGACTTTGGTTTACTGATGTAGTAGGTTCATTAAAATCGGTAGCGATTTCTCCTACGGAAGTCGAGGGAGCTTTTGAAGAAGGTATTGGCTTTGATGGTTCTTCAATCGAAGGGTTAGCTCGGATTTCAGAATCTGATATGTTGGCTTTTCCAGATCCAGGAACATTCCAAGTATTGCCATGGCGCGGTAATCAGAATGAAACTGCTCGAATGTTTTGTGATATTAAGACTCCTGATGGGCTGCCAAGTGGTTCTGACCCGCGTAATGTATTACGTAAAACTCTTGATAAAGCTAGCAAGTTAGGATTTACGGTATTTTCGCACCCGGAAATTGAGTTTTATTTATTAGAATCTAACAAGCTTGATGCAGATAATAAGCCAGTTCCGATAGATACAGCTGGCTACTTTGATCATGAGCCTTTTGGAGTGGCACAAGATTTTCGTTTTCATGCAGTTGAGATGCTCGAAGCAGTGGGTATCCCAGTGAAATTCTCTCATCATGAGGGTGGTCCAGGACAAAATGAAATTGATTTACGCTATGCAGATTCTTTGACGATGGCTGATAGCGTGATGACTTTCCGCACAGTTATTAAAGAGTTAGCAACAATGCAAAATCGTTATGCGACATTCATGCCCAAACCTTTTACTGGACATCCTGGTTCTGGAATGCATACCCACTTCTCACTTTTTGAAGGTAACATGAATGCTTTTTATGAAGAGGGCGCAGAGCATAATTTATCACCGATAGCGAAGCATTTCTTAGCTGGAGTGTTAGAACATGCACCAGAGTTTACTGCCGTTACTAACCAATATGTAAACTCATATAAACGACTTTGGGGTGGTGGCGAAGCGCCTAACCATGTGAGTTGGGGGCATAATAACCGCTCCGCACTAGTTCGTGTTCCACTTAACAAGCCTGATAAGCATCAAAGTGCAAGGTTAGAGTATCGTGGGATGGACTCTGCTGCTAACCCATATTTAGCGTTTTCGATGATTATTGCTGCAGGCCTTAAAGGTATTGAGGAAGAGTATGAATTAGTCGAAGAAACTGAAGATAACATCTGGTATTTGACTCAAGGCGAGCGTAAGTCTCTAGAATTAAAACCATTGCCAATGACCTTGGAACATGCTTTAGTAAAAATGGAAAAGTCAGAATTAGTAGCAGAGACCATGGGAGAAAAACTTTTTGATTATTTCCTACGAAACAAAAAATCTGAATGGACTGATTATCAAAAACAAGTTACTGAATTTGAACTAAAACGATTCTTAAACACTCTTTAAAGGTATTCCTATGAAGTCGTTGATGCGTGCTGTAGGTGTCATTGATATCACTAGAGCAGAACGAGTATTGAATTATCCTGAATTTGCCGAAGCAAATTCAGAACTAATTTTGGATTCTTTACGTGATGTTGGAGATCCTGACGCGGCTCTTTGGGGCCTAATGCGAGTTTTAGAGTATGCGACTGAGTTACGTTCTTGGTTTACTGGTGATGAGTTAAGTGTTGCTTCAAAACGATTAGTTTATTTATTAGGGTTAAGTCACGGTTTTACTGATTGGTTAGTTCGTGATCCATATTTTATCAGTGAAGAATTAGCAAAAATTCCAGCAGAGTTTTTTGATTTGAAGCCGCTTCAATATCTTGAAAATATTGAAGCGTTAGCAAAGCAATATCCAGATGCAGCTGAAACAGTATTGTTACGTCGTGCTTATCGCCGCACAATAATGGCATTGGCTTTGCTTGATACGAAGTCTAAGATGAGTGATTCATTAGCCAAAGTTTCGGCACATTTGGCTGACTTAGCTGGTTTCGTTTTGCAAAAAGCCCTTGATATCGCCCAGCAAAAGTTTGATTGTGAAGTTCCATTGGCAGTTATTGCACTAGGTAAGTGTGGCGCTAGAGAGCTTAACTATCTATCAGATGTTGATGTGATGTATATCTTGGCTGATGATCAAGATGATGAGGTTTACCAACAAGCTACCAAAGTTGCACAAGAAGTAGGTAAAATTGTTTTTGGTCCAGGGATTGAACCGCCGCTTTTTGAAGTAGATACCGCACTGCGTCCCGAAGGTAAAGACGGCCCATTAGTACGCACGCTTGCATCTTGTAAAGAATATTACACGCAATGGGCACATCTTTGGGAATTTCAAGCGATGTTAAAAGCACGGTTTATTGCTGGAGCAGAAAAAGTTGGTAATGATTTTACTGATTTTATTGCAGATTTGGTTTGGAGCGCCTCAGAACGTGAAGGTTTCTTAGAATCAATTCGAAAGATGCGAGCACGAGTAGAAAGTCATATTCCAAAGTCTGAAAGTGACCGAGAATTAAAGCTTGGCATAGGTGGCTTACGTGATATTGAGTTTTCAGTTCAATTATTACAGTTAGTACATGGACGTACAGATGAGAGCTTGCGAGTGCGAGATACTTTGAGTGCACTAGAAGTCTTAACTACGCAAGGTTATATTGGGCGCGAAGATAGCAGTGAGTTTATTACTGCTTATAAATTTCTACGGGTTTTAGAACATGGTACCCAATTAATTAAAATGCAACGCACTCATCTACTACCTAAAGAGGAAAATAAGTTACGGCATCTTGCTCGATTAGTGCGTCATGAATTTCATGAAAAAAATAATGTGGCACTGGAAAATGAGTTAATAAAAACTTGGGAACAAGTTAAATTAAAAGTACGCACTATTTACCAGAAACTATTCTTTAAGCCCATTCTTACCGCACTTGTTAAGTTGTCTCATTCGGACTTGTCATTAAGTCATGCGGCTGTAGATGAGCGGTTGCGAGTTTTAGGTTATGAAAATCCAAAACAAGCTGTAGCACATATCAAAGCACTTACTCAAGGAGTAAATAGGGCAGCGAAGATTCAGCAACATCTGTTACCAGTATTTTTGCAGTGGTTTTCTGAAGGAGTTAATCCAGATAACGCTTTACTTAACTTTAGACGATTGTCTGAAGCGTTAGGAGAGAGCCATTGGTATTTAAGGATGCTTCGTGACTCACCAGTAGCTGCAGAACGGATGGCTCGAATTGTCACACTTTCTAATTACACGACTTCGATGCTGGAGTTCTTACCAGAAGGTGTAGCTTGGCTTGATGATGATAAAGCTTTACAACCACGTGCAGCTAAAGATATTGAGACTGAAATGCATAATATCGTTAAGCGCAACAAAACTACTGAAACTGCAGTGCGTCTTGTAAGGGGTACTTTTCAGCGTGAATTGTTGCGGTTAAGTATGATGGATACTTTGGCTACCATTACGCCTATCGCTTCAATGAAAGCACTATCCGAACTCTACTTCGTTTTTATTCGTGCGATGTACTCAATAACTGTGCGAGAAGTTGGCAATCCTAAAGCCCAGTTTGGAATTCTGGCTATGGGTAGACTAAGTGGACGCGAGCTAGTTTATGGCTCAGATGCAGATGTAATGTTTGTGTATGAACCTTTCCCTGAATATGAGGAATATGAAGCTAGCCAGTATGCTCTTGATATCGTAAATACTTTAAAGCGGTTCCTCAAACTATCAGTTGAGCCACCACTACCTGGCGAAAAGCTATTAGAACTTGATGCAAGGCTACGCCCTGAAGGTAAAGACGGGGCAATGGTTCGTAGCTTAGAATCTTATGCTAATTATTATGAGAAATGGGCTAAGGAATGGGAATACCAAGCCTTATTGCGCTGTGCACCATTAGCTGGTGATGAGGCACTACTGGAAAAGTTTATTACTTTAATAGATGAGTATCGTTATCCAGTAAAACCTACTCGGAAAGCTATAACTGAACTGCGTCGCATCAAAGCTAGAGTGGAGGCAGAACGATTACCGCGCAATGCAGACCCTAATCGGCATACTAAGCTTGGTAGAGGTAGCTTAAGCGATATTGAATGGCTAGCACAGCTAATCCAGTTTAAATTTGCCGGCAAAGATGAAGGTTATCGCATTCAAGACACTCTAGCGGTGTTTAATCATGCAGTTGATGTAAAGTTATTACCTGAACGTGATGCACAAAAATTAGCTGATTCTTGGTTGATATGCTCCAAAGTTCGTTCTCGCATTAGGCTTTGGTCTGAGAAGAATAGTGATGTTTTACCAGACTATTCTAGTTCACTGGAAGCGATAGCTAGGCTTTGCGGTTGGCCTAGTGATAGTGTGCTCGAGTTTGAAGACTATTATCTCAAAACTACGCGTATTGGTCGTTTTTATTATGAGAAATGGTTTTATGATATTTAAAATTTAGCTAATCTTTTTAAGTTTGCCGTAAGTTTCAGCGCAAAGTATATGTTTCAACATACTGTTTATGCTGAAACTTACGGCATATTTGGTTGAAAATTTTGTTTTATTCAAAAATGGGCTATCAAGCAAATTGCCTGATAGCCCAAATGATTAAAGAATAAATTAGATGTTGTAGTACAAATCGAATTCGTATGGATGTGGACGTAGTGCTAGTGGTGCTAGCTCATTTTCACGTTTATAATCGATCCAAGTTTTAACTAGATCTTCAGTGAATACATCATTTTCCAATAGGAATTCGTGGTCTTCTTCTAGAGCTGCTAGTGCTTCCTCAAGATTAGCTGGAGCTTTTTGGATATCCTTAGCTTCCTCTGGAGGTAGCTCGTAAAGGTCTTTATCAATAGGTTCAGCAGGTTCAATACGGTTTTTAATGCCGTCAAGACCAGCCATCAGCTGAGCTGAGAATGCCAGGTATGGGTTAGCAGCAGCATCTGGAGCACGGAACTCAATACGCTTTGCTTTCGGATTAGTACCAGTAATTGGGATACGAATACCAGCTGAACGGTTACCTTGAGAGTAAACCATGTTAACTGGAGCTTCGAAACCTGGAACTAGACGATGGTAAGAGTTAACAGTCGGGTTAGTAAAGGCTAGTAGTGCAGAAGCATGCTTCAAAATACCACCGATATACCAACGAGCAGTATCAGAAAGACCTGCATAACCTTTTTCATCGTAGAATAGCGGCTTGCCATTACGCCACAGTGACTGATGACAGTGCATACCAGAACCATTGTCATTAAAGATTGGCTTTGGCATGAATGTTACTGAACGACCATTTGCCCATGCTACGTTCTTAATGATGTACTTGAACTTAAGCACATCATCAGCAGCTGTTAGCAAAGTGTCAAACTTGTAGTTGATTTCAGCCTGACCACCGGTACCAACCTCATGGTGTGAACGTTCAACTTCAAGACCAGAATTTTCTAGTTCAATACACATCTCATCACGTAGATCAGCAAAATGATCTAGAGGAGTTACTGGGAAATAACCTCCTTTAAGTGGAGTTTTGTAACCGAGGTTACCGAACTCTTCTTTACGGGCTGTGTTCCAAACACCTTCTACTGAGTCAATCTGATAGAAACTAGTATTTTCTTTAGTCTCATAACGGACATCATCAAAGATGTAGAACTCAGCTTCTGGGGCAAAGAATGCAGTATCAGCAATTCCTGAAGATTTAAGGTATTCTTCAGCGCGCTGAGCAACACCACGTGGATCACGACCGTAAGGTTCACCAGTACGAGGGTTGTAGATTGAGAAGTTCATGTTTAATGTCTTCTCTACACGGAATGGGTCGAGGAATGCAGTCGTAGGATCTGGTAGTAATTGCATATCAGATTCTGCGATTCCTTGGAAGCCACGGATAGAAGAACCGTCAAATAGCTGACCATTCTTGAAGAAATCTTCGTCCACTGTGCTTGCTGGAATATTAAAGTGTTGCTGTACTCCAGGTAAATCTGTAAAACGAACGTCAACAAATTTAATATCTTCTTCTTTAAGGTATTCAATTACCTCTTTAGCATTTTTAAACATTAGCCCTATTTCCTTACTTGGCTAGTTTTAGCGCATCATTTTTCGGTTAGGACGAACCTTGTTAGGATCCATTCCTTTCGGGATAGGCAAAGCGTTACGTTGCAACGAACTTAGCCTAGAGGCTACTGCAGTTACTTCGGCTGAAGTAAGTGTTTTCTTCAACTTGTTAACTGTACCAGCTGCCTTGTTCAAAGGTACTTGACCTTCTTGGTTACCAGTTTGCACTAAATGAATCGGAACACTTGGGACTACACGCTGTGTTTTTAATTTTTCTTTACTAAGTAATTTCTTCGCACGGTGTGGTGGCCCCTCACTAATTAAGACAACCCCAGGCCTACCGATAGCACGGAAAACCACATCTTTAGAGCGTGAATCTACTGCAACAGGTTGTTCTTCGGTAATCCATTTTTTGTTAAGGGAAGACAAAATTGCACCAGCAGCACCAGGCTGTCCTTCAATCTGTTTGAAAGCATGTTTCTCTGCTACTCGAGATAGGAAAATCATATCTAGTAGTAGTGCTAATGGGATACTGATAAGAAAACCAGTAAGTAGGTTTGATAATGCAGTAACAATAGCAGTAACTACAACTATAGTTACGATAAAAATTAATGCTAACCATAGCGGAGTTTTTGGGTCGCCATCTTTAGCAATTTTGTATGCTTGCTTGATATTTTGCCAATATCCAGGTTTTGATGTTTCATTCTTTGCCATAATATCTATAATTTTACATGGTTTTGTGGATAACTTCTCCTAGATTTATCAAAACTGTTAACCTAACGAAATGAGTTACCTATATTTAAGGTCTTTTCCACATTGTGAGTCTTTTATTTTCCGCGAAGAGATAAAGACAAATAATGGAGAAGATAGTTGGTTTGCCTTTAATAAAATCACTCAAAGTACAGTACGAGTGGATCTTGTTAAAGCTGCGTTGCCTTACAAAATTTTAAAAGCTGAGTTACAAAAAGCTTATGAACTCACTGCCACAAATATTCACGGTATTGAATTAGGACCGATGGTTTATTATCGAAAGAATTCGTATTCTTCAATTTTACGTAAACATGTTCCAGGTAATATTCTAAGTGAAATACTTGAACAAAACGTGGCTAACTATGGGAAGGCTTTTCATTTTATTGAATTAGCAATTCCATTGTTAGTTGAGATTCATAAACTGGCTTGCAGCATGGTTACCTTAATTCCGATTCTTTTGTTTTTGATGGGGAAGCGTTGCATATAACAGATCTCTGGAAAGGTTATTTATTTAATGAAGATGATGCTTCTCCTAAGTCAGATTTAGTCAGTGTGGCAAAATTAGCTTGGCAATTAGCTACTGGTTGTGTATATTTACCAGATTTTGGTGCTGCAGATTTTACGCTAGCTACGGGAGCTGCAAAAGAAGACGCTGAATTTTTAATAAAAATTCTACGAAGGAAAGAAGATAACTTAGCTTATATTTAGCGGCAAGCTCATAAAATTGCCAGTAACGCAGTTAAAGAGCGGAAATTAATGGATTCATTGCAAGAATCCAAGACAATGACCTTGAATCTAGTCGATAGCCAATCACAAATATGTAGGGAGGAGCTACCTACAAAAGATATTGACAGAGTTACTGAACCACCAATAGATGGCTACAGTTTGCTAAAAACTCAAAAAGGGCAGTTTGTTGAAATTATTAAAAAACTAAGTGCTCTAGTATTTTCATTAACTTCGTTAGCTTTTGGTACGGCTTTATTAATCTGATTAATAGGCGCCAAGCTTTAAGTTATAGATAGCATCTTCAAGTTTTGGATATAAGAATTGAAAGCCAGCTTCTTCTAATTTCTGCGGACGGACACGTTGGCTACCCATTACTAGCTCATCTGCAAAATTCCCTAGCGTTTTTTTCAATAAATCCTCTGGTACTCGAACAGTGAATTTTGTCTTATATTCCTTTGATAATTCTTTGATGGAACCCTGCATGGTAGTTTCTTGTGGAGCTACTACATTTACTGGCCCAGATACTGGAGCTTTAAGCAAAAACTCAATTGCTCGAATTTCGTCTTCAAGGGTAACCCAAGGCCACCAGTTATCTCCTGAGCCAAAGTAGGTAGCGACACCTAATTTAATACCGGGTAGTATAGGGCTTAGAACGCCGCCTTTATTAGAAAATACTAAACCAGTACGTAAATTAACTACTCGAGTGAAAGCTGATGCTTTATTAGCTTCAGCTTCCCAAAGCTCACATAGATTAGCTAAAGTGCCATTACCAGCGGCATCAGCTTCAGTGACAGGTTTATCACCACTCTCGCCATAGTAACCTGCTCCAGAACCACTAATGAAAGCCTTTGGCGGGATGCGTTGATCCTTTAATGAATTTACTAAAAGTTTAGTTGCTGAAATTCTAGAAGCATACATCTGTTCTACATGCTTGCGAGTCCAAGGCTTGCTAATACTAGCGCCAGCGAGGTTAATTACCGCATCAAAGTTTTCTACTTTTTGCTTATCTAAAATACCGGCTACTGGATCCCAGTAAATCTCTTCAGGACGATGTGATTTTCTACGGGTTAGTGAGAATACTTTATGGCCGCTGTCCTTTAGCCGGGCTTTTAAAGCTGTGCCAATTAATCCAGATGCTCCAGTTATTAGAATCTTCATAACTATAAGTTTACCTAAAAGTCTTAGTACTTTGTTTAAAACAATAAAGCTCTGGAATACTTTTGTATTCCAGAGCCCACTGCTTAAGTTTCGGAGAATTAGATATCGAAATCTGCTTCTTCTAGACGTTTCTTAACTGTGTACATGAAACGACCTGCATCAGCACCGTCAACTAAGCGGTGATCGTAAGTCAATGACAGTGTCACAATAGAACGGATTGCGATAGTGTCTTCACCATCAGCGCCTGGTACTACAGTAGGACGCTTAACAATTGCACCTAGACCAAGGATTGCTGACTGTGGCTGATTAATGATAGGAGTATCAGAAATAGCACCGACACTACCGTAGTTAGTAATAGTGAATGTACCACCTGAAAGGTCTTTTGGACCAATCTTACCGTCACGAGCTTTACCAGCAATCTCGTTAATAGCATGTGCCATTTCTGCTAGAGATTTGTCACCTGCATCCTTGATAACTGGAACTAGAAGACCACGATCAGTATCTACTGCAATGCTTAGGTTTTCACTTTCCGGATAAGTAATAGTCTTGTTATCTGCAGAAAGTAGACCGTTAACCTTAGGGAATTGCTGTAGTGCTTCAACTACTGCTTTAGCAAAGAATGGTAAGAATGTAATCTTAGTGCCTTCACGCTCAAGGAATTCATTCTTCTTAGATGCACGTAGTTTTGCAATCTTAGTCATGTCAACTTCGTGTACCTGAGTCAGCTGTGCAGAAGAATCCAAAGATTCAACCATACGCTTTGCTACTACTTGGCGAGTACGATCTGCTTTTACAGTAGTGCCGCGAAGTGGAGATACTTCGTAGCCAACTGAAGAGCTAGACTTGCTAGAATCTGCCTTAGAGTCAGATTTAGTATCTTCTGATTTCTTAGTACCAGCAGAAGTTGCTACTGCACCTGCAGCTGCACCAGCAGTCGTAGGTGTCTTAGCAGAACTACTTGAGTCTTTATCTTTACCAGCATTATCAGAGCTTGAAGTTGAACCAGAACCAGAAGCGTTATCAACATCTTCGCGAGTGATGCGGCCACCAACGCCAGTCCCCTTAAGATCAGCAAGGTCAACACCCTTTTCACGAGCTGCCTTGCGAACGAGTGGACTAGCATAAGTGCCGGTTTCAGCCTCTGAAGTATTTTCATCATCTTCTGATTTCTCAGTACCAGCAGAGGTCACTGTTGCACCTGCAGCTACGCCAGCTCCAGCAGCTGTACTAGCTGCAGAGGAAGACTTATCTTCATCTTTATCAGCATCGTCAGAGC
>JASGDC010000032.1:0-8276 GCA_047608145.1 Micrococcaceae bacterium
AATGATTATGACCCAGTGCCGAAACTTGATTTAGATGCAAATGGGTTTCCAAGTGCATTACATACCTCAGTAACCGCAACAAAACCAAGAAGACTAAATCCATTAACTACTCACAACATGAAGTCTTTAGTCTGCAAAAGAGCTAGATCAGCAGAAACATCCAAGTCTGAACACTATGAACTCTGTACTAGCTGGATTCAGTGTGATTGGTGCAAAAAGTACTATAACTAGTTACCAACAGCGACGAAAACCAAAAAATAAGAAATTAAAATAAAAAGTGCCACAAGCAAACAATCTAGGGATATTGTCACTTGTGGCACTTCAGTATTTGAGTTTTACTCTAAGAGAGTAAAACTCAACCTCCATATATGTGTTCAGATTCTTTCTATGTAGTACAACCATCAGCTGTCATAATGATTCCATTATTAGCTGTATGGGATTTTGCCATTAATAAAACATCAGACGTAACTACCGTCCATGCAGCTGTTTGATTTACTGACTGGCGGAAATACATGTTGTTGTCACTACCTCTAATCCAAATATTACCTTCACTAGCATACCCAGTAACCTGAATATCCACAGCTTCTACTCCGGTTGGCAATGATGGATAAGTCCAGTTCAAAACACCATCATCAGCAATATGTTGGATAGTGCCATCTTTTTTAACCAATACAGAAGATGGGTGGTTATATGACTGAGACATATTTGCCACATCAGTAGCGACTACTGTCCATGCAGCACTGGTGTTAGTTCCTAATCTGTGGTACATGACATCATCACTGCCAAGCACCAAAGTTACACGACCTGTACTGCCACCTCCAGCAACATCTAATTTTTTAGCTGTTACACCTGTAGGCAATGCTGGGTACACAAATTGTTGTGTCCAAATTCCTCTTATTTGACCACTTTCTTGCGCAACCACACCCCCTAGCTCAGTATCTGAAATAGCCATTATACTTGCACTTGGAACTGATGAAACCGCTGTCCATGAGCCAGTATCATCAATATCTCTATCATAGAAATTACCTTGGTCATCAATAATCCAGACCCTACCCAGAGTGCTACCAACTGAACCAGTACCAACCGTTTGCATATCAACCATGACGCGACCATTTGGCAATGCTGGATATACGTAGGTATCCACAGCGCCAGCTTGAGTAATATGCTGAAAAGTTCCATCCTGCAGGTACACCACACCCGAACCATGTGTCCTTGACTGAGCCATTACATCCACGTTTGAAATCACTGGAGTCCATGCTACCGTGTAATTAGTGAGCGAACGTCGATAAAGCACTCCATCATTTCCTAAAGCCCAAACAATACTGTTCGCATTGGAAAACTCTAACGGTTCTGCTCCATTCGGTAAATCCGGATAAGCACTGCCTAAGACACCATTAATATTTACAAAACGAATAGTCTTTGGTGAAGCCACTCGTACTTCTGAAGAGGTGCTAGCAGTGCTTGCAGTAGCACTTAATTTAAATATCCCATCATCACCATTAGCTGACTTAATAGCTGGTAAATTTACAAACCCAGTATCAGCATCTACAGGAAGATCTCTTGGGCTACCAAGTCCATCACTAAATTCAAGACCTGCTGGCAATGTTACATTAGCAAAAGCAGGCAAAGAACCCTCTGAGACAGTAACCAACAACTGCACATCATTAAGTTCATCACACGAGTTCAATTTATAAGGACCATCTAAAAATTGAATATCTACTACTGAATCTTCGGAAGCAGCATGTGCAGGAACTGTTGCTACAGCAGTAATTACTGGTACAGCCCAAAGTGCCCCTTTATTTACAGCTCTACGCGTAACATCCTGCTTAATATTATTACTTACACCATTACAAGAACAAGAACTACTATCAACCATCAGGTTCAACTCCCTAGTTTAATTTTAAAACAGTACCACAATACTACCCCCCCCCCCTATAAATAAAATCAAAAAAGGCACGCTAAAGCATTTCAATCACTACTACAAAACCGGCAGATAGGAAAATATTAGTGGCTGGCTCGTAGGTTTTATCTTTTGTTTTCATAGGGGTGAGGGTCTGTTTCATCTTTTAGGGATAAAGCAGAAGAAGTCCTTGAAAAAGTTTTGGTGTGTGCTACGTGGTGGAATTCTTGTTAAAAATGGTAAACATCCTAATGGTAGCCAGCGTCGGAAATGTCGTGAGTGTGACTCTAGTAGTCTTAGAAAAAATGAAAGCTCAACGAGAGTGTTTCAGCTTCAGTTGTTTCTTAAAAGGCTACTTGGTAAGCTATCGACCAAGCTGAGTTTGAAAAGCTTAAAAAACAAGCATTAGCAAAATAGTAACGATATTCGACTAACTACTAAGTGGACCCGTTTCTTACATTTGGCTCCAATAATACAGATCCATTTGTAAGAAATGGGTCCTTTTGTTTTCTAGTTAAAATTTAATGTCTGAGTGGGAAATATTGCGATCCTCAGCTTTTTCATAAAGCTTTTCTTGCAGTTGAGACTGGATATCTTCGCTATCGTATTCATCATTAACCCGAATAAAAGCATGGCAGTCTTCATCCGCCATAATGACCCAAGTAGCACCAATAACCTCATAGTTATCAGACTCTTCGATAATTGCAACCACACCGAAAGCTCTACCACCAAAGACAACTTCCGAATATTTTTTAGGTAAACCCTTACTTAATTCAGCAATAGCAGGAGCGTCTGAACGAAGTGCCATTCGATATATAATATTAGCTTTCACTTAGAATCCTCTCTGTTTTAGCAATATCATAATTCATTTGTTCAACCAGTTTTTTAACACCAGTATAGGCAACCATGCCTCTTAAACGCTCTACAAATTCAATGCGCACATTTTTGCCATATAAATCGAAATCAGCAATGTTTTCTACTGGCCTATTAATTACATGTGCTTCAACTTGGCGACTCTCAATACCTTTGAAAGTAGGGTTAGTCCCAATAGAAATTGCTGCAGGATAGCGACTCTTTCCAACATGCAGCCAGCCAGCATAAACACCATCAGCTGGAATTAAGCCAGAAGGACTTTTTTGTAAATTAGCAGTAGGGAAACCAAGCTCTCGACCACGGGCAGCACCATGAACTACTTCACCTTCCACTGAATGATATCGCCCTAATACTTTTGCAGCTAATGCTACGTCACCATCAGCTAAACTTTCTCGTAGCCAAGTCGAAGAAAGTCGACGCTTCTTACCGTTGTCAGTAGGAATACCGTGATCAGCTAGTGCAACCGTTTCAAAATCGTATTTCTTACCAAGGTTACGTAAAGTATCAATATTCCCAGAACGTTCTTTCCCAAAAGTAAAGTCTTCCCCGACGACAACCACTTTTGCATGTAATTTGTCTATTAAAACTTCTTTACAAAATTCTTCAGGGGACATTGCGACTAATTCTGTACAATAATCAATGATTGCTGCGTAATCAATTCCTAGGTTTTCAAATTCGCGTAACTTTTGTTTAACTGTCGTTATATGTTGAAAATTAATTTCTGGATGATGAAATTCTATTGGATGTGGTGAAAAAGTTAGTGCTACGGTACTTAAATTTTTTTCTGCAGCTTTTTTTAACATTGTCCCCAAAATATATTGATGCCCTCGATGCACTCCATCGAAGTTTCCAATGGCTATACAAGTGTCAATATTTTTATTAGCTAATTCATCGAGATTTGTAATTTCACGCATATAGTTCATCTTACACCCGTAAGTGAAATCAACTAATCTTCACTAACAATTCCAAACGGGCATACTTACCTTTATTCTTGAGTAATGCAATTAACTCTTCATTATAATATGCTGCATAAATTTCTTGATGATTATCAGCCGGGATAAATCTACCGTGCATTACATCCAAAGCTTGTTTAGCATTTAATGCTCTGCTTGGAAATAGTTTTTTTGCCACAGTTGCTAATGGCAATAATGTGGTGCTTGCCTTTAAGTCTTCTACAGGAACCGCATCCCTAATTGAAAAGTCTTCAATGCTCGTGCGACGCAGTTTAGTTAAATGCCCACCAACACCTAACTCATCACCTATATCCCGCGCTAAAGCTCTGATATAAGTGCCTGAACTGCAAGTCACCTTAACATTCACATCAATAAATTCTTCTACTTTACTTATGCTGACAACTTGGAAATCATATATTGTCACTGGACGTGCTTTTAACTCGACATTTTCTCCAGCACGAACTTTGGCGTAAGACCGTTGTCCGTTTATCTTTATCGCACTAACTTTCGCTGGCACTTGCATAATATTACCCGTAAGTTTTATTACTTCTTGTGTAATTTGTTCATCAGTAATCGCACTAGTATCTTTAGTTGCAGTTACTTCACCTTCAGCATCGTCAGTTATTGTGCTTTGCCCTAACCTAATAGTTGCATCATAACTTTTTGATGAGGTTATTAAATAATTAAGAAATTTTGTACCTCTATTAACACCAAGGATTAACAATCCGGTAGCCATCGGATCAAGAGTGCCTGCATGCCCAATTTTTCGAGTGCCCAGTAAGCGGCGAGCTTTAGCCACTACTGTATGTGATGAAAGTCCTGCAACCTTATCAATTAATAAAATTCCATCAGCTTTCATGTTTTGTTTAGGATCCTTTTTACTTGAATAGAGTGCTACAAGATAAGCATAGCTTACTGGCGTGTTAAAATGAGGGTCATGGAACAAAAAACAGTTAGCCGTTCAGAAGCAAAAATTCGCGGTAAAGAAGAAAAAACATTTATGGGGCATCCACGAGCCCTCGCTAACCTCTTCGGTGTCGAAGTTTGGGAGCGTTTCTCCTTCTACGGCATGTCAGGTATTCTATTTATCTACATGTACTTCACTCCAGCACAAGGTGGTCTGGGGATTTCGACAGTAATTGCAACCGGTGTAGTAACAGCATATACCGGTGGTATTTATTTCTCGGCAGTATTAGGAGCTTGGTTCGCAGACCGAGTATTCGGTTCGGAACGAACTCTATTCTATTCAGCAATCATGGTAATGTGTGGACACATTTCTATGGCTTTAATTCCAGGTGTAGTTGGCCTATGTATTGCACTACCATTAATCGCAATGGGTGGTGGCGGTGTAAAGTCAAATGCCTCTTCAATGGTAGGTAGACTTTACCAACATGGTGATCACCGTCGTGATGCTGGTTTCAATATTTTCTATATGGGTATTTATATTGGTGCAGTAACTGGTCCACTACTTACTGGTTTACTTCAAGTTAATGCAGGATTCCACTATGGTTTCGGCCTTGCAGCAATTGGTATGGCTTTTGGTCTAGCTCAGTATATTCGTGGTCGTCACCGTCTACCACAAGAATCTAAGCATGCTCCTAATCCAATGAATGCTGAAGAAAGCAAAAAGGCACTTATCACTGGTATCGTAATCATTGCAGCACTTGCAATCTTATTCCTAACTAAGATTTTCAATGCAGGTAACTTGGACTTGATTATGGTTACAGCTTCAATCATAGTTACGCTTATCTTGTACCGCACAATGCTTACTGACAAAGAATTGACTAAAGAAGAAAAGAATAAAGTACTTTCTTTCATTCCACTTTATATTACAAGTGCGGTCTTCTGGATTCTTTACTACCAGCAAACTACAGTATTGACCCTATTCTCTGATAAGCAGCTTAACCGTGATTTATTCGGTATCTGGACAATGCCAATTTCTTGGATTTCTTCTATCAACCCATTCTTCGTGTTAATAATGGCTAGTTCATTCGCGGCACTTTGGGATCGATGGGGACCAAAACAGCCAAGTGCAGTAATTAAGTTTGCTTCAGCAATGCTGCTTGCAGGTCTTTCGTTCGTATTGTTTGCACCAATTGCTAATATGCAAAACAACACTGCTCCACTACTCTACGTAATCTTTATCTTGTTCATCTTGAGTATTGCAGAGTTGTTGCTATCACCAATTGGACTTTCAATTTCCACAAAACTAGCTCCGGCTAAATACAAGACTCAGATGCTGGGTGTGTTCTTCCTGTCTATGTCACTAGGTACTGCCCTTTCAGGTACAGTAGCAAAGACATTTACTGAACAAACTGCAATCCAATACTTCGTAGTTTTGGCTACTGTAGCGGCAATATTTGGGCTGCTACTATTTGCAGTTACTAAAAAGACACACCAGTTAATGGGAGATGTTAGGTAACTTATAACTCTTGGTTAAAACCCTAATCAGTAAACCCTCGGTACTTTAAAAAGTATCGGGGGTTTGCTATATTATTTTTGAAACAAAGATGTTGAAACTAAGAATAATGAAGTCGCTAAAAATATTTTTCTAATATTTTTAGATTTTTGCATGTGTATTTTTATCCATCGCATATTATATGTATACTAATAAGCTATGGAAGAGAAAAAATCACCTATTAAGAATATCTCTAGTATTGAAGGTAACACTGCTGAGCTTTACGAAGCAGAAGCAATGGCCGATCAAGAACTAGAAGAAAATAATGATATACCCACTGACACTTCGTTCTTTGGGCATCCTAAGCAGATGGCAACCCTATTCGGCGTAGAAACATGGGAACGTTTCTCATACTACGGTCTTCAGGGTATCGTACTGCTATACATGTACTACACTGTAAGCCAAGGCGGTCTGGGCATGAGCCAGGCTGCAGCTACCTCAATTGTTGGTGCATACGGTGGTGGTTCTTACTTAGCTGCTGTAGCAAATAGTTGGGTTGCTGACCGTCTACTTGGTCGTGAACGTGTCTTGTTCATTTCTGCGATCATGGTAATGTGTGGACACCTTACTCTTGCTTTAGGAACTGGAGTTACTGGCCTAGCATTAGGTATCTTCCTTATTGCTTACGGTGCTGGTGGTGTAAAGTCTTGTTCAACATCTATCGTTGGTAGCCTTTACCCCAAGGGTGATGTGCGTCTAAACTCTGGTTTCGCCCTATACTACTTAGGTGTAAACTTAGGTGGTTTAATTGGTCCTTTGATGACTGGTTGGTTACAAACTTCTTACGGATTCCACTACGGTTTCGGTATTGCAGCATTTGGTATGGCTATTGGTCTTACTCAGTACGCTATTAATCGTAAGCACCTACCAAAATCAGCTAACACTGTTACAAACCCATTAGCTGATGACGAACGCAAGAAGTTCTACATGGGTCTTGCTGGAATTATCCTATTCTTCATCATCGCTTTCGCTACTCGTATCATCACAGTTGACGATGCTTCTAACGTAGTTATCGTACTTGCAATCATTGCAGCTATCGTACTTTACACTACTATTATTCGTAGCCCTAAAGTTAACGATGAAGAACGTTCACGC
Source organism: Micrococcaceae bacterium (assembly GCA_047608145.1). Taxonomy (GTDB): domain Bacteria; phylum Actinomycetota; class Actinomycetes; order Actinomycetales; family Micrococcaceae; genus JASGDC01. The sequence continues at coordinate 7,280 of JASGDC010000032.1, forward strand.
GTATACGCTTCAATTCCTCTTGTAGTTTCTCAGGTTGGTTTCTGGTCTCTATACCAGCAGCAGTTCACCGTAATGACTATTTACGCTGACCAGCGTTTGAATCGTCACATTGGTAACTGGGAAATGCCAGTAGCTTGGGTACAGTCAATCAACCCGGTATACATCATTTTGCTCTCTGGTTTCTTCGCAGGTCTTTGGGCTAAGTGGAAGGGACAGCCAAGAACAAGTGCTAAGTTCGGTTGGGCAAACGTTCTTATCGGTCTTGCATACTTCATGTTCTTGCCATTCGCTAATGGTGGTCCTAACAGCGCGCCAATCCTTTTGATTGCTGCAATCTTGTTTGTATTCACAATCGGTGAGATGTTCCTATCTCCTACTGGTTTGGCAGTATCTACTCAGCTTGCACCAAAAGCATTTATCACTCAGTTCGTAGCAATTTTCTTCCTAGCAAGTGCTATCGGTACTTCAGCTGCAGGTAGTATTGCTGGATTCTATAATCCAAATAACGAGGTTCCATACTTCACTACTTTGGGTATTGCATCTATCGTATTGGGTGGTATCATCTTCGCTCTTAATCCATGGATTAACAAGCGTATGAAGGGTGTACTATAAACCAATTAAGTAAACAGAAAGTTTATTTACAAAATAGGAGGTCTGAAGACCTCCTATTTTTATACCTTCTTTCAATAGCTACATGTTTGTGATGTTTTATAATGACTGTGTCTTACATCTAATCCTCAATAAGTACAAAAAGATATAATGCTCCTTCAGTGGTACCTTTTTCACAAATGGTACCTTTGTGGACATACCTTTTGTTAAGAAAAGCACCATTTACCTTAAGCTGATATTGACCTTTAATATAAAATAGTGGACTTATAGGAAAATATGTGTTGTTAGAATTTTTGTTTGGTGTTGTTTTTGTTGGGGGTTAGGCCTTGTTTGTTAGCTTTTAAAGTTAGCTTATGGGTTTTAAACAATATTCTGCTTGGTGTGTGCT
>JASGDC010000033.1:0-73524 GCA_047608145.1 Micrococcaceae bacterium
AACAAATAGGGCCAAAAGAAATCGACAAATCATACCAAACAATCAGATACAAAGGAGGTGCAATCTGGGCCAACACAACCGAGTAACACACTCGAACCAACAACACATTATGGCCTATAAGTCTGAAGTTTAGATTCCATTTGTAATGGATAGACGCCATTTGGGGAGAAGCATGTAGACGTAGCGACATATAGTTTAACTAAAAATAAAAATCCCTCAAGTTTTACCTTGAGGGATTTTTTGGCGGAAGCGGTGGGATTTGAACCCACGGTACGGGGTCACCGTACAACGGTTTTCAAGACCGTCTCCTTAGGCCGCTCGGACACACTTCCAAAACTGTAGGAAAAAACCTACCTGTATTATATTGCCATACTATTGTTAAAAAGCAAAATTACTTACTAACTTTAACGACTGCTTTTGAGTTTCTTTTACTGCTTGCTAGGTATTTAAGAGCAAAAAATACCATTGCGCCAAGAGCTGCCCACAGTGCAAAAGTAATAATCTTAGTCCAGAATAGTGCTACTAGACCGATAATCATCATCAGGAATGAACCAACTACACTAGGTGATGTCTTTCCATGTTTAAAGTCTTGAGCTGGAATCCTACCCTTTTTATCACTCAACAGAGCCCATGTCATACCGTAAATAAGTACTGTAGCCCCGAAAGTAACTATAGTTAACACAGCAACAATAATACGAACCGTAGAAACACTCAACGCAGTACGATCTGCTACCATACCGCAGACACCACCAAGCATCTTGTTATTACTACGTTCTAAACCAGTGTTACGAATTTTATTGAAAGTCTTATCTAAAAAATTATCTGAAGGGTAAACCTTCTTACCACTATCAAATTGAGTCTTTCCAAAAAAGTCTTTTTGGGGTTTATCAACATAAACTGCATCTGGTTCGACATATTTATCGTTTTTCACATTTGCTCCTATATAGAAAAGCTTCCTTCATTAAAATTTTAATGAAGGAAGCTTAACGATTACTGTAATTCAGCCAAGAGCTTTATTAAAGCTCTATATGTTCTTCTTGAATCTTCTTTTGGTGTTCAGCATAGTGACTACCATGAGGATCAATTTCATCACGAACCTTGTACCAGCCAATTACTAGTGCAATTGCGATAATAGGAACTGCAATCAAAATAGTATACATGCCTACTGGGTAGTCGAAACAAGACATAATCAGCACAAGAGCTAAGAATGCTAATGCAATCCAGTTAGTATATGGAGCAAATGGCATCTGGAATGATTGCTCTGGCAATTCACCAGATTGAACTCGTTTCCTAAACTTCAAGTTACCGTATAGGATAATCATCCACATTGTGATAATTGCTACTGAAGAAAGGTTAAGCACAACTTCAAATGCAGAAGATGGCACAATATAGTTAAGAATAATACCAATTACTGAGAAACCAAGAGTGAAACCAATCGCACCAACTGGTACACCACGTTCACTCATCTTAGTAGTTATCTTAGGAGCAGTACCATAAACACCCATATTACGAAGTGTACGGCTATTTGCATAAATACCTGAGTTCAATGAAGACATTGCAGCTGTAATAACTACGAAGTTCATAATATTTGCAGAACCAGGAATACCTAACTTGTCAAAGAAAGTAACGAATGGTGAAGTATCAGCTGCGTATGCAGTCCAAGGAAGTACCATTGTCAAGATAAGTACTGAACCTACGTAAAAGATAGCAATACGCCAGATAACTGCGTTAACAGCCTTTGGAATTACTTTCCTTGGGTTTTCTGTCTCACCAGCTGTAATACCAATAATTTCAATTGCAGCGTAAGCGAAGATTACACCCTGACTAAGCATAATTGCTGGAAGCACGCCATGTGGGAACAGACCGCCATTTTGTGAAATCAATTGGAAACCAGGAGTATGTCCATCAATCTGATGCCTTGAACCTAATACCCAAAGACCAACTAGCAAGAATGCTACTAGTGCTGCAACTTTAATACCAGCAAACCAAAATTCCATCTCACCGAAGTATTTTACACCTAGTAAGTTAATACCAGTTACAAATAGTAAAGCTATAAGTGCAACTAGCCACTGAGTCTTTTGTGAACCAACATTCCAATACTGGAAATATAGCGCAACTGCGGTCGCATCTGCGATACCGGTAGTCGCCCAGTTTACGAAGTTAGCCCAACCAGCTACATAAGCACCTTTTTCACCAAGGAACTCACGAGCATAAGATACGAAAGACCCTGAGCTAGGGCGGTACATAACCATCTCACCTAGGGCACGAAGTACCAAGAATGCGATAGCACCACAGAGGATGTAGACTAACGCAAGCGCAGGTCCAACTTGTTGCAACCTACCACCGGCACCAAGGAACAAACCTGTACCAATAGCGCCACCGATTGCAATCATATTAATATGGCGATGCTGTAAATCCTTTTTATACGAGGGACCCTCGTTTTTTTTATGGGTTAATTTATTTATCATTTGTCATTTTCTTTCCATCTTTCATCAACTTCCTTAATCTTAGGCTTTGCAATCTTCCAACCAATAAAGAAGACCACAGCTATAAGTGGAATAGAAAGAATTGTCCATTGTCCAACGGGCTTATCAAAGTACATAAGTACCAATACTAGTAATAAGAAACCAATTGTTACATAGTTAGTAATTGGTGAGAACATCAACTTGAATGTCTTATTTTTCTCAACTACCTTACCTTCAGCAATTGCTTTACGGTATGCAAGGTGAGTAAGCATAATCATAATCCATACACAAATAATCCCCAAAGAACTGTAGTTCAATACAATCTCGAAAGCTTGTGCAGGCATGATGTAGTTAAGGAATACACCTAATAAACTAACTGAAACTGTTAGTAGAATACCACCAACAGGTACATGGTTCTTATTCATTTTCTTAGTGAAACTTGGTGCAGCACCAGCCATACCCATAGAACGTAGAGTACGTGCAGTTGCAAAGACCCCAGAGTTCAAACTTGAAAGTGCAGCAGTGATAACCACGAAGTTCATGACGCTACCAGCACCAGGAACTCCAATGCTATTAAAGAATGTTACGAATGGTGACTCATCAGCTTGATACTTAGAGAAAGGCATCAGCATCACTAATAGTACTACTGCGCCTACGTAGAAAATAGCAATACGCCAGATAACTGCGTTAACAGCCTTTGGTACTACTTTTTCTGGGTTTTCTGTCTCACCAGCGGCAACGCCAACCATTTCGATTCCTGCATAGGCGAAAACTACACCTTGAGTAATAATTACAGCTGGCAAGAACCCATGTGGGAATAAACCACCATTTTCTGAAATCATATGGAATCCTGGCGCAACACCGTTAACTGGAATACGTCCACCAACGAATACAAGACCTACTACTAAGAATAGTACTAATGCAGTAACTTTAATAACTGCAAACCAAAACTCCATCTCACCGAAATACTTAACTCCGATTAGGTTTACCATTGTAACTAAGGCTATACAAAGTAAGGCTATTAACCACTGATTGGAATCATTAGATAAACCCCAATACTTCATATAGGTTGCTACTGCTGTAGCATCGACAATACCAGTAAGAGCCCAGAACATGAAGTAAAGCCAGCCAGAAACAAATGCTGCGTGTTCTCCAATAAACTCACGAGTATAAGATACAATCGCGCCTGATGCAGGACGGTGTAACACCATCTCACCTAGAGCACGGAGAATAAAGAAACCGAATATACCACAAATTAGGTATACGACTGCAAGTGAAGGACCAGCTTTCTCAAGACGACCACCCGCACCAAGGAATAATCCGGTACCAATAGCACCACCAATTGCAATCATCTGCATTTGGCGGCGACCTAAGCTTTTTTCATAGCCTGCTTCTTCAGCTTCTAACTGTGATTGTCTCACAGCTGAAATGTTTGTTTTTGTGTTTGATGTTTCAGACATAATTCACACCCTTCAAATTAAAATTTTACAGGCATGCGTAAAAAAACATTAATATTTCATTACAAAAATTTATAACTTGCCCTGTTAAGACGCCAGTAAGGGCAATTTACCACTTAAAAATAAACAGCAAAAATCCTTTATTTTTATACGATTTTTGCCTATCTAACAAGTTTTATTATTCTCAGGCAAATTTCCTGATAAAAAATAATTATCTACCGTGTCGCGCACACAATCATTAGAGCGACCATAGGCAGTATGCCCTTGACCATTCCACTTCAATAATCTTGCATTTCCTAACTCTTTTGTTAAGTTTTGTGCAGATGCGAAAGGTGTAGCTGGGTCTCCAGAAGTACCGATAACCAACAATGGTGATTTCGAGGTCGTAGAGATAGGTCCTATTTTACGAATACTACTATAAGGCCAATTCTCACAAATTACACCGCCGCCAGCCATGTAACGACCAAACGTCGGAGAAACTTTTTCTAAAGCAGCTTCATCAGCGCGAATACTCTTCGTATCCGAAGGAATACTATAGTCTAAACAATTTACTGCCATAAATGAAAAATCACTATTTCCAGTATATTTACCATCATCACCACGTTCAGCAGAAGCATCTGAGAATTGAACTAACCTATCGGGTTTGCCAGCCATTGCATCCGAAATAGCTTGAGAAAGTGTCGGCCAAAGCAAATTGTTATAAAGTGGCACCATAATACCTTGCGCTAAAATTGATGAAGTTGCAGTACGCCCATCAGAAGTCTTCATAGGTTTAGCAAGGTTATCATTAAGCATCTTTTGGATACTGCTCACGATAGCATTTGCATCTTCCGTGCCATCAGGGTCTAATGGGCAAGGTTGTTGCTTTACACAATTTTGTGCATATTCTTTAAGCGCTTGTTCAAAACCAGCTGCTTGAGTTTTAGTCACTTCAGAATAAGATAACGCTGGGTCTACTGCCCCATCAAGCACCATATGACCTACATGATCAGGATATAGATTGGCATAAGTAGCACCTAATAGAGTTCCATATGAGAAACCTAAGTAATTAAGTTTTTGCTCCCCAATCAATGCTCTGATTAAATCCATATCACGAGCTACACTTGCGGTATCCATATGGGCAAGCACTGGCCCACTATTCTTTTTACAAGAATCTGCAATTTTTTTATATTGGGAACGTAACTGAGTTAATCCAGAATCCGTATCCATATTTGCGGTATTAGCTCGGAAAGCATCATGTTGTTTATCATCTAAACATTTAATGCCATCAGATTTGTTAATACCTCGTGGATCAAAGCCAACAATATCGTAAGACTGTGTCACTTTACTTGAAATAGTAGACATCGCACTATCTTTTACCCAGTCATACCCAGAACCACCAGGTCCACCAGGATTCATTACAATAGAACCTTGTTTTTGCCCAGTAGCTTGAGTCTTAATTAGTGAAATATTTACTTTATCGCCCTTTGGGTTATTCCAGTCGACTGGAGCCTTCATCGTCGCACAATACATCCCATTTTCACATGGCTGCCAATTAAGTTTTTGGTTGTAAAAAGACTTTGTTTTAGCTGGTGCACCACTAGCTAAAGGATTTTGGGTAAGTTTGTTAATGCCAAAGAAAGCGCCTGCAGCCACTGCAATTGCTAACAAAACTATTCCCGCAATTTTAAAGATGTTTTGTTTACTATTATTTTTTAGATGCTTGCGGGCAATCTCTTTTCTCGAAGCTCTGGTTTCACTCATACTTTCGATGCCTTAATATTTATCATTACTATGTACTAACGCTAACACCATTGCTTCGATAGTCAAGAGTACAGCAGCATTAGTAATTAAGCGTTTCCTAGCAGTTGTAATCGCTTCAATACATTTCAAAGTATCTTTAGTCTTATACTTAGTAGCAAAATCTTTAATATTGTCTTCCATATCTACATTGATATATTGCGCAGTTACCCCAAGCTGATACCACAATACATCCCGGTAAAAAGAAAGAATATCTAGCATAATACGGTCTAAAGTATCTTTTTGTCCTCTGGTTGCCCGTCGTTTTTGATCTGCATCTATCTTACGTAACTGAGCTCTAACATGTGGAGGTAACTTATCATTTTCGGTCAAACCATTAGCATGTAATACTTGCGCTTTCTCTTTTTCCGTAAACTCACCCAAAGAGAATTCTGCATCTTCTTTAGCAATCTTAACAATGAAATCTGCAGCTCGCACTGCCTGCCCTACTGTACTGACTTGAGCTGGAATACTTAAAATTTGTGCTCTACGATTACGTGCCTGTTCGCTGGTTGCCAGCCATTTAGCGACCCCAATATGACCTTGAGAAATCTGTGCCATTTTATAAGCAGTTTCTTCAGGAATGCCGTCACGAGCGTTTAGTAATTTAGCAATTTGCGTAGCATTTGGCACAGCCAATGTAATAGTTTGACAACGAGAACGAATAGTAGCCTGTAAGTCTATTGGGCTTGGCGCACAAAGCATCCAAATTGTGCGTGGCGCTGGCTCTTCAAGAGCTTTAAGCAATACATTAGAGGTTCGCTCAGTCATCCTATCTGCATCTTCTACAAGGATAATACGCCAAGGTGCAGTACTAGGCCTGTCATAAGATTGTAGAATTAACTCACGTACTTCCTCAATACTGATAGTAACTTTATCAGTAGCCATGATTGTCGCATCTGGATGCGAACCAGCAAGTATCAAAGTACAAGTCTTACACACTCCGCAACCAGTGCCATTTTCACAGTTTAGAGCTGCAGCAAATGATCTTGCTACATTTGATCTTCCTGAGCCAGGGGCTCCACTAAATAACCATGCATGATTAGGCTTACCACTTGCCGCCACTCGCCTTAATAACGAAACTGTTTTATCTTGACCGACTAATTCATCCCAAACACTCATTTTTGTTTTAACCTCTTAGCAATCAACTCTTTAATTTCTGCAAATACGTTATCAATATCTTTAGCCGCATTCACAACTTTGTGGGTTTCAGGATTTAGTTTTGCTAGTTCAAGATAGATGTTGCGCACTCTCTCCTGAAAAGCTATGCCTTCTGCTTCGATTTTATCGTCCGCGCTGCGCTTACCTCGGCGTGCGGCTGACGTATCTGCATCAATATCAAGCACAATACAAAGATCAGGAGTTAAGTTATCTGTAGCCCACAGTGATAAATCAGCAATTTTCTTCGCCCCAAGTTCTCTGCCATACCCTTGATAAGCCACTGATGAATCGATATAACGGTCACACAACACTACTTTACCGTCTTCTAAAGCTGGTCTAATTAAATCAGAGACATGCTGGGAACGGCTTGCAGCAAACAATAATGCTTCAGCTTTTGGATTAGCTGGCGTATTCCTATTAGTCAACACTAAATCACGCAGTGCCTCACCTAATGGAGTACCACCTGGCTCACGAGTTTGGATTACTTCTAAGCCATATTTTTCTTGCAACCACTTTTGAAGCAATACGATTTGGGTAGTTTTTCCAGAGCCATCAGCGCCCTCAAAAGTGATAAAAATACTCATGCAACTATTCTACAGAGTAGAATGAAAAGAAAAAGTAGTGAAAGAGGTAAAGCAATGGCTGTGCTTTCATCAGATGGTAGCGAAGGTTGGCTACCAGAGCCAGAATTCCAAGAAGTCCGAGCTAAAGTGCCGATGATATACATCCAGGCTATTCCAGTAAAGATTAATGAATTCGGACAAGTTACTCATATTGGTTTGTTGATGCAAGCTAATGACAATGGGGATATTTCTCGTAGCATTGTTTCTGGTCGTATTGAATATGGTGAAGTAATTCAAGCCGCGATTCTGCGCCATATTGAAAAAGACTTAGGGTCGTTAGCGATGCCTAATATGCCACAAAGTGCACATCCATTTACAGTTACCCAGTACTTCCCGACCCCTGGAGTTACAGCATTCGTAGATCCAAGACAACACGCTATTTCGCTAGGTTATATTGTGCCTATTAAAGGCCAAGTAGATCCACGTAAATCTGCATTAGAATTCAACTGGTTTACTCCAAGCGAAGTCCTCTCAGATGCTATGCAAGCTGAGATGGACGATAGCCAAGGTTTAATCATTTACCAAGCACTTTCACATATGGGGATTTTCTGCGAATAATGTTCAAAATTCATAAAGAACTAGATAATAAACTCGGTAGAACCGGCACAATCACTACTCCACATGGGGAAATTCAAACTCCAGCTTTTATTGTGGTGGGTACTAAAGCCACAGTTAAAACTCTAGCACCCGAACAAGTTAAAGCTGCTAATGCTCAAGCAGTACTTGCAAACGCTTATCACCTTTACTTACAACCTGGCCCTGAAATTTTAGACATGGCTGGTGGCTTAGGAAAATTCATGAACTGGGATGGACCAACTTTTACCGACAGTGGTGGTTTTCAGGTAATGAGTTTAGGTGCAGGATTCAAAAAAGTTATCTCAATGAATGAAACCGGCAAACGGGTAGATAACCAAACTGCCAAAGGTAAAGAGAAGCTAGCTTTTGTCGATAATGATGGTGTCACTTTTAAATCGCACCTAGATGGTTCAAAACATCGCTTTACCCCTGAGATTTCTATGAAAGTACAGCACCAGCTTGGCGCCGATATTATGTTTGCTTTTGACGAATTAACTACCTTAATGAATACTAAGCACTACCAAATACGTTCTTTGGAACGCACTCGTCTTTGGGCAATCCGATGTCTAATTGAACACCAACGCTTGACTGAAGAACGTAGTGATAAACCTTACCAAGCATTATTTGGCGTAATCCAAGGTGCACAATATGAAGATTTACGTAGAAAAGCAGCTACAGATCTGGGCACTATGAATGTCAATGGTCAAGAATTTGACGGTTTTGGCATTGGCGGTGCTTTAGAAAAAGAAAATATGTCTACTATTGTGCGTTGGGTCAGCGAAGAATTACCAAAAGAAAAACCACGACACTTATTGGGTATCAGTGAGCCAGATGATTTCTTTGCCGGAATCGAAAATGGTGCAGATACCTTTGACTGTGTAAATCCATCACGAGTTGCCCGCAACGGTGCTGTATATACTAAAGATGGTCGCTTTAATATAACTCGTGCAGCTTACAAAAAAGACTTCTCACCTATCGAAAAAGATTGCGAGTGTTACACTTGCCAAAATTACACTAAAGCCTATCTACACCATTTGTTTAAAGCAAAGGAAATGTTTGGCTTCACTTTGGCCACTATTCACAACGAATACTTCACTATTAATTTCGTTGAAGAGATTCGTAAAGCTATGGAAATTGGAAAATTCTATAACTATAAAGAGCAAATGCTAGGGCGTTATTATTCGTAGTATGTAGGCTCTTTACTCTTAACCCAAGCAATCACTCGATAAGTCACTGGCAACATAATGAATTCTACTGCACATTTATACACATACCCAGTAATTACATAGTTCACAAATTCCCAACCAGTCACTACTCCGTAAAATGCAACCGTACAGAATACCAAGGTGTCGGCAAACTCACCGACCATAGTTGAACTGATTAAACGAACCCAAAGTTTGTTTTCTTTGGCGTGTTCTTTCAGCTTTACCATTACGTATGAATTGAGTAATTGACCTACGGTATAACCGCAAAGAGACGCCAGCACAATACGTGGCACGAATCCTAAGACTGCTTCAAAAGCTGCTTGGTTATGATAATCAGGTGCTGGAGGCGAGATTTGGACAATATAAAAGGTTAACGATGCCAAAATTGATAAGAAAAAACCAAGCTTGATAGCTCGTTTTGTAGCTTTGAAACCATAAACTTCTGCAAGTAAGTCACCGATAATATAAGTAAGTGGGAATAAGAAAGCTCCACCGTCCGTAATAAAGGGACCAAATTGGATTAATTTAGTCGCACAAATATTGGAGATGAGCAATAAAACACAGAAAGTAACAACAATAATATCGTAATTACCTGAACCTGCGCGCGCATAATATAACTTGTCTTTGACAATAGTTTTGTCTTTAATAATCTCTGTCATAGCTCTTAATATATTAGCTTAAAGCTATAACTTTCTGTATTATTCGACTAAAATTAAACACAACGACATAAAAGAAAGAAGATTATTATGTTAATTTCAACTACGAATGACCTACCTGGCTGGGAAATCAAATATGTTTGTGGCGAGGTTTTTGGTTTAACTGCTCGTTCTCGTAACGTTGTTTCTCAATTTGGTGCACAGCTGAAAGCCCTTGTTGGTGGCGAAATGCAAGGTTTAACTACTAACCTGATGCACTCTCGTAACGAAGCAATCGAACGTATGAATCGTGAAGCTGCAGAACGCGGCGGTAACGCTGTCGTTGCAATGCGTTTTGACTCTAGTGAAATTGGTGATTTAGGAACTGAAGTTGCTGCTTATGGAACTGCAGTATTTGCGGTACCAGTTACTGATGATGCTAAGGAAGTAGCTCGTAAACTAGGATACCAGTAAAAACGCAGTTAGCTATATATCTAAATAGTTGCTAAACTTTTGGATATTTGGAGGTATCGACTAGCGGCCTATGTCACATGCTTGGAAAGCATGCGGGTTCACGCCCACGGGGGTTCGAATCCCCCTACCTCCGCGAAAAATATGATTTTAATCTGTTTCAGTTATAAGAAACTATCAAAATCATATATTCATTATGAGTTACACGGCAGAACTTTAAATAATTTAGCTTCACCCTCTTGGGCTACAAGCTCCAGCCCAGGAGTATTATCGAGATTCCGCAAGCCGTTAAATTCAAGTCTTGGATGATTATCAAAATCATCTTTTCCGAAATCAATCGCATATTCCACGCCTAATCTTTCAGAAGTTTCGCAAACTTCTGAATTTGAATTAATTGTTTTAAAAGAGCTTGCAAGTAATTTTTTTTGTTGGTTTAGAGATGTCCCCATTACTGGGTATACAAGTTGGCGCCCGGTATGTGGATAGATAGCTGTTGAGCCATTGAAGGGAACACCAATTATTGTTGCGTTTTCTGGAACTATGCGTTCAATATCATCCATAAGTTTTAATTTATTATCGTCAAGGACTACTTCACTGGAGTTTGGTGCATAGGCATTCCTCTGAATCTGAGAAATAGCGAAGCGTGGTCCTTCATAGTAAAGTATAGATGCGGCTAACACGACTCCAAAACTAGAAATTAAAGTTATTGTAATCTCAGATACCCTTTTTATTTTAATAAAATCGTATTTTTCTTGTATTGTTCGGCAAGCACTTACTGTGCCCAATACAGCTAAAGGAGTAGTCAATACAACTTGAGCACCAATTACACGATATTGATCTGTGTAATAAAATCCTGTCATAAACCTTCGGAAAGTAGTATCTGGTGTTCCTAGACCTATAATAAAGACAATACCCAGAAGAATATATCCATACAATAACCAACGATACTTCTTAATCTTAGTTGCATAGTAAAGCCCGATTACACTTAAGAATGCCAATATATAAGGAGAATGATATTCGACTTCAGTATTTCTTTCATTAGTCCAACGAATAGAATTTGTTATCCAATCAACAATTGCGCCAGGTACCTTTTTTGTCGGTGGCCACATTGACATGCTAGCAGTATGTCGCATGACATAAAGTTGTATGGTTGTCACAATAAGTGAAAGCACTAAAAATATAAACCCTGATTTCTTATCTTGCATTCTAAAGGCTTTATAAGCTGCGCTTAACATAATTCCAATTCCCATAAAATAACTGAAAAATATAGTATTAGGCTGTGCTAGGAGCATCACTGTAGTACTAAGGATAAGTAGTATTAGAGAAGGTACTTTGTGAGTTTTCACAGGTGTTTTCCCAACAAAAAGAAGAATAGCAGCTATAAATATGGGGAGTATTACTACACTTAATAAATTTGGAAATAAGCCACCAAAGTTAAAATAACGATATGGAAAACCAGTAAAACTAACGCAAAATAACACTGTTAAACTCAATGGGAAAGGTTTATTACCCCAAATTACATAAGAAAGGAATAAGCATGAAATAACCCACAAACCAGCAGAAATTACAACTGAAAAAACATTAAACGCAACAATAATTGTACTGTGACTAATTTGCGTTAAAGATACAACATTAGCGTGAAACAAGGAAGGATAGAATGTAGAACTTCCGATTTGAAGAAAATCGTTAATATGAAAAGGAGATAAATTCCCACTTTTGAGAGCAGCTTCTGATGCACTAAGGTGGTATGCAGCATCCCACTTTTGATTAGACCATTGCGGATTGCCTATGCCTCCCATTGTGACTTTAGCCGCAAAAGCAATTGAAATAACTACTGAAAAAATAACGAGATATAATTGTCGCTTAGGCATTTTATTAGCAGTAGGTATCAGAAGGAAAGAAATATGCCTTTTAATAAGGAAACTGAGCGTAGTGCATCCAAAAGCTACAATAAATGGCGCTACCCAACTCCATGCAATATCCAGGTCAGGAAGAATTACAATCAATATGGATTGAAAAAATAAAGTCACCAACGGGGCAAGTGTCATGCGCACTATCCAATGCATTCTAACTCTAAGTAAAGCCAATAGCCCTGGACCTACTAGGATAAAAATAGAATAAACAAAGACGTAAAGGTCTGGCAACCAATAATATAATCCTGATCCATGAACATCTTGAGTCATATCTAAGATATTACTGGGTATTAACAGTTTTTGTCCAAGTTCCATCTTAAAAACATCTACAATAATCCATATAACTAAGGGCAAGCAGTAATCTTATATAACTTCGCATTTCCTTTTTGGTCTTCTAATTTAAAACCTGGTGAATTATCCAAATTTTGATAACCAACAAAATCTCTTCCAGCAGGTTGATTTGGAGGATTCTGATCAATTGGCATTGTGGAGTCCATATAATTAGTTCCAAAATCCAAAACATACTTGATATTCTTTGCTTTAACAGCTGTGCAAACTGTTGGGTCACTGCTAACTTTGTTAAGTTTAGTAGCAATTACACGTTCATTATTATCTTGATAGTACGTACCGAGCATTGGAAAAAGTACATGCCTATCTGTTAATGCATAAACCAACGATCCTCCATTAAAGGGATTATCAGCTATCACTGCATCCTCCGGAACTTTTTTTGAAATGTCTGAGATTAGCTGCAGTTTATTTTGATCCATAAGCGATGAGTCCGGGTTTGGATAATAAGTCGTTTCAAAAATATTTTTAATACTTTGTTTAACACCAATACTTTGCGTTGCAATCAAAGCTACTATACTAGCTGCTGCAAAAAATTGCTTTAGATAATTTTGTGGAATTAATTTAGCAAGTTCATCAACTAATACACAAACTAGTGGCACTGCATAAATAACCGCAAACGCTGCGATACGGTTACCATCGTTATACCATATTCCAGTTAAAATACTTCTAAATTGTCCCTCGGGGTAAGCAACACAAACGACATAAATAAAAGCTCCAATTAAAAAGCCAAAACTTAAGAAACGCCATTTTGGGCGCACCAGTGATATGATAAAGCCGGCAACTACAGCAATTGTGATTACATGGAACTTTTCTGACATATAGCTTGTGTTAAACCAGTTATAAATTCCTTCTACGATATTCTGATTTGGTTTCCATAAATACGGCACCGTCAGCTTTACCCATACAATACTAATAGTAATAACTACAATAATCGTAATTACGAAAAAAATTAGTTTTCCACTTTTTGTTTTTGCATTAGAAATTAATTGAATACTATATTCCACCAACAAAGGAATAACTAAGATAAAAGTGGAGAAAATTGCATTTGGGTGAGAAAAAGCAGTACCAGCGAGAATAGTAACTACAATCGAGAAAGCCATTACCTGCTTTAATTCAATATGCTCTGGCTTTCGCACCACGATATAGATACTGGCAACTAATAATGGAATAAACGAATACCCAAGAATGTTAGGGAGTAGTCCTCCAGTTGCTAAAAGTGCATATGGAAAAATCGGGAATGTCCCCGCTAATAAAGTACCAATACTCCAAATTGCTGGATACTTAGGAAATAATACATAAATTAAGAATAGCATTGAACAAATCCATAATTGTGATGCTATGAAAACAGTAAAGATATTATATGCTATTGGAATTGTAGTGTGAGTCAAAGAGATAATTTGCGCAACGAACTCATGAAAAACTGCTGGGTAAAAAACATTAACTCTACCTTGCAAAAAATTACTAATAGTAAATGGTGAAGCAGAACCTGAATCTATAATATATCTAATAGCATTTTGATGAAATACTCCATCCCAACTTAATGCTGGATTTTTTGGGTTAAGTATAGTTCTTAACATATGGTAACCAATAATTGCACTACCGATTAACCAAGATACAAGCAAATACTTATCTTCCGTATTTAACTTAAAATCTATTCTGAGTTTCTCTCCTTTTAACGATGAAACTCCAAGAATAAAAAATGCTAATGGTAGTGCGGACCACCAACTCCACTTAATATGAATGAAATTAAATGCAATTGCCGAAATAGTGACAAGAAGAGCACTAAAAACAGGGGCAAAAAATAGAGTATATTTAAGTTTTATTCTAAGGCTTATCCCAATTACAATCCCTGGTAAATAAACTAAAAGAAAACTTACTGCGTAAACTCCAATAGTAGGAAACCAGTTAATTAATACTTCACGCATTAGTGTTCCTTATTGTCACTTTATATACTATGCATTACTGATATTTTTAAAGTAAAGAGCTAAATCTGCTACTTGTTGCTCAAATACTGCTTTTTCATTAGCAACCTTATTACGATACACTTCCTGTAATTTAAAAAGTTCATCGTAAAAATTTTCATCATGAGAAAGTCTCTTAAACATTTTAGTTGTATTAATCAATATATCCTTATCATAAGGAATTTTAGACTGATCTCCAATAGGGAAATCAGTATCATTATCAGCAACAGCACCTCTGTTTGCGAGTAGTAATAAACACTGATTAAGAGCAGCTTCACGAGGCAAACCATCGTTTCCTGGTTGTGGCCCAAAGTCTAAGAAATATCGGCTTTCTTTAAGCACTTCCTGGACTTGCTGGTAATTCATATCTTTAATACCAATAAAATTAAATTCTGGGAGGGTTTTGAATAGTTTTTCGATTAACCCTTGGTCTTTCGTAGCACTATAAGCAATCTGCATTTGGCTTTTATTGGTATTAGAATCTATTCCTACCATATTTTTATAATCTATAAGTGGTATACCATCCTTATTAAAACATTTCTTAACCCAATTATGTGAATATTCCGTCTGTATTAAATGCACAATTTCTGGGTGTTCTTTTATTTTATTTTGGTATTTTTTAGGGTCTTTAGCACGCCATTTAAACACCTTCATACCGATACTTAGTATATTACTTCTACCTTTTGAATCTAAAGGATTTAAATTTGAGCGCAATAATACAGGAATCGAATCTACAACTTGTAATTTCGGGAAAGTTGGAGAGTAATTAACACTAACCCACCAAATAAACTTATGCTTACTTTTCATACTCAATAGGTAATTTATGTAATTTCGAGACTCAGGTGAAATTATGATATCCGTGTCACTAATTGCTGAAAATTTGATTTCTGGACAGTTATAGCTTGCGTATTGTTTTACAGGTTTTTCTTTTTCAGTTTCTGGGATAGCAACTAAATATGCTGCAATCCCTTCTTTATTTAATTGTGAAACAAGTTGGTGAAAAGCTTCAGGACCACCAGTTTGAAGCCCCTTAGGGTACAAAACTACCACTCTAAAATTGTTCATTCTACCCTTCCGCTATGATATTAACAATAAATATAATATACATACTACCAAACTATAGTTTTTATATTATTTTTATTTCGAAGCTATAAAAGTACCAGCTATATGAGAAAATATATTTATGAAAAAAATTATTATTGCTACTAGAATTTATGCTCCAGAACCAGCAGCAGCCGCTTTTAGGTTACGTAATTTAGCCAAAGGTTTTACCTCATTAAGAGCGAAAACAAAAGTAATAACTACTACTGTTCCTAATCTTAAAGAAGAACTTAATGACAAAGATGTCACTATCGAACGCAAATGGGCACTTCGAAACAAACAAGGGAATATTAAAGGTTATTTAAACTATTTAAGTTTCGATATTCCACTCTTTATTAGAATGCTTAAAGCAGAAACTCCAGATGTTTATGTAAGTGAACCACCAGTCACTACTGCCACCGTAGTAAATACTGTAGCAAGATTGCGTAAACGCCCATGGGCATACTATGCGGCAGATGTTTGGAGCGTTGCAGCAAAGTCTTTTGGTGCTCCAGCTCAGATTGTAAAAGCGCTTGAAATATTAGAGTGCAAAATGCTTAATTTCTCAAACCTTGTTTTAACTGTTTCACCAAATATGTCACAACAACTTCAAGATATCGGTGTAAAACCTGAAAAGATTGAAATTGTTGGCAATGGGGTTGATATGAGTATATTCAATTCTGAAGCAGATAAACCAAACCATAAACTAGCTCAGAAACCTTACTTTATATATGCTGGAACTCTGTCTGCTTGGCAAGGTACTGATATATTTATTAATGCATTACCAAAAGTGCTAGAAAAATACCCAAATATGAACATAATCATTCTGGGGCAAGGTGACCACGAACAAGCACTACGTGGTGCAGCAACAAAAGCTGCACCAAATAACGTACATTTTCTTGGCGTAAAACCTGGCGAAGAAGCTGCTAAATGGATTGCTCATGCTGAGGCTTCCCTTGCTAGTGTTGACCCAGCACAAGGCTATACCGTCGCCCAGCCTACTAAGACTTTTGCAGCTTCTGCATGTGGAACTCCCGTGATTTATGCAGGCAATGATGCTGGTAGTGAACTTGTTAAGCGTGAAAATCTTGGAATTGCCGTAGATTATCAAATACCAGAAGTAGCTGATGCTATGTTAGAAATGTTAAATAACCCATGGCAAAATCGTAAAAGACTTAGCAATTGGGCTAGCGAGAATGCTTCATTACAGAATATCGGGAAAAAAGCTGCGGAGCTTATTCTTAATTTAACTTCTTAGCCCCATACAGCATCTCATAGCCGTGTTTAGCTGCTTGCACCTTACACTTTAGTATTTTCTTGCTTTGCCATGTGCCAAAAGTATAGTTTGTAATATGATGCACTACCACAGAAGGTATTAATATAATGCGCAAACCTAACTTTTTACATTGTTCAGCAATATAAAGCTCTTCACCGTATAAAAATACTTCGTAATTGAAGTTACCACCACGAGCAAAAAACTCACTTGTAAAAATCATAAAAGAACCATGTGCGGCGTATATATCTTGTTCTTTAAGCTTTATGTCTCTTTTATTACCAAGTTTTTCACGTAGAGCAGAAGAATATAAATCTACTAAAGTGGAAAATTGGGAGGCCCAAGTATTTGCGTGCATGTAAGTACGCAATTTCATTGCTTTTTCACTTGGACGATTTTTTAACATCGGATTTTGATGGCTATTACGTTTAATTGAATAAATATCTGGAGCAAAAACCCCAACATCGTCATAATTTTCAGTAATATTAACTAATTCCTGTAGAGTATTTTCATTGTCAAAATACAAATCAAGATTAGACACTATCACTATGTCATTACTATCTACTTCACGAATATTCTTACTAAAACCATACTGGGCAGCTCCAAAGAAACCTTGGTTCTTTTTTGCATCAATGATTTTAACTCTTGCATCGTCAGAAATATCTCTAAGTTTATTAAGTTCAGACGTGTTCTCACTATTATCAACAATGTAAAGGGTCCAATCTTTGTATGTTTGCGATTGAAAAGATTCGATATATTGTTTTGCGACATCTGAAGAAAAGTAATTAACAGCTAGGACATTTAACACTTAAATCCTCCATTTTAATTGTTAAAGTTTAAGAAAATGCTTACGCTCTTAAACTCTTATTTATAATTTATAATACGCTAGAATTAAGGTAGTTTTAGATATAACTTAGAGAACAGGTATAAGTATATGAGTAATAATAATTTTGGGGTCATAGTTATGGCTTGCTATAAACCTCGTGAAGATCTCTTAACTCAGCAACTAAAATCCATTCAAAATCAGACACATCAAAACTTTAAATGTATTCTAAGTAGTGATGGCGATCCTAAACTACTTGAAGAATTAGTTACAAAAATCTGTAAAGGTGACCCCCGTTTTGAAGTAATAGGTTTCAAAACACGTTTAGGGTTTCCTGGAAACTTTGAAAGAGGTTTGAAGCACCTACCAGAAAAAACTAAATGGATTGCATTAAGCGATCAGGATGATTATTGGTATCCTGAAAAACTAAAAACTCTCATACCTTATTTATCTAAATATTCTTTAGTTTCAGGGCAAGCAAATGTAGTTACTAGCGACAAATCTACCATGGTAGGCAAGAAAAGTGATAAAACTACTGATCGAGCAGCTGTTTCTGCTAGAGGTCTTATTATGCAAAATCAAATAACAGGGAGTTTCTCTATGCTCTCTCCAGAAGTACTTGACATTGCACTGCCTATACCTAAAATGAATGACCAAACTGTTTACCATGATCAATGGCTTGGGCTTTGTGCTATAGCCTTAAAAGGTATCCATATAGTCGATATTCCATTACAGAACTATGTACAACATTCAAATAATTTTGTAGGAGAGGCTAAAAACGGTCCAATCATAGGTTTCTTAAATACTATGAAAAAATGGAAAAATAAGTTCCCAGAAGCAAATAACTTCAACCTAGTAAGACTTGGACTACATGACTTACATAACTCTGGCGTTGGTAAGAATATGTTTATAACTAAGACATTACAAAAAAGGCTAGAAGTTAAAAATATAGAACCAAATCAGCAAATTAGAGATTTGTTTGATGTTTATACAGCAACGAAAAATAGTAAATTTATTATTGCTAAAGCCATAATAAATAACGTGCAGAACAAAGAAACTTCTAAACAGAGAGCTGTAGAGTTACTAGTCGGTTTGCCTTTTTAATTTCTAATTAGAAATACCTGGCGCATAGTATTCAAAGCCGTTCATAACCCAAGATTCACTTTCTAGGCAATTCTTACCATCAAAAACTCGTGGCACATTGACCAACTTAGACAAACTAGAAGTATCTAATTCTTTAAACTCACGCCATTCGGTACCTACAAATATCAAATCAGCATTTTTAACTGCTTCTTTTGTGCTGCTAACAACCTTAAAATCATAACTATCAAGTAACGGGTTATTAATTGCTTCAGGATCATAAGCTACTACTTCAGCACCAAATTCGTGACTCTTCTGAGCTATGGATAAAGCTGGCGAATCTCGCAAATCATCACTATCCGCTTTAAAAGCTAGCCCTAAAACGGCAATCTTCTTGCCCTTAAGCCCACCAAGAATTTCATTAAATTTTTCCACAATACGCTCACGAGCATGTTTATTGATAGTATCAACTTCGCGTAAAAAATTAGCTGGACCAGCTATATCTAATTCTTCAACTCTTGCTTTTAACGCACGGATATCTTTTGGTAAACAACCGCCACCAAATCCAATACCTGCATTTAAAAATCTAGAACCGATACGCTCATCTAGTCCAATTGCATATGCTAATTCACGAACATTACCTCCCGTAACTTCACAAACTTCAGCTATAGCATTTATAAAAGAAATTTTAGTAGCAAGAAAAGAATTAGCAGAAACTTTTACCAACTCTGCTGTTGAATAGTTAGTAGTAATTTTTTGTATACCTTGTTTAAAGTAATGTTCATAAACTTGGTCTAAAACCTCTTCGCCTTGTTTTGCCTTGGTTTTCTCATCAGAGAGACCGTACACTATCCGATCTGGAGATAATGTATCTTTTACAGCAAAGCCCTCTCGAAGAAACTCTGGATTCCAAACCAACACAGTTTCCGGAGCATTATCAGCTAATATCTTAGCAATTTTTATTGCTGTACCAACAGGCACAGTCGACTTACCAACAACTACATCTCCTGGCTTTAAAGAAGGTAATAAAGAATTAATCGCTGCTAATACAAATGTTGTGTCAGCAGCTTCACTATCCTTAGATTGTGGGGTGCCAACACCAATAAAATGAACAGTCGCATCTGCAACATCCGAAAAATTAGTACTGAAATTTAACTTATTAGCTGCTGTGGCTTTTGCTATCATATCAGCTAATCCTGGCTCATAAAAAGGAGTCTGTTGCTTTTTTAATTGGCTTATTTTATCATTATCAACATCAATACCAATTACGTTATGACCAATTTCAGCCATACAAGCAGCATGAACTGCCCCAAGGTATCCACAGCCAATTACTGAAATCAACATATAAATCTCCTGAAAAACTAAAAGTACATTATTGTTTACTATCCTACTCTATAATAACAGTGCTATTCTTATTTCCCTTATTTCTATTTTCTATAAACTTTATAACTTAGATTACCGACACTATTAAACTTCATTCCTAAAGACATATGAGCTAGTATTAATTAACAGCAAAATAACTGATGCACAAATATAATAGTTGTTACAATATTTGCATAAGTTATATAGCGTGAGGTATTAAATTTAATTTTTCTTTGATGGGATTATTTTGACTGATAACTATGATACAAAAAGTAATCTTTCTAAGATATTTTCTAATATATTAAGATTCGTAGGACCACAGTTAATACCGGCTATCTCAGGTTTTTTTTGCATGTCTATTTTTAGCCACCGTTTTGGAGGAGAACCACTTTTAGCGTACGGGGTAGGAATAGCGTACGGGTCTATAATATCCACAATAGCTATGTGGGGATGGGGATCTATAGGAGCAGCCTTAGTTGCCCCCGTTGAAGAAAAAAAACGATTAGAAATTTTGTGGTGCTCTAATAAAATGGTTTTTTTAATTACAGCAGTACTACTCCCTTTTTTCCTTCTCCTCCTTATCCAAAGTGCTCCCGCACAAGGCAAGTTGGTAGCAATACTTGCTTTCTTTACTCCAGTAGTTTTGTCATTCATACCTAAGTGGTGGTTTATTGCAACAAACAGACCAGCACATTTAATGAAATTTATAGTCGCTCCACAAGTAGCTGGAAACGTAGCTGCAATCGTATTAATGATAGTGGATAACTCACCAATTTATTTCCCACTATGTTTATTAATTGCAAATACTATCTCTGTCATATACTTTTTCACTTCTAGAAAAGTTTGGGCATATAAGAGCGAGCTTAAAGTATTACCTCGACTTAAAGAACAATTCCATGCCTTTTTAATTGGGGCAGGGGCTATGTTGTACACAAGAACAATGCTACCGATTGTAACGCTAGTTAGTACTTCAATTGCGGTCTCATTTAATCAAGGAATACAGTTGTACAGTTATTGGCTACTTTCAGTACAAGTTATGGGATCTTCTTTTCAAAGTTTTGTTAATCGCGATGGAAAAAAGTCTGTAGAAGGTACCCATAAGCTAACGGTACTATGCTTACTAATTTTTGGGCTAGTCTTCGGAAGTGCCCTATGGCTGCTAGGACCATTCTTCAGTAAATTAGTATTTGGGAGTTCATTTGCTAATACTAGTATTGATTTCTTTTTATTAGGTTTAACCTTCCTAGCTATTTGCATGGTTACTGCTTTTATATCCTTGTATTTAAATCCGTTAGGTTATGCTTATGCGTCGTCAAGAGCAACTATAGTTTCTGGAATTATCGGTGTTATTTCCATCTATTTATTAACTAAATACTTTGGTTTACACGGTGCTTACGTAGCATTCTTTGGCGGAGAAGGAATTGTTGCCTTCTCGGCAATTATATACAGCATTAGATATAAAAAAGGTAAGCTTAAAATGCCAGTAATGAACATGAAACTATAATTCTTCTTTAAAATAGTATGAACTCATATTTTATTGGCATAAGAAGCAACCAGTCTGCTACAATAATTAATGACTCTTTGCATGGTGTCATCTTGTAAACTCCCCCAGGATCGGAAGGTAGCAAGGGTACGCAAGCTCTGTCAGGTATGCAAAGGGTCATTTTAATATCTATGGAATTTTTTACTTCTCATTTATTTTGTCGACTATAAACGGTAAAGTTATATATGTGAGTACAGCATTATATAGACGTTATCGTCCAGAAAACTTTTCCGAAGTAATTGGTCAGGAACAAGTTACAAAGCCACTTCAAGTTGCTTTAGCTAATAATAAAACTAACCATGCCTATCTTTTCTCTGGTCCTCGTGGTTGTGGTAAGACTACTTCAGCACGCATCTTAGCTAGATGCCTTAACTGCGCCGGAGGTTCTACTGATATTCCTTGTGGTAAATGTCCAAGCTGTATTGATTTGTCTCGTGATGGTAATGGCAGTCTAGATGTCATCGAAATTGATGCGGCCAGTCATGGTGGTGTCGATGACGCTAGAGAGTTAAGAGAACGTGCAACTTATGCTCCAGCACGTGATAAATACAAAATTTTTATTATTGACGAGGCGCATATGGTCACTTCTGCCGGATTTAATGCCTTGCTCAAGATTGTGGAAGAACCACCTGCTCACATTAAATTTATCTTTGCTACTACTGAGCCAGATAAAGTAATTGAAACAATTCGCTCTCGCACTCATCATTACCCTTTTAGATTAGTTCCACCAAAAACTATGCAAAAATATATGGAACAAATTTGTACGGGTGAAAAAGTACAGCTAGAAAGCGGTGTGATTCCACTAGTTATTCGTGCTGGCGGTGGCTCTGTACGTGATTCTTTATCAATTCTAGACCAACTAATTAATGGTTCTGAAAACCAGAACGTCTCATATGAATTAGCAGTTGATTTATTAGGTTATACTCATGCCTCATTACTTAATGATGTTATTGATGGAATTAGTGCACAAGATGCTGGAAGTTCATTTAGAACGATTGATCGTATTATTCAAACTGGTAATGATCCACGCAGCTTCGTTGAAGACCTATTAGAAAGACTCCGTGACTTAATCGTAATTAAGTATGCGCCAGAAAGTAGTTCAAGTATTCTTCCTACTGTTCCAAGCGATCAGTTAGTGAAACTGGAAACTCAAGCTACACGTTTTGGTAAAGCACAGCTTTCATACTGCGCTGATGAAACTTCGGAAGCACTAAATGAAATGGGTGGAGCTACCTCGCCGAGACTACATCTTGAGTTACTTTGTGCAAAGTTGCTACTACCTGCAGCTTCTTCTGGAGTTTCAGCTTTCGAAAATCGCATTGAGCGTATTGAAGACAGGGTTATAAAAGGACAAAACACAGCTCCTAGTACTCAAGCTGAGCCAAAAGTCTTACATCCTGATACTTCAACTCCTGAACCTGAGATACTTGAGCATCTGAAAACTGCTTCAGCAAAATTAGCCGCTGAAGAACCAACTCCAGAAACTGGATCAGAAGTTTCTGAGCAGCCACAGTTTGAAGAAAATAATGAACTAAAACCAACTGATATTGCTAATCCAGCATCATTCCAAGACTATGGTTGGGGCAATCCATTACCTGATGCTGAAACTGAAATACAGTCTGAACCAATCATTACATCTGAGACAGCGTTGCCTAAAGTGCAGTCAGATCTACGCAGAGTTCCAGTAAGTCAAACTGCTCCAGTTACTGATACTACTAATGAGATTCGTTCAAATACTACCGTTGATGAAACTACCGTAGAAGAAATTCGCAGACGTTGGAATGAAGTAATGCAAGCTTTGATGCGAATTAAACGCTCCAGCTGGGTATTAATTAATCAAAACTCAAGAGTAGAAAAAGCTACAGCAGATACTATAGAGCTATCTTTCTTAACTCCTGGTTTAGCTAAATCTTTCAATTCAAGGAATCATAAAGATCACCTAAATCAAGCACTGGAAAAAATACTGGGAACGACTTTCATCATTAATACTGTCGATAAAGATGGTAGTTCAAATACTACAAAGCGTTTACCAGCTCCAGTAGCTCCTGAACTAAAAAAGACACCAGCAGCACCAATATTCACCTCACAAGACACCAATGATGAATCGCTGGCAGGAAATACCACTGTACCCCCTACTTCAAATACTGCACCTACAGCTACGATGCCTATTCCACCCGTATCTGATACTTTTGCAGAAGCTACGCCAAAAGCAACAGTATATCCAGTAGCATCTGATGATTTAGAAACTGAACGACCAGATCCGTTGAAAACTCCCTGGAAACCAACTACAGATTGGGAAAAACCCATAGTTAACACTCCAGAAAAACCAAAAACTAAACCTAAATCAGCACCAAGAATAAAACAATCGCTAACTGGTGCTGACTTACTAGTGGATAAATTTCACGCTACTTTTATTGAGGAAATACCACATGAAGGACAATAATGGCAGCAATTTATGACGGCATCATTCAAGACTTAATCGATGAATTAAACCAGCTTCCAGGAGTTGGCTCAAAGTCTGCACAACGTATTGCCTTCCACCTGCTACAAACTTCTAAAGAAGATGTATCACGATTAGCAAATGCCATGACAGTATTAAAAGAAAAAGCACAATTCTGTAAAGTGTGTGGAAATGTTGGCGAAGAAGAGCTCTGTTCTATCTGTAGAGATCCAAGACGCGATGATACTACAATCTGTGTCGTCGAAGAACCTAAAGATGTAGTTGCTATCGAAAAAACCCGAGAATTCCGTGGTAAATATCACGTACTAGGTGGTGCTATTAGCCCGATTCAAGGCATTGGCCCAGATCAACTACGCATTAAAGAACTAATGACAAGGCTAGCTGACGATCGAATTCGTGAAGTAATTATTGCAACTAATCCGAATCTTGAAGGTGAAGCTACTGCCACTTACGTAAGTAGAATGCTAACTACTATGGGAATCAATGTTACACGTTTGGCTTCTGGCTTACCCGTAGGTGGTGATTTAGAGTATGCAGATGAGATTACTTTGGGACGTGCTTTTGAAGGTAGGCAAAAACTCTAAAGTTTATAACTAAATATCCATACTTAATAAAGGAACTATTATGCAAAAATAACCCCTAACCTCTGGTTTAGTGGTAATGCAAAGGAAGCTGCAGATTACTACACTAGTATTTTCCCTAGCAGTGAAATTACTAAGACAGTAAACTACCCTATCAGTAAAGAAGAAGGTTTAACAGACTTCCAGCTAGATCTAACTGGAAAAACACTTACTATTGATTTCCTCTTAGGAGACATGGATTTTGTAGCAATTAATGCTGGCCCTGAATTTAAATTTAATAGTGCAAACTCTTTTGAAGTACACTTCAATTCCACCGCCAATAAAGACGTTAAAGAAAAAGTAACTAAACTATGGGAAAGCTTAACTGATGGTGGAAAAATAATAGTACCCCTTGGTGATAACTATGGTTTCGTTGAACTTTATGGACAAGTAATTGACCGCTATGGACTACTTTGGCTTCTTGCAACAACTGCAGTTCCTGAAGACCAAGATTATCACTTCATTGTGCCAACACTTGGTTTTTCTGGTCCAGTCGTTAATAAAGCAAACGAAGCTGTAGATTATTACACTTCTGTATTCAAAGATTCAAAAGCTGACCCAAAAATGCCATACGCTGAACATCAAGATCCTTTGGCAACAGAATCACTTATGTATTCAACATTCACTATTGCAGGACAAACATTTACTGCTTATAATTCTGACGAAAATGATACCTTCAACGAAGCAGTTTCATATATGATACTTTGCAAGGATCAAGAAGAAATTGATTACTTCTGGAATAAACTATCTGCAGTACCAGAAAGTGAACAATGTGGCTGGTGTAAAGATAAGTATGGTGTTAGCTGGCAGATCGTCCCAGAAAATATGGATGAACTAATGACAAAACCTGATGCATATAAAACTATGATGAAGCAACATAAGATTGTAATTGCAGAGTATTAAATTAAACACAAATTAGTTAAAATTAAAAAAGAAGCGTAAACTGATTTAGCATTGTATCCACTTGAAAAGAATAAGTGAGTGCAATGCTAATTCCTTATTAAAATGGTGAAAACATGGCGTTAATTGTACAAAAGTTTGGTGGTTCTTCAGTAGCAGATGCTGAAGGTATCAAACGTGTTGCTAACCGCATCATTAAAACTAAAAAAGCTGGAAATGAAGTCATCGCCGTAGTATCCGCTATGGGCGATACCACTGACGAACTCTTAGACTTAGTTAATGAAGTTACCACTTCACACCCCTCACGTGAACTAGATATGCTATTGACAGCCGGAGAGCGAATCTCAATGGCGCTACTTGCTATGGCTATTAATGACAAAGGTCAAAAAGCTCAATCTTTTACAGGTAGTCAAGCTGGAATGATTACTGACGGTTCACATGGTGAGGCAAAAATCATTGATGTAGATCCATACCGTCTAAGAAAATCTTTGAAACAAGACAATATCCCAATTGTTGCGGGGTTCCAAGGAGTCAGTCGCCGCACTAAAGATATTACAACTCTGGGTCGTGGTGGCTCTGACACTACTGCGGTAGCAATTTCAGCAGCTATGGAAGCTGATGTTTGTGAAATTTACACAGATGTAGATGGCGTATTTACTGCTGATCCAAGAATTGTGCCATCAGCACATAAAATTAACGAAATTACAAGTGAAGAAATGCTGGAACTAGCTGCCTCTGGCGCAAAGGTACTACATCTACGTTCAGTAGAGTATGC
Source organism: Micrococcaceae bacterium (assembly GCA_047608145.1). Taxonomy (GTDB): domain Bacteria; phylum Actinomycetota; class Actinomycetes; order Actinomycetales; family Micrococcaceae; genus JASGDC01. The sequence continues at coordinate 26,512 of JASGDC010000033.1, forward strand.
TCGTCGTTTTGGAGTTAAGTTACATGTTCGTTCATCATTTAGTAAGCATGAAGGCACTTGGGTTATCCCCAATGGCCCTAAGTTAGACATCCATGAAGAAGGAGTTCCTTTGGAACAGCCAATTATTTCAGGTGTTGCTCACGACACCTCAGAATCAAAAATTACAGTAATCGGGCTACCTAATGGCCCTGGAAAAGCGGCGCAAATTTTCCATGTGATTAGTGAGGCTAAAGGTAATATTGACATGATTGTGCATGACTCAATCGCTACTAATGCTCCTACCACTGATTTATCTTTCACACTACCAACTAGCGATCGTGAAGCAATGGTTAAAGCTCTTGAAGCAAAACAAGATGAAATTGGCTTTGAAGACATAAACTACAATGATGAAATCGGGAAACTGTCACTTGTTGGAGCTGGCATGCGCTCTCATCCAGGTGTATCTGCTGACTTTTTTCAGACACTAAGTGATAACGATATAAATATTGATATGATTTCAACTTCTGAAATCCGTATCTCTATTACAATTGCTGAAAAAGATTTAAAGAAGGCTGTTTCAGTTATTCACACTGCTTTTGGTCTTGATGATGATAAAGAAGCTGTAGTTTATGGTGGCACTGGACGTTAAAGATACTCTAGAAAGAGCTAACTGGCAGGAACTAGAAGCGACTCATAAAGAACGAGCCGATAAGCTCACTGCAAATTACCGAACGCGCCGCATGAAAGGCGAAAAGCATCCAGTAGAAGATTTCTTATACACTTACTATTCGTTTAAGCCTTCGCAACTACGCCGCTGGCATGCAGGTGGACCAATAGAACTTATTGGCGCTCAAGATACTGAACGCAAGAATTGGCGTTGGTATCATACTACTGAAAACGGCTTACTCTTTGACGTTGAAAAGTTTATGAAAGACCGTGGTAATTCTGTGCTCTTTATTCACGAGTTTCTTAAGCGTTCTAAAGATAGAAAAGCACGCTTTGATTGCTTTGGACTCCACGAATGGGCTATGGTATATAAGCTAAAAGAAGATGCTACTCGCCACCAAGTTCCCTTACGTTTAGGCAGTAAAGGCACAGATAAAGTAGTTGATACTCATCAACTTAAATGCTCCCATTTTGATGCATTTCGTTTTTATACCAAAGAGGCTAAACCACTAAACACCATCCGGCCAACTCGTGCTACTCAAATTGAACTGGAACAACCAGGGTGTCTGCATGCAGGCATGGACTTATATAAATGGGCCTATAAACTTGGTCCAGTTATTTCTGGAGATTTATTACTTGACTGTTTTGAACTTGCCCTTGATATTCGTGTGTTAGATATGCAAGCTGCTCCATATGACTTAACTGACTGGGGTTATAAACCAGTAAAAATTGAAACACCTTATGGTAAAGCTGAATATGTTAAACGTCAAAAAGAATTTACTGAACGTGGAAATGCACTTCGTAAAGAGATCTTAAAATACCTTGAAAATTTGATGAATGTCATAAATAATATTTGATAAAATTTACTAATGATTACACTAATTAATAACTGGTTGCCTAATGTCTGGATTTGGGTTGCTGGATTAGTGTTACTGTATCTTCCTGGAGTCATAGTAGGTGCTACTTTACGTCTTGAAAAAATTTATATTGTATTCTTGGCTCCAGTTTTTTCTATCTCTTTCACATCAATTTCCACAGTTTTCGCACATGCACTAAATATCCGCTGGCATTGGTGGACTAATTTACCATTAGCAGCGATTACTGCCTTACTTATAATAGTAATCCGTGCAGTTAAAAAATCTAGAAAAGAAAACCTAATTTTACTTAACCAAGTAGGGCATCAAACTCCTTTAAAGCAATTAAAATATTTAACTGCATCAATAATTATAGGAGTTTCTCTCAACACTGTAAATCTGATTAGAGTAATAGGAGATCCCAAGACTCCTGTACTATCATGGGATGGTCTTTTTCATCAAAATGCGGTACGTTTTATCTTGGAAACAGGATCTGCTTCACCGTTAACAATAAGTTCTTTTCAAACCTCTGGAAAAGATAGCGGATTCTATCCTTCAGTATTCCACTCATATGTAGCACAGATTATTGACTTGACACATACTCAATTAGATGTAGCTTTTAATACTTTTACAGTAATTATGGGTGGTATATTATGGCCAATTGGCATGATATTCCTTATTTATACGCTTTTCCCTAACAAACGTCAGCTCTGGATAGTAGCTGCAATATTAACTTCCGCTTTTCCTGTTTACCCATACTTTCTTCTAGCATGGGGTGGATTAATGCCAAATATTTTAGGGATAACTTTTATACCGATTATTCTTACTTTTACATACGCTCTAGTAAGAAACCCAAGTAATATTTACTTTAGTAAAGTTCAGGTATTTGTACTGCTCTTATTATCTTTACTAGCTGGTTCATTTTCACACCCTAATACTCCTTTTTCTGCCTTTATACTAGCTTTGCCATTAATTGTGGAACATAGTATTAACTTAATTAAACAACCTAATAAAGTAAAAAATAAAATTGTAAATTTAGTACTAGTCCTCAGTTTTTGGATTGTTTTAATACTTGCATGGCATACGCTTTCTGTAACTTCCGTCTGGGATGCACGCAATACTTTAGGTAAAACTTTCTCAATATGGTTCTTACAGACATTTGCACCATTAGGTGTACAGGCTGCTGCTATAGCTGTACTGATTGGCATGATTCTAGCATTATTTAAACCTAAATGGCGGTTTTTATCATTCGGGCATCTAACCGCTGGATACTTTTTTATATTAGCTATGGGTGTACATAAAGGACCTTATCGAAATGCCTTAACTGCAATTTGGTATAGCGATGCAAACCGTTTAGCTGCACTATCAGTCATACTTTCAATTCCACTATGCTGTTTACTTATCAACGAAATAGTTGCTAAATTACCTACAAATACTGGAAAATTAGTACTTGCATTTTTCACTATATCTTCCTTAATTTTTGGAGCAGAATCATCAGCTACCAATAAAGCATTCAAACAAATCCATCAGTCTACTTATCAAGTATCAAATAGTCAGCCACTCATGGATGCAAATAAACTAGCGATAATTCAAGACTTGACTAAAAACGTCCCAGAAGGCACACTTATTGCAAACAATCCCTATAATGGTGGTGGAATAGCGTATGCACTTTCAGGTAGAAAAGTATTATTTCCCATGTTCAATAGGCCATTTATGGATGATAACGAAAGAATAATTGCAACATCGTTGAACCAAGCTGCTATAACTCCTGGAGTTTGCGATGCATTAGAACAAAAGAACGTCAAGTATGCATTAGATTTTGGCACTAAATATGACGCACAAGACCCAGCCCCTAATAATCCATCGGGACCAGACTTCACTGGCTTACAAAATCTAGATAGTTACCCTGGTATGCAACTAATTGACCAAAAAGGTGAAGCTAAACTATATAAAATTACAGCTTGTGATATTACATCATATTCTACGCAGTACCTGTATCAAACTCCCTATGCCTATCAATAAAAAAGCTATACCACTAAAATTTCTATACCTTTTACTACTTATCCCTGTTTTTGCTAGTTCAGGCAATGTTTGTAAAGCTTTTGATTCATCAACTTCTTGTTTGTTATTTATCTTTTCAACTCTATTCTCTTGTTTTTTCTGAGTTAGATGATCCTCTACTTTACCAACTTCATTTTGAAATATTTCTTTTTGTAATTCACTCGAATTACCCTCTTCATAAGTTTCATGATGTTTAAATTCATGATTTAGCTTTTCTTCTGTATCTACTTTATGCACACAAAAGCTTTCTTCTGGAATCCCAAATTCTGAAGTGAATGAGTTAGTAATTTCATTTCCTGGATAATGCACCGCAACCGTATAACACCCAGCTTTATTGATTTTTTCTTGAAAATCAGCTTTTATAGTGCCATTATCAATAGGAATTTTCTTTTCTATATATTCTTGTGCTATTTTTGGCACTTTTATACGTTGTTCTGGTAACTTCGGAAACGGTCCATAAATTTTTAAAGTAATCTTTTCTTCAGTTTTAGCAGCTTTTAACCCTGATACTTCCAAAGTATCACTATTTGTTTCACCAACTGAAATATTTTTCTCGCTTATTAAAGTCCTGACGTTTATCGACCATTTAACTAATGTAGTTTCACTAGATTCGCCAAACTTACTTTTTGGCACTTTAAAAAGATTCTTAGCATAGTCAGGGATGGCTGTTTTAGGTAAGATTTCTGCAGTCCAAACATAATAACCAGCACCTTTTACTTCGGTGTCTTCCGTAATAAAATCTTTAAAACCATCTACTTCAGTTAAAGTTTCACCTATTTTCTTTTTTGCATCTGGATATACATCACTTAACTCTGGTTTTCGGTCAAAGGGACCCCAAAGCACTGATTTTACTTTGATCTTAACAGGCTGATTAGTAGCTAAATTACTAGGCCAAATCATATTCTTATTAGTAGGTCTTAGCTGAATCCTATCTCGTAATTTACTATTAGCTGAAATTTCTTTACTTACAGTTTGAGTAGTTAATTTAAGGTATATAGGAGCTACAGGTTTCGTGTCAAGTACTGCTTTAGCTTTTGTAGTCGATGAAGTTAAAAATAATCGTTGCACATTGGGCTTTTCTGGTTCAAACCATTTAAGGGCGCCCGGCAAATTATCTACTACCGTTTCAATCCTGCCAGCACCATAGTCAATTTTATTTATTGAAATTTCATTTTGCTTTAAACTACTCAGAAACTCTTGAGCAGATTTATCTGCAAACTTTATGCTACCAGTAGCTTGCACCTTAATCTTAAATCCTTCAACTAATTTATCTGCATTACTTAGCGAAATATTGATTTTATTGTTCACTTTGTTTTTTGCAATATTAAGTTTATAAGGACCATGCTTTTTACTTGCTTCTTCAAAATAACCTTTAGCTAATTCTCTTATCTTAGTACTAGCTCCTACTTTATGAAACATTTCTTCTAACTTTGCACTACCCCAATGCATATTGCTAGTACTAATTGGACAGCAGCTGCTTGGTCTGCATTGTTTGTATCTCCCCACTTCCAAAGAAGATAAGAAAGCCTTTCCTTTTCTATGGAGGTTAATTCCTTGCCATTTTCCTGAATAAAAACTCCAAATCTTTCTTTTTATAACTTCCGCCATCCCAAGGTGGAGCCAAGTCTGCATCAGCACAATAAGCTGGTAAATTATCGTTATTACGAAATACCCCAGCCCACATTTCTTTGCCATGCCCAGCACTTTTATGCCAACCATCAGTTAACGACTGGTCTGCATTACTAAATTTGGACTTTATAAAAGCAAAAATAAAGCAAACTAAAATCATAATGCAGATATATAACAAAAAGTTTCTGATCTTTTCCAAAAGCAACCCTTTCGATAAATTAGGGTTCTAGCTTCACATACTTCTGTATATGTTCTACTATTCAATATCCAAAAAGTGAATAAAATAGATTTAAACTCTTGTGGAGGAACACTAGTTAAGAGCTACAATAAAACCATGGAAAAATATCAAAATCCGACTGAAATCGAAGCATTATTAACTAACAAAGGCGCTACTTGGGCCGTTGTTGGTCTTTCAAAAAATAGAGAACGTCCTGCATACCATGTAACTAGGACTATAAAAGATGAATTGGGAATGAATATTATCCCAATAAATCCTAGAGGTGAATCAGCATATGGTATAGAAGGCTACAAAACAATTAAAGATATTAAAGAGCCTATCGATGTCGTTGACTGTTTCGTAAACTCAGAAAATGTCGGTGAAATTGTAGATCAAGCAATTGAAATTAAAGCTAAAGCAGTTTGGTTACAGTTAGGTGTTATCAACGAAGTCGCTGCTAAACGTGCACAAAAAGCTGGACTAATAGTAGTTGTGGATACCTGCCCAGTAATTCAGGGACGTAAATTGGGACTATTTTCGTAAAACTATTGTGATTAATGATTTTAGATTAAATAGTTAATCACAATAGTTTGTTCACGATCAGGACCAACACCAATAGCCGAGAAACGGCAGCCGCTCATTGATTCAAGTGCCTTAACATATTTCTTAGCATTATTTGGTAAATCGTCTATAGTTTTTGCTTTTGAAATATCTTCAGTCCAGCCATCAAAATACTCAAAAATTGGTTTTGCATGGTGGAAGTCAGATTGAGATACTGGAATTTCATCAAAGCGTTTTCCATCGACATCATAAGCTACACATACTGGGATTTTCTCAATACCAGTAAGTACATCAAGCTTTGTCAAGAAATAGTCTGTAAAACCATTAACACGACTTGCATAACGAGCAAGTACAGCATCATACCAGCCACAACGACGTGGACGCCCGGTGTTTACGCCAAATTCTCCACCAGTCTTTTGTAAAAATTCTCCCATTTCATCAAATAATTCTGTAGGGAAAGGTCCTGCACCAACACGAGTCGTATAAGCTTTAATAATACCTATTACGCGATCAATGCGAGTAGGCCCTATACCACTGCCCGTACAAGCTCCGCCAGAAGTTGGATTGGAAGAAGTTACAAACGGGTAGGTACCATGATCTACATCCAAGAAAGTAGCCTGCCCACCCTCTAGAAGTACTAACTTTTCATCATCAAGCGCATCATTTAACTCTAATTCAGCATCTACTACCATAGGTTTAATACGATCAGCATAAGATAAGAAATAATCTACAATCTCATCAACCGAAATAGCCCTGCGATTATAAACTTTAACTAGTAGTTCATTTTTCTGAGCTAATGAGCCTTCGACCTTTTGCCGTAAAATTGATTCATCAAATAAATCTTGTACACGGATACCCAAACGAGCTACTTTGTCCATGTATGATGGTCCAATACCACGACCAGTAGTACCGATAGCACGCTTACCCAAGAAACGCTCAGTAACTTTATCAATAATCTGGTGGTATGGTGCAATCAAGTGCGCATTTGCTGAAATCTTGAGCTTAGAAGTATCTGCACCACGAGCATTCAAACCATCTAATTCTTCAAATAATGCTTCTGGATTCACTACTACCCCGTTACCAATAATTGGCGTAGAGTTTTCATTAAGAATTCCAGCTGGTAGTAACTTAAGCTCATACTTTTCACCACCGACTTTTACAGTATGTCCAGCATTGTTACCACCATTAAACTTAACTACATAGTCAACCTTGCCGCCTAGCAAATCAGTTGCTTTACCTTTACCTTCGTCACCCCATTGTGCTCCAACAATAACTATAGTTGGCATGTTTTTCCTTATCGTTTTATTGCAAAATAAAATAAACTCCACAAGTTGTAAGCGGAGTTCTTACAGCTTATTTTACTAATTTTTTAATTTGATTTCAAAGTTACTGCGGCACATATCCTAAATCCTGTTGTGCAGCATTATTCTGTTCAATAGCAGTAGGATCGCAATCATTAATAGAATATAACTTTGCAGGACCTTGTTGTGCTACAAGCGTAACTGCATCAGAATTATCTAGATTTTCTAAACCTGGCATAGGGGCATATCTATACTTATTGAAAGCAGTGCCCGCTAAAGGTCTTCCATTAAGATTAATTGCATACTTAACACCTATATCTTTTACTGCCTGACAAGTTTGAGCATCCGTCATCATATTATTCAAATTATTAAGAATAAGCGATTCTTCCTGAGTTGGCTTCTCTTTTTCTTGTCCGTATTGTATTAAATCTACATTTGCGACTGCATAGCTCAAAGCAGCTGCGTTATTATCATTTGCGACTAATGTTCCTGGTGGGACGATACTTGCCATTTGTTTCATGAGATTTAAGCCATCCCAAGTAATATATGCAGGATTATCTTTAGGATTCATACTATAAGCACTCAGCGAAGTTTTTGCCACATACTTATCTAAAACACCACCTTGGTGTCCATAGGTCCACCCTAATAACACTATTAACAGTACTTTAAGTACAAGTGCAATTGCAGCTAGAATTTTCTTTCTTAGCAAACCTATCCAAAGAATAATTTTCCATATCAAAGTTAGTATGGAAGTAACGCCAATAGTAGCTATTACTGAAGCAAAAATTGGATAATACACGATTATTCGTTGTGCTCTACCATACCAAAGTCCTGTGAAGATAAAACGTATTGTTTCGTTTTGGGATCCATTAGATATAACATACAAAATTCCTGTTATGACGTATGATGTCAAAACCCAGTAGTACTGCTTATTCTTTTCATATCCTAACAACAATAAAATACCAATAAACACAAAAATACTAATAGAAGTTGGATAAATTCCTTTAGTCACATTTCCTTGTAAGTACTCAATAATTGATTGGCCAATGGTACCTTCACCAATTGACCTATACTGCATAGATAATTTGTTCCACATTACTATATAGACCAAGATAAATATTAAAAACATAATAAAGTAATTAATGCGTTTACGATTCAAGTAAACACCCTTCATAGGGCCTTTTCTCGCTCTATCTATATAATTAATAACTGATCTAATAAAGTGCTGCAAGCCGATTGTAATTATAAAAAGCAAACTAGCCATGAAACTAGTTGGGTGTAAGAAACCTATTCCAGCAAGTGTTAGCAATAATCCAAGTAAGGCCTGTGGCCCAGATATTACTCTATGAGCATTTTCTTTGAATACGCCTAATGCAAAACCTAAAGCAATTGGGATAAATGCGGCCGAGGAATTATTTGGATAGAAACCGCCGTATACTAGCGCTAAATAAGGAAAAGCTGGTAGCGCACATGAAAAAATTACAGTTAATGCAACTTTTAAACTAGAGTTACCAAAAACTTGCCTAGCAAAAAATAACATACTGATTGGCCAAGTTAGAATATATATAACACTAATAAGAGAATTTATGCCTAAAATCAAAAACTTAAAATCACTGCCAAATACTGAAGATACTAAGTATACAGTCCCATGCCATGCAGAAGGATAATAAGTGTTTTGTAAAGAAGGAATGAAGTCGCTTAAATGGAATGGTGAAGCATTGTGGCTGTCATAAATCCATCTGATTGCACTTAAATGATAGCGAACATCAACTGTTTGTATAATATTTTCAGGATGACCTATAATCCTTAGCGAAGTTATGAATGATAGAGTAATAGCAATTAAAAGACTTAAAGTAACTATATTAAATATAGCTTTATAATTAAACTTTCTTTTTTTAATTTTGGTAGCCGGTCTTATATGCTTAGGTTTAGCCTTACGCTTATCAAAATTAAGCTTTTCTCTAATTTTCGGTATCTTAAATAAAAATCTCTTCAATATATATATTAAAAATGTATATAACACTGAAGCTATTATGAATGTAATTAAATAATAAGGGATTTTTAGTATTCCAAATAAAACCGTAGTAAATCCGACTTCTGCAAATGTTACAACTGGAGCTATGGTTACAAGAGTCAGCTTCCTGAATCCTAATACTGCAGAAAAAACTAATCCTGGAATATAGAGAATCATTATAGTCACTAAAACAATGGGTATAGCTTCTTGCCACATCGCTATCGGACTTAACATAAAGACTCTTCCTTAAAAATACCCTGCGTAATTCATTAAATACTCTGTTTTATTATATTACACTTTTTGAAGTACTACCTTAAGATTTTTATAGAATAATCGTTAATTTAAACACTTACCTGTATCACAGTTGCAATATTTACCGCAGAGGCTGTCTTCGTCAGTCTTTATTTAACAAGAAAATCACAAAGAAACGAAGTTAAAGCTCAGCATAAGCAACGAACTTCCGATGTTGCAACTAAAAACAATTGAGCAATTAGCAGAACTACGTGCTGTCATAATAACTTACTGGAGTGATGAGAAGACAGAAAAATTCTTTTTAAAAAAGCAAGCATAAATTAAGACTCCAGTTTTTATCCTGAAGTCTTAATTTGAATTGAAAATCTACTACTTAGTTGATCTACCTGCAGAACCTAGAGATTCACAAGCTTCCACGATACGAGCAGCCATGCTAGCTTCAGCAGCAGCACCCCATACGCGTGGATCGTAAGTCTTCTTATTTCCTACTTCCCCATCAACTTTAAGTACACCGTCATAGTTCTTCAACATGTGATCTACTACTGGGCGAGTGTAAGCATACTGAGTGTCAGTATCGATATTCATCTTAATAACACCATATTTAACTGCATCAGCAATCTCTTGCTCAGTAGATCCAGAACCGCCGTGGAATACTAAATCAAATGGACGTTCTTTGCCAACCTTCTTGCCAACTGCTTCCTGAATTTCTTTAAGAACTTCTGGACGAAGCTTTACGTTACCTGGCTTATATACACCATGTACGTTACCGAAAGTTAGTGCAGTGATATAACGACCATTTTCACCTGAACCAAGTGCTTTAACAGTTGCTAGACCATCGTCGACAGTAGAGTAAAGATCATCGTTAATTTCGTGAGCTACACCATCTTCTTCACCACCAACGACACCAACTTCAATTTCAAGAATCTGGTGTGCTTTAGCAGTACGCTCTAGTAACTCTTCAGCAATCTTCAAATTCTCTTTTAGTGGCACAGCAGAACCGTCCCACATGTGTGAGTTAAATATTGGGTCGTTACCTTTAGCTACTTCCTTTTCAGAAAGTTCAAGTAGTGGTAATACAAAGTTATCTAGTTGATCTTTTGGACAGTGGTCAGTATGCAAAGCAACGTTTACACCGTACTGCTTAGCAACTTCGCGTGCATAAGTAGCGAAACCAAGGGCACCTGTCGGCATATCCTTTTTCTTTGGACCAGCCCAATATGCAGCACCGCCAGTTGTCACCTGCACGATACCATCTGAACCAGCTTCAGCAAAGCCTTCTAGAGCTGCGTTTAAAGTTTGAGAAGAAGTTACGTTAACTGCAGGGTACGCGAAACCTTTGTTTTTCGCGTTATCAATCATTTCAGCGTATACTTCTGGAGTTGCTATTGGCATATAAAGCCACCTTTCTTGAAGGTTATAATCAGATACATTCCTATTATAAAACTTATTGAGCTAGATAACGGTTAGACAAGCGTAGTTAAGATATTATCTGTCCGAAAACATGTCTACGAACCCAAGCATGCATCGCAATAGAAGCAGCTGCAGCAGCATTCATCGAACGGGTTGAGCCATATTGAGCAATTGAAAGTGTATCTTTACAAGACTTATGTACTTCTTCAGTTAAACCGATACTTTCCTGTCCAAATACTAAAACACAGTTTTTAGGTAGATCATAAGTCTCTAACGGAACTGAATCAGGGAAATTATCAATACCAATAACCTCTAATCCCTCACTTTGAGCCCATTCCACAAAACCTTCAACTGTTGGGTGATGGCGTACATGCTGGTATTTATCAGTAACCATAGCACCACGACGATTCCAGCGTTTTTTACCAATAATATGCACTTCTTTAGCCAAGAAAGCATTCGCAGTGCGCACTACTGTTCCGATGTTTAAATCATGCTGCCAATTCTCAATTGCAATATGGAAATTATGACGACGTTTATCTAAATCTGCAATGATGGCATCCATTTTCCAATAACGGTACTTATCTACGACATTACGTCGGTCACCATCACTTAGTAATTCTGGGTCATAATAATCTTCAGTAGGCCATTGGCCTTCCCAAGGACCAACGCCATTTTCATGGTTTGTACCATTATTATTAGCAGCTGTGCTCATTTAATCTATACCTAGTTCCTTAAATTTGTTACCTTTATCAGCTTACTCCGTTAGAGTTAATAGTATGAGAATTTCTAGTTGGAATGTTAATTCCGTACGTGCCCGTGCTGACCGTATTGCAAACTTTTTGGAACGTAGTGATGTAGATGTCCTGTGTATTCAAGAAACCAAAGCTAAAGATGAGCAGTTCCCTTGGGAACTTTTCGAACGCCTTGAATACGAAGTAGTTCACTTTGGTTTAAACCAGTGGAATGGCGTAGCCATTGCCTCACGTGTAGGTCTTGAAGATGTAGAGCGTAGTTTCCCTAACCAACCAGATTTTAAAGACATAGTAGAAGCTCGTGCAATTGGTGCTACTTGCGGTGGAGTTAGAATTTGGAGCCTTTATGTACCTAATGGACGTGCTTTAGACGATCCGCATTATCCTTATAAATTAGAATGGTTAGCCACTCTTGAAGATAATATGAAAACCGGACTTAAAGCCAATCCTGAAGCTAAGATTGTCCTTGCAGGTGATTGGAATATTGCCCCTACTGACATTGATGTTTGGGATATGGAAGTATTTGAAGGGCATACTCACGTTTCCGACAAAGAACGTCAAGCTTTCCAAAACTTCTTGGACTTAGGTTTTACTGACTCTGGACGCACATTCTACGGTGAACCAGGCAAGTACACTTACTGGGACTATAAAGCGCTGAGTTTTCCTAAGAAAAAAGGGATGCGCATTGATTTCATGCTAACTTCTAAGGCACTTAAAGTTAAAGAAGCGTGGATTGATCGTGAAGAGCGCAAAGGAAAAGGTGCATCCGATCATGCCCCTATCCTGTTAGATTTTGAAGATTAAACTCTACCAAAATAACGTAATCGTAAACTATTAAGCACTACTGCCACTAACGAGAAGGCCATTGCAGCACCTGCAATCATTGGGTTTAATAAACCAAACGCTGCTAATGGCAACGCTAGCATATTGTATGCAAATGCCCAGAATAAATTAGCTTTAATAGTTTTAAAGGTCTTCTTAGCTAGTTTAATTGCCTCCACAACTTCTAATAAGTCACCACTTACTAAGGTAATATCAGAAGCCGCAATTGCAGCGTCTGCACCAGTACCAATTGCAATACCTAAATTAGCCTGAGCAAGAGCAACCGCATCATTGATACCATCACCAACCATAGTGACTTTCTTACCGTCTGCTTGAAGCTTCTGAACTACATCACGCTTATCTTCAGGTAGCACTTCCGCGATTACAGTTTTAATACCAACCTGTTTTGCCATGTAATTTGCGGCATTTTTATTATCACCAGTAAGCAATACAGTCCCTAAACCTAATTCTTGTAACTTAGCGACTGCTTCTTTACTACTTTCTTTCAAAGTATCAGAAACTGCAATTAAGCCACGTATTTTGCCATTCCAGGCTATATTGACGACAGTTTTTCCTTGTAGTTCTAGCTTATCCTTCTGGTTACCAAGTTCATCATCTAAGCTTTGAACTGTTTGTTTTAAGAGCTTTTCAGTACCGACATATACCTCAGTACCTTCAATTTCACCCTTTACTCCAAAACCAGCAATATTCTTAAAGTTAATGACTTCTGCTAACTCTCCTTTAGTCTTAGTTGCAGCAGCAATTTCTTGAGCGATTGGGTGTTCTGAATAAGCTTCCAAAGCGCCAGCCATAGCTAATAATTGATCTGAGCCTTCATCAGCTGCTGGTATCACATCACTAAGTTGCATTTTTCCAGAAGTAATCGTACCTGTTTTATCAAGCACAATAGTGTCAATATCACTACTGCTCTCTAGAACTTCAGGACCTTCCATCAAAATCCCAAGTTCGGCACCACGACCAGTGCCCATCATTAGTGCAATTGGAGTAGCTAGTCCAAGGGCACAAGGGCAATCAATAATTAATACTGCAACAGCTGCGGTAAATGCTAGTGACATTGAACTACCAAAAATTGCCCATAGTATGAAAGTCAACAGAGCTAGGCCAATTACTGCTGGCATAAAATACTCTGAAACTTTGTCAGCTAACTTTTGAATTCGAGCTTTCCTGCTTGGGCATCCTGTACCATTTGTGCAATATGAGCCAGTTTGGTATCGCCACCAACAGCAGTAGCTTCAACTTCAATAACTCCGTTTACGTTAAGCATCGCCCCAGCAACTTCTGTACCTGACCCTACTTCTCTAGGGACATTTTCTCCAGTTAACATTGAAGTATCTATCGTAGAGTGCCCTTTAACAATAAGCCATCCGTAGCAATCTTTTCCCCAGGTTTAACGATGAAATGTTCACCTTTAACCAGCTCTTCCACTGGAATTTCCTGCTCTACTGTTTGCCCATTAACTTCACGCAATACTCTAACTTGCCTAGCAGCTAGGTTAAGCAAAGATTTTAAGGCACTACCAGCTTCTCGTTTAGTTTTCATTTCAAAGTAACGACCTGTGAGCAAGAACATTGTCACACCTGCGGCAGCTTCAAAGTAAATATTTCCGTTACCATCACTTACCTGTAATAAAAAATGGAAAGTATGTTTCATCCCTTCCATGCCTGCATGTCCTAGGAATAGTGCGTATAAACTCCAGAAATAGGTAGCTAAAGTACCCATGGAAATTAAAGTATCCATAGATACTATTTTATATTTTATTTGTTTCCAAGCTGCTTCATGGAATTCCCAACCATAATAAAAAACAACTGGAGTAGTTAAGGTTAATGCTGCCCATTGCCAGTAATTGAACTGTAGCTGTGGCACCATTGAAACCAAAATTACTGGAATTGCCAGCCACATTGACAGCACAAAACGCCAGCGCAACTATTCCAGCGAATGTGTTCCATGATCCATATGATCATGTGGATTAACTGCTTGCTCACTGTGATTATGTTTTTCGTGACTAGTATCATCATTGTGTGAATGTACTGGGGCAGGTTTGTGAGCTTTATAGCCAGTATTTTCTACAGTTTCGATTAAGTCATGCTCAGAGATAGTGTCTGGGAATTCAATCTTTGCTTTTTCAGTAGCAAAATTAACACTAGATACTACACCGTCAAGTTTATTAAGTTTTTTTTCAATTCGGTTAGCACAGCTAGTACAAGTCATTCCCTCAATATCTAACTCAACTGATTTGGTAGTATCAGCCATTTACCAAGCACTTCCCTAAGTAATAGATCAATAAATCTTGTTATTTAACTTCATATCCAGCTTCGTCGACAGCGGTTTTAACTTTAGTAATTACATCTTCTGGACTGTCAAGAGTTAGTGTCTTATCATCAAGTGAAACCTTGACATTCGCGACACCAGAAATCTCTGAAACTTCTTCCGTGATTGCATTAACGCAATGCTGACAACTCATACCCTCGATATCGTATTTGTAAGTTTCCATTTGTACCCCTTATATTTGTAAGTATTTTCATACCTAACAACATTATAAGTAGCGTTTATATTCCAAATCTTTAAGTTGGTAGTTAACCCAAGCTACTATTCTTTGCCAATACTGTTTATCTCTGCCTGGGAAAATTAAATGCTGTGCTAAGAATAGTAAAGCTAAGAAAGAAAGTACCTTAGAAAATATTGCTAACTTGGTGTAACTATAAGTAATTCTTACTTCTGAGCCACCTGGTGGTACTGTTATTTCAGTAGTGCCATATTTTGAAACACTTGAGGATGCTTCAGTACCATTAACTAGTACTTTCTGTCCTAGATAACGGTACACCGGAGTAATGAGCTGGACATTAGTTTCAAGATTATTTCCTACATCAATAGTGAATAATTTAGGAGTTGCATTATAGGAAACCATTCCAATATCTGAATTAGTTTTAGCATTTGGGTCATCAGAGGCCACTAAAGCACCATTCATATAATACGAGTTAGTTCCTACTTCTTTATGATTATCTTTAACTTGGATAGCGACTTTATTACCATTTTGCGCTACGTAGTAGAAATCAGCTATTTGATCAACTACATCATCTTCAGCAACTTTACTATCCAAGTACTTACCACTTTGAATCCCGCCGTTTGCAGCTAAATCTTTTTGTTTCCAATGGTAAAAGCTGCCTATGGTAGTTCCATAAATTACCAATAAAATTATTGAAAGAAGGCCTAGCTTCCTAGTTTGCACACTAATATTTGAAAGTCTGTCCATAGCGTTAGTAAATGTTACGGAGAAAGAATATGCGAAACATAGAGTTATAACCGTATTAAGCCCAATTACGAATTGAGATATGGTCGATGAGCTATCCTGCCCTTTGAGCCAAAACGACATTATCATTACAAAAATAAAAATAATTAGACCAAACCCAAAGATAAATCTATCTGGCTTATCTAATCTTTTAAATTTATATATTGTAAAAATTAATGCTAGTAAGATAGACAAACCGAGACTACCATCGAAACGGTTTAATAACATTGAACGTAGGCTAAATCCAGAAGATGAAGTAGCTGCGTTATTACCACCATTACTGTAAACTGACATCGCAAAATTTTGCTGTAGTAGTGGTACTAGTACACCTAATGAAAGTAACAATGACCAAATAGCTGCCTTCAAAAATGCAAAGGCTCTTTGCTGTTTATCTTGCCAAAAATACAATGAAAGCAATAGAGCAATACCAATTACTGTAGCGAATATCGCAGCACTTAGTATGTGTGTATGCGTAGTCAAAACCATAGCAATAGTCAGAATGTACCATTTACGATAATCACCAACAAAAATCTGATAGCAACCTAGTAATACTAGTGGCAAGAATATATAGCTTACTCCCTCTCCAACATTAACTCGGGCATTCATATCCCAGAAAAATACTGAAGAATAAAGATAAACTAACGAGAAAACAGCTGCAGTAAAATAATCTTTTTTAATCTGAAAAATAGAGTAATAAGCAATAAAAATACCTACCAAAGCTACAAGTATTACATACAGCTTATAGCTCAATAGTAAGTTTCCAGTCATTTTAAAGAACAAATATACTGGATAAAAAGTTAACCAAGGATAAAATTCATTAGTAATAGAGCCGTGATGGCCGAAGTTACTAAAGCTTACTGGGCTTGACCAAACAGTATCCAATCCTAAGATACGAGATAGGGTAAAACGTGAATCCCAAGTAGGTCCATAATATGAAAAAGTGTCGCTAAAAAGCGGTATGGCAAAAATAATAGCCATTACCGTTAACAAAAGCAAATTAAAACGTTTTAATTTCATAGCACTAACACCTTAAAGCACAAAGATAACATATTAGTTGCATTGTTGTTTAAAAATTTATAGAAAACATAAAATAAAGCTACTCTCTGCTACAGTCAAAAATGAATTATCTAGAAAATCCAATGTTAGAAAAAAATCACATCCGGCTAGAACCACTCAGTAACAAACGCCACGACGACTTAGTACTGGCCGTGCAAAAAGATGAACTTTGGGAAACTTGGTATACCGCAATTCCTAAGCCAGAATACATGCTGACTGAGATTAAGCAACATATTAAATTACATAGTGAAAATAAAAGTGTACCTTGGGCAGTGATAGATACTAATTCAGGAAAAGCAACACACAGCACTAAAACTAATCCAGCTGCAAAGCTATTACTTTTAACTAGAGCTTTTGAAGATTTAAACTGTATAGCAGTCGAGTTCCGTACCCACTGGCTTAACCAACAATCTTGTGCGGCTATTGAAAAACTCGGTGCAAAACAAGATGGCATTTTGCGTAATCATCGAATAGTTGAAAATGGAACGCTTAGATATACTGTAGTTTATTCAATAATTGAAAGTGAATGGCCTACAGTAAAGTTTAGATTACAAGAACGCCTTAAAAGCTAGCATAAAACAAAAACTCTAGAACCCTTATTCCTTGCTAGGAAGAACCAGATTCTAGAGTCTGTAAAAGTGTGGTGGTCTGGACGGGCGTCGATCCCGTGACCTCTCGATTTTCAGTCGAACGCTCTACCAACTGAGCTACCAGACCACTTGAATAAAAGTATTTTATTCAAGAACAGGCGATCTGAGAAATTCAAACCGCCCTCTACTCAGAATAACTGAGAGCGACCCTGACGGGACTCGAACCCGCGACCTCCGCCGTGACAGGGCGGCGCGCTAACCAACTGCGCTACAGGGCCACATCGTAATTACGACTTGATTAGTTTAACACACTTTTTTTGTAAAAGCATAATTAAGAAAAATATAGTTTGAATACCTTGAAAAACCCTATATAAAAACAAGGGAATAACTCCTGTAGTTTTTACTGATTTTGACTAAATTTATATGGAATTTTGGTAAAAAGTTCGGCATTAAGAAAACTACATTAGTTATTGCCGTGTGTTTGAGCACACGTTTTTCACTGAAACGTACCGCGATACGTAAGACTTAGCTTACATTACAGAAAATAAAGGGGAACAAAAAAGCTCCTGCCATTAGCAAGAGCTTCATTTGTGACCCCAACGGGATTTGAACCCGTGTTACCGCCGTGAAAGGGCGATGTCCTAGGCCACTAGACGATGGGGCCGTTGTTGCATTTAACAATTAACAACTTGTACAGTTTAACACATAGAATTTTATATTTTCAAATCGTAGCTAAGTAAATTTCAAGTTATTTTTATCTAGATTTTAGTATTAAAAATACTATTATTCATAAAAGAATAAATCTGCTAAACTCTACTACAATAGAAAAATGTTTTTATCGGGAGTGTAAGGAATAAATGATCCCCACTGTATCGTCCAATTACGAAGATACAATCAGGAACTTAGTAGTAGGTTCTGGTTTTTCTGGCCTTGCTATGGCCGCTGAACTTAACCGCAACCACATGGAAGTCACGCTAATTTCTGGTCCAATGCATCCGACTACGGCAAACCCATCAACTTCTACGTCTTCACTACCTTCATTAAGTACTAATCAGATTGATGGTTGGAAATCACGGGTTGAAATTATTAAACATTTAGAGACATATATTCGGGCGCATAAACTAGATTTCCGTAAGAATGTGCATGTTGAGAATATTACACCTGTTTCCGAACCTGAAACTTATAAAGGTGAATTAATTCGTTGGATTGTCACCACAGACCAAGGGACTCTCTTCGCTCGAAATATTATTATGGCTGGTAAAAATGGCAGCTTTTCGCGATTTAACCGCTATGACACCATCCAACACGAAAATTCCCCTGAAGGCTTCTATGTAGTGGGGCGTGCTTTAGGCTATGGTAAAGCTGCAATAAAAGAAATCTTGGCACAAGTTCGTCGAGTAATCCGACTAATTAAAGATCAAGATCTTCAAGATACTGCACGCCTTCAATAAACTCTTTAGCTTTCCCAGTCCCCCACAATTGAGCTGGAATAGGGTCCGTGCGTAACATTCTTCCTAGACTAGGGCTTCCAATTTTGGCATCTGATGCTACTAGCACAATATTGCCATAACGTTTCCCTTTTAACATCGCAGAATCAGAAATTACTGACACGTTTGTGAAATTTGCTAATAATGCTGCAATCTCAGCTTTAACTGAACTATGTTTTGGGCCATCTCCACAGTTAATTAAATATAAACCTCCAGGCCTTAGCACTCGTTTAACATGTGAAACAAATTCTATGGTAAGTAATTCTCTTGGAGTTACTGGACCAGCAAAAACATCACGGATAATTACATCACGACTATTTTCACTAAGACTTTCAACCACTTCACGAGCTTCTCCAGCACGCAGTCGCATCTGAGGTGCGCTTGGTAAATCAAACCAACTACGTACAAAATCAATAAGTTTAGTATCAAGTTCAACTACTACATGCCTAGCCGCAGGATATCGATAAGCCATATAACGAGGTAACGAGCAACCTCCACCACCTAGGTGCAAAAAGTTAATCTTTTGTTCAACTCTTGGATTAAATTGTGATTCAATAACTTTTGCCATGTAGCGCATATATTCAAAATCCAAATTAAATTTACTGGATAAATCGATGTGGGAACTTTGTACATCATTGATATAAAGCAACCAACCATTAGGTGTATAACGATCCCTGACTAATTCGGCGGTACCAGTATCAATCAAGAATTTCCCAGCTTGTGGGGCTGCTATTCGTTGCTTTCTCTTTCTTACCATTTAACTATCTTGTCAGACACTTTAAAGAAAAATGGTTAAGCAACCGAAAAAATGGGATAATGAGTTACCAAAGACGTCTTTCATATAGGAGAGAAAATAAATGAGTTTCGGTATTTACGTTGCAGCAGTTACCCCAACTGCAGGTCAATCACTAATCAGTCTAGGTGTCATGGACACTTTAAACACCCATTACAATAAAGTCGGGTTTTTCCGCCCAATTACTAGGTCAGATGACATAGAAGACGATCCAATGGTCCAGCTAACTCGTAATCAATATGATTTAGATAAAACTACTTCGCGTGCTGGTATGACTCGTGCTGAAGCTCGTGCTTTATTAGCTGATGGCAAAAAAGAAGACATCGATTCAAAAGCTGTAGAAATTATGTCTGAGCTTAGCAAAGAATGTGACATAGTAGTCGTCGAAGGTCTATCAAACAGCGAAGCAGGAGATTTCGAATTAAACCTTGAAATTGCTAAAAATCTTGGCACTCCAGTATTGATGGTTGTTGGTGCTGAGGATAATAAATCAGCTAAGGAAGTAGCTGAAGAAATTGAAGTAGCACGTAAAGAAATTACTGAAGCTAAAGTTCAGATGTTTGCGATGATTGTAAACCGTGCTAATCCTGATTTACTTGAAGATATTGCTGGCAAAGCACCACTTGGCGAGAAAAAACTACCAGTTTATGTGCTTCCAGAACTTCCAGCAATTTCAAACCCAACTGTAGAAGCAGTTGCAAAAGAATTAGGCGCAGGAAGCGTCAGCGGTGATTTAAATCTTGACCGCGACATCAGCGAAGTTAAAGTTGCTGCAATGACCGTAGATAACTACCTTGATTTCTTAACTGAAGAATGTTTAGTCATTGTGCCAGGTGACCGTGGCGATATTATGGCTGCCACCCTTGCTGCTGCACAATCTACTGAGTTTCCTAGTCCATCAGGCATCTTGCTTTCTTACAACATGAAACCAAAAGGTAAAGTAAAAACTTTGATGGATAAAGCTCCATTCCCAATTATTTCAGCACCACAAGATACTTACCAGGCTGCACATCAAGTCGGGCAAGTATCCGGAAACTTCTTCAAAGGTCAAAATCGTAAGATTGCTGCTGCACTTGGCGCTTGGGGATCACATGTTGATACTAAAGAATTAGCATCTCGTGTTGATATTCCACGTCCAGAGACAAAGACTCCACTACGTTTCTTGCATGAACTAATTGAACGTGCTCGTTCACAACGTCGTCATATTGTCCTTCCAGAAGGTAACGATGTAAGAATTTTGGAAGCTGCAGAAATTATCAAGCGTCGTGATATTTGTGCCCTAACTATCCTCGGCGACGAAGAAGCGGTACAGCAACTAGCTTCTTCAAAAGGTATAAATATTTCTGGTATTGATATTATTGATCCTACTAAATCAGACCTTCTTGAAGGTTTCACGAAGGAATATGCGGAACTACGTGCTCATAAAGGTATCACTGAGGATCAGGCGCATGAACGCATGATGGATGGTGCTTACTTCGGTACTATGATGGTTTACAAAGGCATGGTAGATGGTATGGTATCTGGCGCGGCTAATACTACAGCCCACACTATCCGTCCAGCACTTGAATTCGTTAAGACTGCACCAGGTGTGAAAGTAGTTTCTTCAGTATTCTTCATGCTGTTAGAAGATCGTGTTTTGGTATACGGTGACTGTGCAGTAAACCCTAATCCTAACTCAGAACAACTTGCTGACATCGCTCAAGCTTCTGCAGAAACAGCAGCAATGTTTGACGTAGATCCACGAGTAGCAATGCTTTCGTACTCTACTGGCACATCAGGTGCTGGTGAAGATGTGGAACGCGTACGTGTTGCTACTGAAATCGTTAAAGAAAAGCGCCCAGACTTGTTAATTGAAGGTCCGATTCAGTATGATGCTGCATCTGATGTGTCAATTGCAAAGTCTAAACTTCCAAATTCACAAGTTGCAGGTAAAGCTACAGTATTTATCTTCCCTGATTTAAACACTGGTAACAATACATACAAAGCTGTACAGCAATCAGCTGGTGCGGTAGCCGTAGGTCCGGTACTTCAGGGGCTAAAGAAGCCAGTAAACGACTTATCTCGTGGCTGTACTGTAGAAGACATCGTAAATACAGTAGCTATCACTGCTATCCAAGGTCAAGACACAAAAACTACCGCTAAAGAAAGTACTAAATAATGATAATGCTAGTTATTAACTCAGGGTCTTCTTCACTTAAGTACCAGGTTCGTGACACCAGTAAGGACGCAAAAACTCCAGTAATTACTGAGGGGATTGCAGAACGTATTGGAATTGAGGGTGGCAGCTATACTCACGAAGACCACCTAGATGGCACCCAAAATGAAGTAACCGTAGATTTGCCAGACCATGCAGTAGCATTCGATTTAGTTTACAAAGAGATTGAAAAAACTCTTGGCGGTATCGAAATTGAAGGTGTGGGACACCGCGTAGTCCAAGGCGGTGAAATTTTCGACAAACCAGTATTACTTGATGAGAAAACTATTGACAAGATTGATTCACTTAGTCCACTAGCACCTTTGCATAACCCTGCGAATGTGCTTGGGATGCGTATCATTTCGAAAAAATTCCCTAAAATGCCACAAGTAGCAGTATTTGATACGGCTTTCCACACTACACTACCTGATTATGCTTATCGTTATGCTTTGCCAAACGAAATGTATGAAAAACACGGTATCCGTCGCTTCGGTGCTCATGGTACTAGCCATGACTACGTTTCAAAGCAAGCCGCTAACCACTTGAAAGTCGATGACAAAGACTTTGATGGCGTAATCGCACACATCGGTAACGGTGCTTCACTAACTGCTATTAAAGGCGGTGAAAGTGTAGATACTTCAATGGGTTTCACGCCACTTGCTGGCCTAGTGATGGGTACCCGTACTGGTGATATCGATCCAAGCATTTTAGTATTCCTAGGCCGCAAAGGCTATACTCCTGATCAACTAGATGATTTACTAAACAAAAAGTCTGGCTATCTAGGTCTTAGCGGTGAATCTGATATGCGTTCACTCGTAGAAAAAATGGAAGCTGGCGACAAAGACGCCAAGCTAGCCTTTGAAATTGGCACCTACAATCTTGCGAAATTTATCGGCAGTTATCATGTAGCTGTTGGTGGTATGAAAGCTCTAGTTTTCACTGCTGGCATTGGAGAAAACTCAGCGCCTTTCAGAGCAAGCACTGTAGAAAAACTAAGTGCTCTTGGTCTTAAGATCGATGAGAAGAAGAACGATGAGCACAGCAAAGAAATTCGTGATATTTCAACTGAAGACAGTGCTATTCCAGTTCTAATCATCCCAACGAACGAGGAACTAGCTATTGCTCAAGCTGTTGAAACAACTGTTTAGTACTTAAACTTAAACAAAAATAGTGGCTACTTTAAAGTAGCCACTATTTTTTATACATGTTACAGACACAAATAGTTACTGCTCTAATAACTTTCGTATTTCAACTGGACGGTCAGTAATAATGTATTCAAAGTATTCAAGACCAATCTCAGTCAAACCCTGCAATTGTTCTTCAGTGTTTACCGTGAAACAACGGAATTTAATGCCTTCTTTAGCTAGTTTTTCCACATCTGTTTTATAGTCAACTGAAAAACGAGTGCCTATCCCAACGCAACCTAACTGCTGCATAACCTGGAGCGCACCATCGATAAGTTTCTGCTTATTTTCTTCCGTACGTTCTACACCTGGTGGAAATTCTTCAAAGTCATAATTGTCGATTAACTGTACTGACTCAGTTTTAGGAAACTGTTTGTGTAGATATAGTACAGAATCTGACATAAAGCTCATAAACTCGACTCGTTCATCAAGTTCTCCGGCTGAGTTTACCATGCCTTTTTCGTTAAAAAGCTCTACCAAAGCTTTCTCTACAGCATAGTCATTAGGTTCAGCTGCATCTTTAGTCTCAATAATTATGCCGATTTTACGATCAGCATTGTAAGCAATCTCTATTAACTCTGCCAAGGTAATGATATGGGTAATATCTGAATTTGTAATACCAGTCTTTTTAGTAAATTCTGGATCAGCTTTACCTTGCAATGGCTCCTCATGCTTAGAGAAATCAAACTCTTTTAGTTCCGCTACTGTGTAATCTGAAATATTTCCAGTTAAACCTGTAACTCGTTTTAGCTCATTATCATGGACACAAACAAGCTGCTTGTCTTTAGTTAACCGCACATCACATTCTAGTGCATCAGCACCTTTTGCAATCCCAGCAAGATAAGCTGCTTTAGTTTGTTCCGGATATTCATAACTTGCACCACGATGAGCAATAATTTTTGGCGCTGATTTATCTAGCATTTAACCACCTATTATTTAATATAAATTATCTACTAAAAATTTTAACAAAATCATAAATAATTAAGGCTTACCTAGTCATAATTCAGGAAAAAATCATTTTTTCAGTGCAAACTAGAAAATATGAGTGAAAAGTCAGCAGATAATTCAACAGCTATTAATGAAAAAACTGAAAAGCCAAAATCACCACCAGTAAATGAAGTTAGGCAATTAGAGCAAAAAGCAGCATTAAATAAAATGCGTAAAATTGCTGGCGCCTTATTAATCTTCATGGCTATAGTTTTTGTTATCTCATTTTCCTTACAAGAGAAATATACTTGGCTAGTCTATGTTCGTGCAGCTGCCGAAGGTGGCATGGTAGGTGGGCTTGCTGACTGGTTCGCAGTCACTGCTCTATTTAGATACCCAATGGGACTAAAAATTCCACATACTGCAATTATCCCTAACAAGAAGGATGATATCGGCAAGAATTTAACTAACTTTGTCGAAGATAACTTCCTTTCAGAGGAAGTAGTACTAGGCTATCTAAAGAAGTTTTCAATTTCTGAAAAAGTCGGAGACTACGTAGCTACTCCGGAAAATGCAGAAAAACTTACTGACCAAATTGCTGATGGCGCACGTGGAATGATGAACGTCCTCAAAGATGATGAAGTGCAAGATATTCTAGCTGACTTGTTAAAACGTCATGTACTGGATCCTGAATGGGGGCCATATATTGGAAAACTTGGCACCAAAATTGTGGCAGATAGACACCACGATAAACTAGTCGATATCTTATTTGAACGTGCTTATGATTGGGCTTTGAATAACAAAGCAGTGGTTGAAAACGTAGTTGAAGATCGTAGCCCTACCTGGGTACCGGGGTTCGTAGATAACATTGTAGGAGAAAAAGTTCATAAAGAACTTGTGGCATTTATTAAAGCCGTGAGGGATGACCAGTTCCATGATGTTCGCATGGCAATTGATCGCTACTTGATTGACTTAACTCAGGATTTGCAGCACGATCCAGATACTATTCATAAGGTCGAAAATCTTAAGAAAAACGTCATGAACGATGATCAACTACGTGATTTTGCTGGTGGTGGTTGGGATACTATCAAGAATGCTTTGCTTGCAGAATTTGATGATAAGAAGGGTATGCTACGCCAAAAGATAACTAAAACCATTCTTGATTTGGGTCATAACATGCAAACAAATGCCGAATGGCAAAGCAAAATTGATAATTGGGTGCGTTATGCAGCAGTTAGTATTATCAAGAATTACCGTCACGATATTGCTGGGGTAATTGAAACTACGGTAAAAGAATGGGATGCAGACGATACTAGCGAAAAGATCGAAATTGCTGTTGGTAAAGATCTACAGTTCATTAGGATTAACGGTACTGTAGTGGGTTCACTAGCTGGGCTAATAATTACCTTTATTGCGTACCAAATACTATAGGAGTTAATTAGTAGCTCGTTTACGTTCGCTAAGTGTTTTAAAAGCCTTTTTAATAGTATCTATATAATGAGCAGTACCTTCTTGATTTGGGTGAAAACCAGAAGAGTCTAACCATTGATTATTAGCTTTTGCTTGGGATGCCCAATCAGCAACAATAACGTTGTTATGTCTTTTTGCAACGTTATTATAAATTCCAACATATTCTGCACATGTTTGTGCTTTAGGTTTATTTTTATTGGCAATAGCATAACAATTTACCAGTACAACTTCGTGATTTGGCCCGATACGGTTTAACAAATCATCAAGATAGGCTCCATTAGGTAACCCCATATTAGTCCCAGCCACAATAAGTACAGCTGGACGTAGAGTATCACTTGCTATTTGTTCATCAATAACTGTTGAAGTTTCTGGCCATGCCCTCCCAATTTTTGCATCTAGGGCTACACCAGGGAATTCGCTTACTAAATCTGGTTTACTAATTACAAGCATTGAATCACCAATTGCACTTAACTGTTCACCTTTGGGATAGAACCAAGTATCTCCCTGTGGTAATTCCATGCTGGCTGCTCCCTTAGTTGATTTTACCTGTTGCTGCATCGCAGCTTCAATCCTAATCTGCCCTTTTGTCTTAGTAGGAGCAATAAATAACGCAGTAATTGTTAATCCTAAACAAAGCACCCAAACTGTACCAATTACAAAAGCAGAACGAGTAAATCTAGAAACTTGGTGGAAATATAAAGCTAAAGTACGCCGCAAACCACTACGCAAGATTGGAGCTTCAATAAAACTATAGGAGACTTCAGCACATAAGAAAGCAATAATTAATACAATAAACGGCAAGATATATGAGAAATATTTATCAGCATTTAACTGCATGCTTAGTTGTTCTAAAATCACAAAAATTGGCCAATGCCATAGATAAAGTGAATAAGAACGAGTACCAATCAAAACAAAAGGATAGGTACTCAATAGTTTTTGCAGGGGGCCAGTTTCTGTTAAGAAAGTAGCAAGCAATAATGCAGTTAGGACACTCACTAATAAAAACCCGTAATGGTAAGTATTGGCGTTATTGTAATCAAATTTAAAAAACGAAATTATAATACCAAATAACGATAAAACACCAATCGGAACCTTAACTTTACGCCAAACCTCGTTATAAAACATAAAAGGTTTATTGACATATATATAAGCTAATATCGCACCAATATAAATACCGAATGTGTGTGTATCAGTTCCATAATATACTCTGCTAGCATCATTTGGGTTATATAAAATATTCATCAACAGATAACTACCTGTTGCAATTAAAATTGAGATAAATAAACTTGCACGGAAGTTAATAGCCAATAAAAAAGCAATGGTTATCGGCCAAAGAATATAAAATTGCTCTTCTACTCCAAGCGACCATAAGTTTTGTAACAAAGCAGGCTGATCATTATTGAAATAGTTGGTACCGCTAGCAATTTCCACCCAGTTTGAGGAAAAAGTAATAGCTCCAAGTACTTGCCTGCGCAACTGCACAATTAAGTCTGTATTCACCAACATGGCAAAACCACAGACAAAAATTAACATTGTATATAAAGCTGGCAAAATCCTACGGGCACGTTTAACCCAGAACTGTTTTAAATTAATAGCCCCTTTTTTTACTACTTGATCTAAAAGGATTTTCGTAATTAAGAATCCACTAATTACAAAGAAAACATCTACGCCCAAAAAACCACTTGGCACCCAAGATTCATTGAGGTGGTAAAAAATTACAGCCAAGACGGCAATTGCGCGCAAGCCGTCAATACCTTGGATTCTTTTCATGCCACCTCTTTCTTAAACATTCTACAATACGAATTATTGACACCGTTGACTTGGGTGTTAAAATGTTCAGAAACCAAAATGCAGTTGACCAGTTTTGTAGTTAATTTTAAGGAGAAAAATGGCATCTGAGCCCAATGCAAGTCAAGATGGACTAAAACGTACTTTGACTTTCTTTCCAGCATTATCGACTGTCATGGGAACAGTTATTGGCGCTGGCGTTTTCTTTAAAGCTGCTAGTGTAGCTGAAACGACTGGCACTACTAGCTTACACATGCTTGTTTGGCTTTTGGCTGGCTTAATTACCATTGCAGCTGGTTTAACTGCAGCAGAACTTGCAGCAGCAATTCCAGAAACTGGTGGCATGCTGCGTTATATTGAACGTGCTTATGGTAAGTTTGCCAGTTTCTTATTAGGTTGGGCTCAAGTAATTATCTACTTCCCAGCTAATGTTGCTGCACTAGCAATTATTTTTGGTACCCAATTTAAAAACTTATTCGGTCTTTCTACTGCGGTAGTCGTTCCAGTTGCTATTATTGCAGCTCTGACAATCATGGGCATTAATGCTCTTGGTTCCAAAACTGCTGGAACCTTCCAATCAATCGCTTTAGTGGCGAAACTGATTCCCTTAGCACTAATTGTAATCTTTGGCTTATTCAGCAATGCATCAGTGCAAGTTAGCCTATTTCCAGTACAGGCAGGAGTCAATACTGGTGGTATTGCTACTGCTTTAGGAGCTGGATTGTTAGCTGCAATGTTTGCTTATGACGGCTGGATTCATGTAGGAAATATTGCTGGCGAACTAAAAAATCCTAAACGTGACTTATCTCGAGCTATTGGTTTTGGATTAGTTGGAGTAATGGTAGTTTATCTACTAGTTAACTGGGTTTATTTGCGTACTTTACCTATAGAACATATCTCTGGAAATGAAAATGCCGCTATGCAAGTAGCACAGCAAATATTTGGTGATTTGGGTGGTAAGTTAGTTACCATCGGTATCTTGATTTCGGTATATGGTGCTATCAATGGATACTCCATGACTGGAATGCGCTTACCGTACACCATGGCACTTAAGAATGAACTGCCATTTTCTAAGTATCTTGTTAAGTTAAATCGCAATCATGCACCTTATGCATCAGGCACATTACAGTTAGCAATAGCTATCATAATGATGCTGCTAGGTGGCTTTGATACTTTAACCAATATGCTGGTATTTGTAATTTGGATTTTCTATGTTCTAGTGTTTATCGCAGTATTTATCTTACGTAAGAAAGAACCAGGGTTAGAACGACCATACAAAGTACCTCTGTACCCAGTGTTGCCAACAGTTGCAATCCTTGGCGGGGTATTCATTGTCGTGATGACTTTAATCACACAATTCCAGCTAGCTATGATTGGAATTTTCCTTACAGCTCTAGGTATTCCGCTATATTTATACATGCAGAAAAAACAGTCATAAAATAGGCATAAATCCCTATACGCAAGTTAATGTTGTGTGCTAGAATTTTCAGCAACTGAAGTGCTGAAAAAGCACTTCATTATTAATATATAGGAGAAAAAATGGCATCCAAACAGCATGGTAGCCACGATGACCTTAAAAGAACCTTGACCTTTTTCCCTGCACTGTCTACAGTAATGGGGATTGTCATTGGTTCTGGAGTCTTCTTTAAAGCTGCCAGTGTAGCTCAGATAACTGGAACTACTAGCTTACACATGCTTATTTGGCTTTTGGCTGGTTTAATTACCATTGCAGCTGGTTTAACTGCAGCAGAACTTGCAGCAGCAATTCCAGAAACTGGTGGCATGATTAAGTACATCGAGCGTGCTTACGGAAAACTGCCGAGTTTCTTACTAGGCTGGGCCCAAGTAGTCATCTACTTCCCAGCTGTAGGTGGTGCTTTATCAATTATCTTTGCTACGCAGTTTAAAAATCTATTTGGACTTCCTGATAGCAGCTTAGTACCAATAGCTATAATTTCCATCTTATTCTTTTATGGAGTTAATTTACTTGGTTCTAAAGTTGCTGGAACTTTCCAAGCAGTGGGGCTGGTAGCAAAGCTAATTCCGCTAGCTTTGATTGTGATTTTCGGGCTATTTGCTAAGAATCCAGTGCATGTCAGCTTATTCCCAATTCAGGAAGGACCTGAAACTGGTGGATTAATGACTGCTCTAGGTGCTGGTTTGCTTTCTGCAATGTTTGCTTACGATGGTTGGATTCACGTAGGAAACGTAGCTGGTGAGCTAAAGAACCCAAAGCGTGATCTAGCACGCGCAATTGGCGGTGGCTTGTTTGGTGTCATGGCAGTCTACCTACTTGTAAACTGGGTATTCTTGCATGTATTACCATTTAATCAGCTTGCTGGTAACGAAAATGCACCGATGGATCTTGCGCACCAACTATTTGGTAATTACGGTGGAAAACTAGTAACTATCGGTATCTTAATTTCAGTATTCGACACTATTAATGGTTATACTATGACTGGAATGCGCCTACCGTACACTATGGGTCTAAAGGAAGAACTGCCATTTTCGGATAAGTTAACAAAACTAAACCGTAATCGAGTTCCATATTTAGCAGGACTTCTAACTCTAGTACTAACTACAGTTATGATCCTACTTGGCGCTTTCGAAACTTTAACCAATATGTTGACGTTCGTAATTTGGATTTTCTACGTTTTGGTTTTCATTGCAGTGTTTATCTTGCGTAAGAAAGAACCTGAGCTAGAACGCCCTTATAAAGTGCCGTTTTACCCAGTCGTACCATTGGTTGCAATATTAGGTGGAACTTTCATTGTGATAATGACATTATTTACCCAGTTCCAGCTAGCTATGATTGGTATTTTACTTACCCTTGCTGGTATCCCACTGTACTACTACATGCAAAAGAAACAACCCCAAGAATAGTTTGGAACAATCAATCGCACTATTTTAGATTATGAAGCAATACAACTCTAGAAACGCTTTGCTTGCTATGGCAATCGGCGGCTTAGGTATCGGTACGACTGAATTTGCAGTTATGGGCCTATTACCTCAAGTCGCCGATGGTCTTAGTATCACAATCCCGCAAGCAGGGCATATTATTTCAGCTTACGCACTCGGTGTGGTAGTTGGTGCTCCTCTTTTTGCAGTACTAACTGCTAAATGGAACCGGAAAGTTACTTTAATCATGTTAATGGTACTTTTTACTATTGGTAACACCTTTTCTGGCCTTGCAGTTAACTACCCTATGATGATGGTATTTCGTTTTGTCTCTGGACTACCACACGGAGCTTATTTTGGGATTGCAGCTGTAACTGGCGCTGCTTTAGTCGGTAGAGCAAAACGAGGTTATGCAGTTTCCATGGTAATGATGGGTCTTACTATCGCCAATGTCATTAGCGTGCCTTTGATTACATTACTTGGTCAAAATATTGGTTGGCGTTGGGCTTTTGTAATCATCGGAATCATTGGTCTAGCTACTATTTTGGCAATTGCGCTAGCAGTGCCTAATGTTACTGCTGATAATAATGCCTCAATGAGCAAAGAACTCACTGCACTAAAAACACCACAAGTACTACTTACTTTAATTACTGGAATGATTGGTTTCGGTGGCTTCTTTGCAGTTTACAGTTACATTACCCCTACTATGACTGATGTTACTGGCTTTACTCCTGCTGCAGTAACAGTAATCCTAAGTATCTATGGTCTAGGGATGACTACTGGAAATTATATTGGTGGTAGAGCTGCAGACTGGAGAATTAAGAATAGCATCTATATCTTTGGCGCTGGGATGGCAGTTACCTTATTCATCTTCACTTTTGCAGTACACAGTAAAATAACTGCGGTAATCCTAGTATTCTTAATGGGATCTATGGTTTCTGCCTATACTCCAGCTCTCCAAGCTAGGCTGATGGAAGTTGCAAATGATGCACAAAACTTAGCAGCTAGCCTTAATCACTCTGCACTTAACATTGCCAATGCACTTGGTGCTTGGCTTGGTGGACTAGTAATTGCTGCAGGTTACGGATATGTGGCACCAGCTTGGGTCGGATGTGCGTTAGCACTTGCTGGTTTAGTAAGCGCCTTTATAATGTTTAGTCTTGATAAAAATAATGGTCAAATTGAAACAATATAGAGAGTATGAGGAATCTTGGCTTGGGCAATTCTAGTATTATCTGGAGTTCTTGAAGCTGTTTGGGCTGCGGCCTTGTCAGCTACTGATGGTTTTAAAAAATGGAAACCAACAGTTATCTTTTTAGTCGCAATAATTCTAAGTGTCGTTGGACTGTCTTATGCAATGACCCAATTACCTACCGGAACTTCTTACGCCGTTTGGACCGGTATCGGCGCAGCTTTAACAGTAATCTGGGGAATGGCAACTGGTAAAGAAAAAGCAACTACAGCTCGGATATTATTATTAGTTCTATTAATTGGTTCTGTAATCGGGCTTAAGGTGGTGAGCTAATGCCTTGGTTGATTCTAATAATTAGTGCATTATTTGAAGCAATATGGGCTACTGCCCTTGGGATGTCTGATGGCTTTAAACATTTGATACCTACAGTTATTTTCGTAGTTGCCAGTGTAATTAGTATGGCTGGCTTAGGCTAT
This sequence comes from Micrococcaceae bacterium, assembly GCA_047608145.1. Classification (GTDB taxonomy): domain Bacteria; phylum Actinomycetota; class Actinomycetes; order Actinomycetales; family Micrococcaceae; genus JASGDC01. The sequence continues at coordinate 58,392 of JASGDC010000033.1, forward strand.
GCATTAAAGCATATTCCAATCGGTACCGCCTATTCTGTTTGGACCGGTATCGGCGCAGCCCTGACTGTAATTTATGCAATGGCTACTGGTAATGAAACCGTCTCTATTTTAAAAATAGTGTTCTTATGTGGAATTATCGGTGCAGTAATTGGGCTAAAGCTAGTATCAGATGGCTCTGAAATTACCAATAATTCAGCAAAAACACAAAAAACTTAAAAATTTTCTCAGATTGATATGATTTTTTGCCTTGTTTCTTAGACAATAAAGGTACATAGCGTTATATAGTAAATGTTAATAAGGTAACTAAAATAAGTTCCCTAAAAAATGGAAGGACACAATTACTATGAAAAAAGTAGTTATGCTTGAAGCATCAGTTTTCGGTTTGCCACACATTATGGAAGCAGCACAAAAGTTTGATGTACAGCTTGTCCTCCTCGCTGCAGATCGTAATCGTTATTTAAGTTGTTTAGATGAATGCATGGAACAAGGTCTTGAAGTTATTGATGTAGACACAATGGATGTCGATGCCTCTGCTGAGGCAATTAAAAAGATTGATGATGTTGCCGGAATCATGGGCAATACTGGTTCTTGGGCGCCAGTTGGTGCACGAGTCGCTAAAAAACTTGGTTTCCCTGGACAAGACCCTGAAACTGTAGACTTCTTGCGCGATAAAAAGAAGACTCGTGAGCGTTTAGTTGAAGCTGGTATTTCAAAGACTCGCTCTTTTGATCCAAATCAAAAAGATGTTTTGGGACAGATGAAAGATGCAAACATCACTTTCCCAATTATCTTAAAACCAACTAGTGGTAGTGGTAGTCGTGATGTATTCACCATTCATACTGAAGAAGAGTTCAATGAAAAACTAAAGGAAATTGATCCTAAAAATTTCTTAATTGAGACTTTCATTAAAGGCCCACTTTATAGTGCTGAACTATTCGTACAAAATGATAAAGCTAATCTACTTGGCGTCTCTGGTCGTATCTTGACTGAGTTACCAGTAGTACAAGAAGAAGCTGCATTCTTCCCTGCTCATTATAGTGAAGAATACTACAAAGAGATTGAAGAGTGGATGCAAAGTATCATTGATTCTACTGGTTTTGGTTCTGGCTTCATGCACGCTGAGTACATGCAAACTACTGAAGGCCCTGAAATCGTTGAGATTAACCCACGCTTAGGTGGTGGCTTGATTGGGGAATGTATCATCGGTTCTACTGATATAAATATCTACGAAGCAATGATTTCAGTAGCTCTTGACGAAAAATCTGATTTACTAACTAAGACCATCGAGTACCCTAAAGGTACTGCTCAGGTACTTAAGTATGTTCACAAAACTGGCAAAATCACTTACGTTACGCCAATGCCACAAGGTTTTCCAGGCAATCCGCAGTTCTACTCTTCACGAACAGAAATCGAAAGCCTTGAAGGTCAAAGTGCAAACTACGGTATTGTTTATGCAGAAGGTGAAAACGCGCCAAATGCTCTAGATAACGTACTAGCCATAGCTCGACTAATTGTGGCTGAAGTAGAGTAGAAACTTAAAACTTTATTAAAGTGGAGTTGCCATCAAAGCTGGATATCAATTAAATTATCCAATTTTGTTTGAAACTCCACTTTTTATATGTTTTCTTTACAAAAAGGAAAGAAATGTTGTAAATACTATTTTAATACGCCAAGCTCAAGGTCAAGACTTAAGCCAAGTTATGGAAATTATTAATCAAGCAAAACAACTTCTTAAAGCTGATTGGTTCTACACAGTGGCAAAGCAATGAACCAAGTGAAACAACTTTAACGGAAGATATTAGAAACAAAAACTGCTATCTGATTATCGTTAATAACCAAATAGCTGGAACAGCGACATTAATACCTGCCCCTGATCCACTATATAAAATATTGATAACCTTCAAATATTACGGTTCCGTTCATATTAATAATGGGGTTGGCTATAAAAATTTTGTCTATGAGTTAGTTTTAAAACTTAATTTAAACTTCTTTAAAAGATTTATGAAATTTTATATGCAGTTTTCACTAAGATATATTAAAATTATTATTCATCCTTAATTTTTAATCATAGGAGCTGAAAATAATGTCAACGACGACGAAAACCTCTACCCTCCCCCCTAAATTATCTAGAAGTGCACTAATAGGTGGTTCCGTAGGAAACTTCCTGGAATGGTATGAATTCAGTATTTATGGCTATTTTGCCACTGCCATTGCTGCCAATTTCTTTAGTGCTACAGATAATTCCCCAATCCAAGCCTTAATCAAAACTTGGGCAGCGTTTGCTATTGCCTTCTTTTTCCGACCAGTAGGTGCCGCAGTTTTCGGCAGACTTGGTGATCGAATTGGACGTAAACCTACTTTAATTATTGTCTTAATGATGATGGTAGTATCTACTACTCTAATTGGTATATTGCCAACTTATGCAAGCGTTGGTGTTTGGGCGCCAATATTACTAACTCTAGTACGTATCGCACAAGGTCTTTCTGCTGGTGGCGAGTTTGGTGGCGCAGTAAGCATTATGACTGAATTTGCACCTAATAGAAAACGCGGCTTATATGGAGCTTGGCAGTCCTTCACTGTCGGCCTTGGTCTGCTAGGCGGCGCACTAACTGCAACTATCATCTCACTATTTATGAGTGAACAAACTCTTAACTCTTGGGGGTGGCGTATTCCATTTTTAATCACTTTCCCTCTTGGTTTAATTGCACTTTACTTGCGTTTAAAACTAGAAGAAAGTCCTGATTTTAAAAAAACTGCTGCTAAAGAAACTGAAACAGCCACACCTAGCCGAGAGGCATCATCTGGTGAAGTAGCTAAAGCAATTCTAATGGGAATTGGTAGGTTAATGGGCTGGTCAGCAGCTGGTTATACATTCTTAGTAGTAATGCCTGGATACCTACAAAACTCTGTGGGCACCAGTTTCCGTCAAGCATTGATTGCTACTGTAGTTGCTAATCTTGGTTTCGTGGCCACTATCCTACCAGCTGGTATTTATAGCGATAAGATTGGCCGCAAACCAGTAATGATTACTGGAACTATCGCTATCACTATCCTAGCTATCCCACTTATGAAAGTCTTACAAAATACCAATGGTTCACTCTTTACTAAGAGTTTAGCGGTATTTGTGGCTGGAGCTTGTGTAGGTCTTATTGCAGGACCTGGACCTGCGATGCTTGCAGAAATGTTCCCGACTTCAGTGCGTTATACCGGACTTGGTTTAGCTTATTCCCTTTCAAACGCAGTGTTCTCAGGTTCTGCTGGACTAATTATTACTTCATTGATTAGCGCCACTAACAACGAGGATATTCCTGCTTACTATGTGATGTTTACTTGTATTATTAGTTTCTTTGCATTACGCACCATTAATAATAAAGATCGCTTGAGATCTTTTAGCGACCACTAATGCTTGAATTCTTAGGAGAAAAATGAAAATTATTGGAATGATGTGTGGAACATCATATGATGCAATTGATGCTGGTGCAGTTGATTTAACAGTCGAAAATGGCACTATAATCATGAAACCACTAGGGATGGTAAGTGGTAGCTACTCAAAAGAACTACGTGATGAGTTGCATCGGCAAATGCCACCAGCTCCTAGTAGCTTTGAAGAATTTGCCAAGCTAGATACTTATATTGGCAAAGCTTTCGCTGAAGTAGCTGAAAAAGCTAATAAAGAACTTTGCGATGGTAAAGCAGATATTATCGCTTCACACGGCCAGACTATCTATCATTGGTTTGAACAAATTGTCAATAAAAACGTAGTGCATGGCACTCTCCAAATTGGACAACCTGCTTGGATTGCCGAAAAAACTGGGTGTACGGTAATCTCTGATTTTCGAACTCGTGATGTTGCTGCAGGAGGTCAAGGTGCACCACTTATTAGTCTTTTTGACCAGATGTGGTTAGGTTCTAGAGCACAAGAAGGACATCGTAGTGCAGCACTTAATTTAGGCGGTATTGCAAATGCTACTGTGCTACTTACTAATGACAATGGCAAAGTCAGCAGTGTAGCTTTTGATACAGGTCCAGCAAACGCATTACTTGATGTGGCTATCACTGCTGGCACTAATGGTAAACAGGTCTATGATCCGGATGGGAAAATGGCAAGAAGTGGTAAAGTTCACGAGAAACTTCTCAAGCGTTTTCTAGCTGAGCCATACTACCAACTTCCAGCGCCTAAGACTACAGGTAAAGAACTGTTCCACATTGAACATATGCGTGAGATATTGGAAGCAGAAAAATTAATAGCCCCTGGCATTAATGACTCTAGCTCTGGTGAGAAAATTAGCCTTGAGGATTTCCTTGCTACTCTTACTGAGCTAACTGCAGTTACGGTTACTGACGGTTTAAAGTCATACAAATTAACTGAAGTTATCACTAATGGTGGTGGCATTAGAAATAAATACTTGATGGAACGTATTCAATATCTTATTGGTCACAATGTAAAATTTAGGCCAGCTGAGGAACTAGGATTGGAAAGCCAAGCAAAAGAAGCTTACTGCTTCGCAGTACTTGCTTTCTGCACTATCCATGACTTACCTAGCACCATTCAAAGCTGTACTGGTGCAGACCATGAAAGTATTTTGGGAAGCATTACTCCTGGTAAAGATGGGTTGCATAGTTTATTAAAAGATATTGAACCAATAGTTACTGACAAACCATTAACCATGAAAATCATTACTTACTAATACACAATTTATAAGTCAAGTGGGGTTACTATCCAGTTTTGATAGCGACCCCACTTTTATTATTTTCAATAAAAGTGAGCTATCAAACCACAATTATTTTCTCAGTGATGCCTAGTATATTTGTACTAATAATTCAGAAAGGCATAATCACATGCAAATTCCTAAAAATACTAATGAAATACCCAAAGAATTTTGGCATTTCTTTGACGGTATAACATGCCGTAATTGGCCAAATGCCGAGGAAAGACCTTATTACTATCAAGTTATGACTCGCTCTTATTTAGAACATCTCAAGATGAAAAATCTGATTAAAAAAGGGACGACTGGTTTTACTCCAGAAATTGTTGGCAAAAAGACTGGGGTACCCATAGAACAAATAGAATTCTTACTGTATATGGATGATCATCTTTACGATGTTATTGATGAAGATAAAACTGTAGACTTAACAGGCACGGATGAAAAATCAAATCGATTATATTCTGACGAACATCATGCACGATATTACCAATTGTTTTATCTAAAGAGCAAGTCCTTATTTATATTGAACGTAATGCTGACTTCGGAAATTCTAAACTGTTTAGAACTTAAAATAGGCATGAAAAAACCCACTTCATTGAAGTGGGTTAATCTTAATTCTTTTTCTACAAATTCTTACCAGTTTTTACGATCTTCTTTAGTAGAATCGCCAGCAACAGAGTTGTAAGTTAAGTTGTAGTATTTCATAGCTAATGACATCAAAGTTTTCATTTGATTCCTCTCTGTTTTCTAATTTTTATAACATTATCTCCGTGAAGAACTATACAGAACGAACCTTGATTCTTTTATAGCGCATCTTTAACGTTTGCTGGGCAAAATTATATTTACTGGCATCAAAAACCTTTAATATTTTTCAATGTTCCAAGGAAGTTTTAATGTAACTGGACCAGCAGCTTCCAAGTCATTGGCAAGAGCTGCAACTGCCACACGAGCTTGTTCATAACCAAAGAACAAGAAGAAACCTGGTAAACGGCCATAACTTTTCATCCCAATAACATAAAAGTCCGATTGCGGATGTGAAACTGCCGTAGCACCAGCAAATTCAACTTCTTTAGGATGGTCTGCAGTAGATTGCATAAAAGTTAGCATGCGAGTCGGAGCTTCTACTGCGGCATCAAAATCTGTATAAATCTCTTTATGAATATCAAAATTTGGACGGAAACCAGTACCATTTGCAATTATATCTACTACTATTGATTTCTTACCTTCAGGTGTATCGCCACTGACTTCAACGCCATCGGCTACTTCAGTAAAACTATTAATTGCGAACTGGTTAACTATCTGCAATTTGTTTGAAGTTTCGACCAATTCCTTGATTTGTTGACCAATCTTCCAGCGCACAGCTTTTGAGGATAGATGCCCTCTATTATAGAAATGTTTAACAGATTTACCACGAATAGCCCAATAAATTTTAGTCTTTGGGGCTGCTTTGACCAACTCAGTCAACGCCAATATTGTGTTTGCCGCAGAGTAACCATTACCAACTACTAATACCCGCTTATCAGCAAAACGTGCACGTTCACTACCTAGCACATCAGGTAAAGTACCTGCCAAATACTTTTGGTTTTCAAGTTCACCAATTGCAGGAATTCCTGAAGCGCCTAGTGGATTGGGATTGCGCCAAGTGCCTGATGCATCGATAATACCGCGCGCTTGAACTTCTTTAATACCTTGTTTAGTCTTAACACGAACGACAAATGGTGACTTTTTATCGTTCATTTTTAACTTATCTACTCCCATACGTGCAACTGCTATTACTTTAACACCTGTCTTAATATGCGATGTTAGTTCATCGGTAGCAGCTAATGGAGCCAAATATTCATCAATAAAATCAGAACCTGTAGGATTGCCATTCATATCCGGAATCTTATAACCGTGCTTTTCCAATAACTTTATTGAAAGTTCATCTACATTACGTTTCCAAGGTGAAAATAAAGAAACATGACGCCATTGCTCGACAGCTCCAGCTATTTTTTCACTTTGTTCAAATAAGACGAATTTTAACCCACGATTTTGTAAGTGTACTGCCCCAGCAATTCCGATAGGTCCGGCACCAATTACAACTACAGGTAAATCTTGAAAATCTTGTGACATTTCACTTTCTAACTTCTCTATAAAAACTCCTTCTTCAAATATATCCATTTCGCTTCGAAAGTAGTAGCGGCAATTAGGAAAGATTTTACTATACTTATTCCCCTACCATGCGTAAAATTGAAATTAGTATGAGCTCTCCATTTAAAGCGTTTATCGCAAAGTTTCACAGCAAAAAAATGCTAAGTAGCTCATTATGCCGTGTAAAATTTATCGGCAACTTCACTAATGTCCATTATTTAGGCCTAGATCAGCGCATTAAGCTTATTTTCCCACTTCCCAATTATGAAATATTTAAGTTCAATAATAATGAGCACTGGTACGAGCAGTGGAAAAAGGCCGACCACGATACTCGTGGCACCATGCGCACCTATACTATTCGGGCGCTCAATGAGGCTGAAATTCTAGTAGATTTTGTAATACACCAACCAATAACTAGTCCAGCTATGCGATGGCTAGATAATGTTAAAACTGGGGAAACTATCTCTATCGTATTGCCTTTGAAAGATCAGACTGAGTTCGTCCGCCCTCGCCTATTAGGGGTGGAGTGGAATCCTCCAGAAGCTGCGAAAGAATTAGCTCTCTATGCTGACTTAACTTCACTTCCCGCAGCTACGCAAATTGTTAAAAGCCACATTGAAAATAAAGATAATCGTATCTTAAATATTTATCTACAAGTTCCACATCCAGACGATGCCATAGAGATTCGCAAGCTAATTCATGGCCATAAAGGTATTGGGCTTGAATATTTCTATGAAAATATCGAAAAAGACGATGGTGCAGAAAAAACTATTCTCTGGGATGTAACCACTGAAGAATCTAATACACCATTCTATGCTTGGGTAGCTGCCGAACGCTCAATAGTTAAACAAATCCGCCAGCAGTTAAAACTTAACTACCTTAAAATAGATGTTTCATGTATGGGATATTGGCGCAAAGGTGAGTCTAGTTTGGATTAACTGCAGGAGATAAATCCTTAAGTTATCTATATTTACGTAAGTATTTAACTACTTGCCATTCAATATACCTTTTAGGCACACCCTCATTCCAAGTTTTTTCTATTTTACTAATTTCACTACTAATTCTTTTATTACTAACCATTTCTTATAACCTCTAAATTATTTGCATTTATTTTCTATGGTTTTAAAGTTAATACCTTTACATTATGCGGTGAAATTGAAGTGATGTTAAAAATATTCTTTTTTCTTAACAAGACTCTCAAGTGATGTACAGCATCTTAACATCACTCACTTTTTACCGCTAAAATAAGCCAAACTTAATCAAAATGGCACCACCATTGGCGTGCCTCGAATTGGATCTTTGATTACCTTAGCTTCTAGATAAAAAACATCTTTTAACATCTCTGGAGTTGCTACTTCAACTGCAGTGCCTTGGTTATAAACTTTCCCGTCTCGCATCACGATTACATGGTCTGCAAACCGCAGTGCGAAGTTAAGCTCATGGATTACCATAATGACAGTAATGCCGTGTTTTTCATTGAGCTCTTTAACCACATTTAGGATATCTAACTGATGTTTAATATCAAGGAAACTAGTAGGTTCATCAAGTAGTAAGATATCAGCTTCTTGAGCAAGTGCCATTGCCACCCAAACTCGTTGTTGTTGCCCACCAGATAGCTCTTGTAATGGACGCTTTGCAATCTTTAAGGTGTCAGTTTTTTCCAGTGCTTCATTAACTACTTTTTCATCAGTTTCACTAAATTGCTGATACCATTTCTGATGTGGAAAGCGACCACGTGCTACCAAATCCCAAACAGTGATACCTTCTGGAGCTTGTGGGTGTTGTGGCAACATTCCTAATATTTGAGCGCGTTCTTTACCTGAAATTGTACCCAGTTCTTTACCGTCGAGAAATACTTCACCACTCATTGGCTTATTAGCGTGAATTAGCCCAGATAAAAGTGTAGATTTTCCCGAAGCATTAGCACCGATAAGCATATTAATTTTACCGTCATGAAAGTCGATAGAAACCGTATCAACTACTAGCTTTTCGCCATAGCCTAAACTCAAATTCTTCGCTTGTAATCGTGTCATTTGGTACTCTCTTCGACTGTTAATTTCTGACGTTGCTGCACTAAGAACCATAGTAAGTAAACTGCACCTAATACTCCTGTTATTGCACCTACTGGGAATTTCTGTCCTGGCACAATATGCTGAGCAATGACATCAGCAGCAAGCATAAACAGCACTCCCGTAAGTGCTGTCCTAAGTAAACGAAACTTTGCCTCTGGCACCAAAATTCTCGCTAATTGTGGACTTAAGAACGCCACAAACATTACTGGACCGGTTACTGCAGTAGCACTAGCAGCTAGTATGACTGCAATACCAAGCACAATACCTCGATACTTGATAGGGTTCACACCTAAGCTTTGTGCTGAATATTCGGCTAACTCCAACACACCTAAAGTCTTATTTAAATACGCCAAAGCCCCAATACAAAGCAATAAAATAACAAGCAATAGGATATTCGTATCCCAACTAGCCGAGTTTAAACTACCTGATAACCACTGCATACTCTGTTGCGCTTCATTGATAGGCAAAATACTAATAATATAAGCCACCACACTAGTTGATAAAGTAGCCAGCGCTATACCTATTAAAACTAGTCTCAAGGCAAAAGTCGCACTACGCATAGGTTTGGCATAGTAAAGTGCGATTGCACAAACTGTAGCCGCACCAATCACTGCGCCAATACTCAAATATACTCCTGCAACTCCCACAATCATAAAAGTCACTAAAGCCCCGGCACTAGCACCGGCATTGATACCGACAATATCTGGACTTGCTAAGGGATTTTTAAAAGTTAACTGAAATAGGAAACCTGATAACGCGTAGACAACTCCTAACAAACAAGCTAATACAATCCTAGGGAAAGTAAATAACTTTAAGATGAAAGCAGAAGTACCACCGTCATTAAAAAAGATTTCAATAAGTAGTAAAACTAAGATTACTACTGTCATAATACCTAGCCGGGTTACTTCGGTTTTTTTCACGACAGCACCGACCGCTTCCGCACTACATAAAGAAATACTGGCACTCCAACAAAGGCCGTCATGACTCCGACTGGTACTTCGCCAGGCTGATGAATGACCCTACCAATCGCATCTGCAAGCACCATCAAAATTGCCCCTAAGAATAATGCTGCAACCAGCATTTTACGCTGATCCACACCCACTAATGCTCTAGCGACATGTGGCACTACCAGTCCCACAAAAACAACTGGTCCAGCTATAGCGGTAGCACTGCCAGTTAACAAAACTGCAGTAATAACACAAAGTAATTTAGTACGATTTACATCGGGAGCTAAAGCATTAGCTACCTTATCCCCTAAATCTAAAACATTAAGCGATGAAGATAGATAAATACTTAATACAAAAGCAATTACAATAAGCGGTAGTGTGATTGTTAAAATACTGGCATCACGACCAGCTACTGAGCCTAACTGCCACACTCGATATTGATCTAAAGTATTTTGCCTAGCAAGAATCATCAATGTGATAATCGAACCACAAGCAGCACTCAATGCCGTACCAACAATTACTAAAGTTAATGCCACATTAAGAGTATTAACTTTAGTGCTAACCGCATAAACTACTGCAGCAGCTAAACTCGCACCTAATAAGGCTAAGAAGGTTTGTGTAAATGGCGCCAATACACCACCGATAGTAAAACCAATAACCACTGCCAATGCAGCCCCAGAATTAACTCCTAAAATTCCAGGGTCTGCAAGCGGATTTCGCGTAACTACTTGCATCAGCTGCCCAGAGATTGCCAAAGCAATTCCGACTACAATAGCTAACCAAGTACGGGTTTCTCGAGCCTGAATTATGGCAGCGGTATCGCTGGTGGTATCACTATGTAATACCACCTTCCATACTTCAGCAAAACTGGTTGATTGTGCACCAAATTTTAATGAAAGCAAGATACTAATCAGTAAAACTGCTAGCAAGACAATATAAACAACAAAACTGGTGGCTGTTTTCGTCTTCATTTACCCTACTTTGTCTAAATATTAGCTTTTAAGGTTTTTAGCTGCGTCTGCTACAGTTCCTACCCAACCTTTGCTAATTGCCCATGGCACTGACAAAGTAGATACCGCAGATACTGCCATATTCAGCTGTTGATCTGAATAATAAGCAGTAGTGTTATCTGCAACAGCTGGAATATGCTTCAGCAACTTATCACCCTTGATTTTAGCAGTAGTTGTATCTGTATCCACAATCGCTAACATAACTTGCGCCTTCAAATCTTTAGCCTTTTCAGCACTAATATCAACAAAGAACTCTGATGAATTTTGAGTAAGTGTCTTAACAGAATCATCAAGTTTCATACCTAAATCTTCAATAAGCTGCACACGAATATCACTAGGCGTATATAAACTGAACTTTGAAGTATCGCTTGTGAAATTAGTATATGAGAAAGTCTTATCCTTCAAATCTGGATATTTGCCACCCTCTTGTTTAACTTGATCAATCATTTGGTTATATAAATCTTTAGCTTTATCTTCCTGACCTACAGCTTGTCCGATCATTGTCATTGTCTGATCTAGTGGAGTACCATAAGGCTTTTCTGGGTATGCAATAGTCGGTGCAATTTGCTTAAGCTTATTGTAATCATCCTGAGTCATACCAGAATATACACCGATGATTAAATCAGGTTTAGTGCCAGCTACGCCTTCAAAGTTTATGCCATCTGTTTCATCATAAAGCTTTGGCGCATCACCACTCTTTAATTTATCTAAAGCTTCTTTAGTCCAAGGTAGATACCCTTCAGAATCACCACCATAAGTATTTTTTGCCATACCAACTGGCTTAATACCAAGTGCAATCAAAACATCTTGGTTAACCCAAGAAATAGAAGCAATGCGCTTTGGTTTTTTCTTAATTTCAGTCTCCCCAAAGGCATGTTTAATAGTCACGGGATATTTATCACTCGACGATCCACCACCTGAAGAACCTGAACTGTTACCAGCCCCACAAGCAGTTAATGCAACTGCCCCAAGACCACCAGCGGCACCTAATAGGAAAATACGCCTAGAAACTTCTTGAGCCATGACTTAAACCTTACATTTTCTATCAAATATTTTGATTTTACTTATCTAGAGTACCGCATTTTAGGCAATAGAAAAAGAAAATATGACCTAATTAGTTTAGGTAAGGCAAAACTAACCATACGCCATTTAGTAATAAGATGAGCAGTTTAGCAATCTGACTGCAATACTTTTTCCATCGGATTTTCCTTTTCAGTTTTAGCAGCATTTTGCTCACGCTCTGAAGCAGCTTCTTTTGGAAGCACTATATTAAGCACAATGCCTAATACTGTCGCAATTGCTACCCCAGAGAATGCTACTCCCGATGGCAGCTGCAACGAGAAGTTACCAATGCCTGTTACCAATACTGGTGCCGCAATCATCAAGTTATGCTTCTTAGAGTAATCAATCTTGTTATCTACGATTACCTGAATACCTGCTGAGGCAATTACTCCGTATAGCATGAACCCTACACCACCGATTACTGCGCCGGGAATAGTCTGTATCAAGGCAGATAACTTACCTACGAAGGAGAAGGTTACAGCCAAACTTGCTGCTCCGCCGATCACCCATACTGAATACACACGGCTAAGCTGCATTACTCCAATATTTTCACCATAAGAAGTCACTGCTGGGCCGCCTAAGAAAGCTGCAGAAATTGATGCTGTACCATCACCGGCAAGAGTTTTCTTCAAACCTGGATCTTTGAAAAAGTCCCGGCCAGTAATCTTACGCAACACCATCAAGTGCCCCAAGTGCTCTGACATAGTTACTAGGGCAATTGGTGCCATACTCAAAATTGCTGCTGGATAGAACTGAAAACCATTTGGATCAATGAAGTTCTCAAACTTTGGCAAAGCAAACCAGCTAGCCTTTTGAACTGGCGTGAAATCTACCAGTCCAAATATCACTGCAAAAATATATCCCGTAATAATGCCTAGCAATACTGGGATCAGCCCAAAGAAACCTTTTAAGAACATGTTATAACCAATGGTTGCTAACAGTGTTAATAGTGCAACTGTAAAGGCTTTAATGCTGTAGTTTTCCCCTGCCATTGTGGCATTAGTTGCCGCTGAAGTTGCCAGCGAAAGCCCGATAACCATTACGATTGGCCCGACTACTGCTGGTGGGAAAATCTTCCCTAACCACTCAGTACCAATACGACTAACGATTAATGAAACAATCAGGTAAACGATACCCACAGAAATAATTCCTTGTGATACCCCTGGATAACCAGTGGTATGCAACAAGGAAGTCATTGGGATAATAAAGGCGAAAGATGACCCCATATAAATTGGAATATTGCCCTTGGTAATCAATATATAAATCAAGGTACCGACTCCAGAAGTGAAGAGTGCGATACCTGGGTTAAGTCCAACTAGCAATGGAACCATTACTGTTGCACCAAACATGGAGAACATATGCTGCAATGACAAACCAAACCAAGTTAATGGTCTCGGACGTTCATACACATCTAGGATAGCATTTGATTTAGTAACTTCCATTCGGCGCCCTTTCATTTTGACTAACCGTATTTTTGGTACTTACCCTTCGTCAGGTGCTAACTGCATCAAGACAAATTATCATAATGTTAAAGAGGATTTATGCGTAAGTCAAATTTGATAAGAAATTAAACTAATATGCTAACTCTGTATTAAAACTACTTTAAAAAGTTCTTTGCTAATTGAGCTACTGTTTTACCAACTTGCTTAATCTGACGCTGATTCTTTGGATCTTTTAGATATGTCATTGCCTTTGCACGATTTTCTTCATCTTTAAGATACTCTGCAGCTTTATTGCCAGCTGTAATTAGACCATCAATAATTTTGTTAGCGTTGTTATCTACCATTTAATACTCCTTGTTTATTCCTAATGCTAATTATAAGAGTTATATTTCAACCTTTGTTAAAACCCATACCAAATCCCGATATAAATTGTTAATTACAATATTAAAATACTTAGCATAAAGATTAATTTCACACGCTGCTAAGTCGATGCGGTAGAATTAAGGTTAAAAAATTTTAATAAATAATTTATAGAAAGTTTGGTGCACGGTTTGCCTGGTAACGGTAGAGTTTTACGTATTGGTTTATTATTCATAATTTTTATAGCCATGTACTTTACTCTTTATCGTAAACGGCAATTAAAAAATGCTAAAACTTTAAATTTAACCTTAGCAATAGTGCTTCTAGGAAGTTTATTAACACTTTTCTTTACCATTAATAATGAACTTGATTTAGGAATAACTACAGCTATAACATACTCCGCACTTTCATTATTAAATGGCACAATATTTGGATTACTGCGTGGGTTCACAAATAAAATAAGCTATAACACCAAAAAGGATTATTGGAATATCCAAGGAAACACTTGGACCCTAAGTATCTTTGTTATTGGAGTGCTTTGCAGCCAAGCAATAGCAGTAATTTTTCACGGTATCCCCAAAATTTACGAAAGTTCAGAAAAAGCTACGACTATCACTATAACCACGATACTAATCCATATTGCTACTGCACACTTCTCAAGCAAACCTATTGATTTTTATAAAAAACGTGCTGAATCTAAAAAGCTAAATTCAAGTGGATGAAATCAAATTTATTGTGTCAGATATTTCCGATAAACACACTGCCTACAACTATAGCTTCCCCGTGCCAAAAAAGAAAAAGTTCCCTTTTATCGCCAAAGCCACAATGTGCTATTTCCCAAAATATTCTCGTAGGCAAGGTGTTGATTACACTGATACGGATTTAAGCCTTACTTTTGGAAGACTAACAAAAAAGGTGTTTTACAAATCAATAAAGGTAAGACAACCCTAGAAAATGAACCTACATATCTTAAGGAAAATGAGGCGCGCAATCTGTTTAGAAAATGAGATAATGTTAAACATATTGCTGAGACATTTAGTTTAAGAAAACGAGCTAAAGATATTCCTGTGAAATCTAATAGTCTATGGGGCATGAGTATTCGAGCATTAGAACGGATACAGCCACGTACCGAAAACCTAATACGTTTTGGAGTTGTAGTTACACTAAAAGAAATTAATGGTATCAACCGTCTTGAAGAATTTATTCATCTTTGCCAATTAGAAGATTGGATTGTAAATGAGATTGACGTGAATACTCAGGTTGAAATATATAACATCCTGAGTTATAGGCCATAATGTGTTGTTATTTTTCTTTGTAGGGGTTATTTTTTCTGTGATGTAGGCCTGTTTGTTAGCTTCTAAAGTTAGCTTATGGGTTTTAATCAATATTCTGCTTGGTGTGTGC
>JASGDC010000034.1:0-126802 GCA_047608145.1 Micrococcaceae bacterium
GAACAAATAGGGCCAAAAGAAATCGACAAATCATACCAAACAATCAGATACAAAGGAGGTGCAATCTGGGCCAACACAACCGAGTAACACACTCGAACCAACAACACATTATGGCCTATAAGTCAAATTTTCTCCAAAGCTGTATTTATCTTGTATATTATAAAAGCCCCTATTCCTTTTATAGAATAGGGGCTTTTACTAGTACTCCCAGTGGGACTTGAACCCACACTGGATAGATTTTAAGTCTACTGCCTCTACCGATTGGGCTATGGGAGCTTAAAGCATACTAAAACAGTATAACGAAGTATGCTCAATAATGCACATTTACAGTTGGTGGACTACTGCCAGCTAGCAATAACCCACCAACTGTAATGTAAGTTTATGCTAATCTTTCTTAGATTTTTTCTCTTTAACTATATCAATTTTTTGAGTATCTGTAGTTTCTGTATCAGCTTGAGCTACTTCATGATCTTTTGTGTCCTTTTCAACTTCCTTTGGCTTTGGAGCTGGAGCAGGGTTAGCTGCTTCCTCGAAAGCCTTAGTTGGATTATCAAGGTTCAAAAGCTGGCTTGTGTCGCGACCTGCAACAAAGTTCCAGAACCAACCACTTACTACACGGAATTTACGCTCGAACATTGGCATTGCCATACCGTGGTATGCGCGGTGTGCGAACCATGCTGGGAAACCAGAAAGCTTGATACCGTATGGCATCTTTGCAACACCCTTGTACATACCGAATCCAGCAACTGCACCCATGTTTTCGTGCTTGTATTCTTTAAGTGCACCGTCAGTGTGAGCTGCAGCAATATTTTTACCAAGAACTTTAGCCTGGCGCACTGCATGCTGTGCGTTAGGTACACAAGTATTATCTGGAAGACCGTTACCAGTTAAATCAGGAACAGCTGCTACGTCACCTGCTGCCCAAGCACCTTCAACTACGTTTCCATCTTCATCACGAACACGTAGGTCAGCACCAACAATGATACGACCACGAGGTTCTGTAGGTAGGTCAGAGTTCTTTGCTACCTCAGAAGCCGCTACCCCAGCACACCAAATCAAAGTATCAGCCTTGAAAGAATCAGCTGGGCTCTTGTCAGCCATATTGATTAGGTTAATTGTATTGCCATCTTCTACAGAAGCTAGTGAAGTATTAAGAAGTACTTCAATACCACGAGACTTAAGGTGCTCTACTACCTTAACAGCCTGTTCTTCAGTAACTTCAGGCATAATACGAGGTGCAGCCTCAACCAAAACGAAACGTAAATCGTTAACAGTTAAGTACTTGTTACGAGAAACTGCCGCACGAGCCATATCTTCAAGCTCAGCAACTGTCTCAATACCAGCGAACCCTCCGCCAACAATCACGAAAGTAAGAGCAGCTTTCTTCTCTTCTTCATCAGTCATTGTTGAAGCAATTTCGATGCTTTCTAATACTTTATTACGTACTGCAACTGCTTCTTCTACAGTCTTCATACCAATACCGTGCTCTGCAAGACCTGGAATTGGGAAAGTACGAGTATTAGCGCCAGCAGCCACTACGATCTCGTCGTATGGAAGTTCATAACGTTCGCCATCTTTAGCTTCAAGCTCTGCTTTGCACTCTTTGTGGTTAATCTTAGTGACTTTAGCGTTAATTAGCTCACAACCACGTAAGTGACGACGGTGAGACACCACAATGTTACGTGGATCGATTGAACCAGCTGACACCTCAGGAAGGAATGGCTGGTATGTCATATATGGATTAGGGTCTACTACTGTAACTACATGGTTTGCATCGCTTAAGCGCTTCTGCAGACGTAGTGCTGTATAAAGACCTACATAACCGCCACCAACAATCAGCGTACGGTGTTTGCTTTGGTGGTTATCTTCAGTTTTAGTTTTAGTTGCCATGATACCTTTTCTTTTTCTTACAAAATATAAAAGTTCCTAATAATTAGTCTAGAACACAAGATAGTGCTATTCCATGCAAAATATCTGTTTCGCTAATAATTAGTTGAGAAACTTTACCGTCTGTTTCTTTTGAAATTCTTTTAATGAGCCGCATTAACACTAAAGCTCCTGCTCCAATAACATCAATCCTGCCCGAAGAGATGACTGAAAGTGTCGCCCGTTGATGAGTTGATAGGCTTAAAATCGTCTCAGCCGCTTCGTAAACCTCATCAAAATCTACCTTTGCTCCATGTAACTTCTCTGCGTCATAAGAAGTCATCCCCATTGCATAAGACGCAATTGTAGTAGTGCTACCTGCAACCCCAATATAAGAAAGTGCATCTTTAATGTCGACTTTGGCTAATGCTTCATCAATTGCCGCATCAATAACTTTAATGCCTTCTCCAATCTCTTCTTTAGTAGGTGGATCAGATTTTAAACAACGCTCAGTAATACGGACACAACCCACATCCATTGAGTGTTCTTGCTTAACACCATCTTGGTCACCCAAAACTAGCTCAGTAGAACCCCCACCTAGGTCTGATAATAGATATGGAGCTTTTTCTTCAGGAGATAGCCCAAGCAATGCTCCTGAAAATGACAATGCAGCTTCTTCATCTCCGGAGATAATCTCAGGTGCTACTCCCACACGCTCTTTAACACCTTCAATAAACTTCTCTCGGTTTGAAGCATCTCTAGTGGCACTTGTAGCGATAAAACGTACTTTATTAGCTTTAAACTTTTTAATCTGGCGCGCATAATTATCTAAAGCTACAAAAGTTCTTTCGATAGCTGCGTCGGCAAATTTCCCAGTCTTATCGACACCTTGTCCCAAACGCACAATAATATTATCCGTATAGATTGGAAGTAGTTGCTGATTCTCAAAATTTGCTTGTGCAATTAGCAATCGAATTGAGTTGGTACCACAATCAATTGCTGCAACTATTTGTTTTTCAGCCATCTTGTTCTCCTTGTTCGCAAAAACATTTATCTGCTTGCCAGTCAGTACTGATAAGTTCTAAAACTTTATCACCAATTGGGTTTACTCCAAACCCTACAGCCAATGAATGACCTACCAATGCATGCAGACACTTTACTCGTTTGGGCATTCCGCCTGCAGAAAAATCTTTAGTTTCAGTAACTCCTGGAATTCCTTGGTCTTTACCTATTTCAGCACGAACTGCCAAATAACTTTCATGAGCCTTTTGATATTGTGCTGATAAATCAGGGTCATGATTTACTTGCTGAGTTAGCTCTTTCATCAATCCAGAAGCTTCTAATTTAGAAACCAAGAAAGTTATATAAGGATGAGTTAAATAAAAAGTAGTTGGAAATGGGGTGCCATTTGGTAATCTCGGGCTAGTAGCTACTACTAACGGATTTCCACAAGTACAACGAGCTGCGATACCTACTAAACCTCTCGGTTCTCTACCGAGTTGAGTCTTGATGGTGGCAATATCAGCCGTAGTAACATCTGTTAATTTTAAAGTCATTATTTCCCGCTACTTGCTTTTTTATAAGAGTCCATGAAGGTTGAATACCAAGGTGGTGTTTGATTTTTATCTTGTGGTGGCACAACAAGATCTTTATTATCATATTGTGACTGCGCATTACCATCTTGCTCAGCCACTGATTCTTCTGCCTGTGCTGCTTTACCTACCGATACATAATTAGTTTCGCCAGGAATTGAAAATCCTAATCGTGCTCTAGCTTGTTGCTTTACGAACTCTGAATCTTGCCATTTTTTATCAATTTCTTGAGCTTCATCATGCTTAGCTTGAGCAACTTGAACTTGTTGCTCAAGATTACGAATATCATTATTTTGTTTGACGAAACTCTTAACTGGGTTAAATAACAGCATGAAACAAATAAAAGCTGTAGCTATCCCCATTAGCATTTTGCCATTGAAAGTCTTGGCAGGTTTTGGCACATTTGAATCTTCACGTCCCAGAATCGTCTCGCGAACTTTTTGTTCTTTTACAGTACGGCGAGCTGCAAGTTCACTGGTACGACTAGTACTAATCTTAGATTTAGCTTGTTCGCTAATCTTTAGCTTTTTCTTTTTCCTACTTGAAAGGGAAAAATCAATATTCGCGCGATTAACTGACGTTTCCTGAGCTTTTTTAACTCTACGTCCGCTACGATTTTCTGCCATTACTCTCTCAGCGTCTATATGAAACTATGGGGTTAGATTTATTCTAACCCCATAGTAATCAATTTAAACGATTAATTATCCTGCTGTTTCAGCATGCTGAAAACGTGGGAACGCATCAGCACCAGGATAAACTGCAGTGTCACCCAGCTCTTCTTCAATACGAAGTAGCTGGTTGTACTTAGCAACACGCTCAGTACGTGCAGGTGCACCAGTCTTAATCTGACCTGAGTTAGTAGCAACTGCAAGATCAGCAATTGTTACGTCTTCAGTCTCACCTGAACGGTGTGAAACAACTACAGTATAGTTAGCATTTTGTGCCATTGATACTGCATCAAATGTTTCCGTCAAAGAACCAATCTGGTTTACCTTACAAAGAAGTGAGTTAGCGATATCGTTGTTGATACCTTTCTTTAGGCGCTCTGGGTTAGTTACGAATAAATCGTCACCAACTAGCTGAACTTTATGACCGATATGCTCAGAAAGCTCTGCCCAACCTTCCCAGTCATCTTCGTGTAGTGGATCTTCAATAGTTACTAGTGGGTAAGATTCTAGTAGCTCATCGTAGTACTTCATCATGTAATCACGATCACGCAATTCACCTTCGAAGTTATACTTGCCATCTTCGTAGAACTCAGAAGCAGCAACGTCCATACCAAGGGCAATATCTTCACCTGGAGTATATCCAGCTTTTTCAATTGCTTCAAGGATTAAGTCAAGAGCTTCGCGGTTGCTCTTAAGGTTAGGAGCGAAACCACCCTCATCACCAAGACCAGTCTCAAGCTTACGTTCCTTAAGTACTGACTTTAGTTCATGATAAACTTCTGCACCCATACGTAGTGCTTCTTTGAAGCTTTCTGCGCTTAGTGGCAAAATCATGAATTCCTGAATATCTACATCAGAGTCCGCATGTGAACCACCGTTAAGGATGTTCATCATTGGTACTGGAAGTGTGTGAGCGTTAGGACCACCGAGGTAACGGTATAGTGGCAATTTAGCAGACAACGCTGCTGCTTTTGCAACTGCTAGTGAAACACCCAAAATAGCGTTAGCACCAAGCTTACCCTTGTTATCGCTACCATCAAGATCAATCATGTTATGGTCGATTAGACGCTGGTCAGCAACATCAATACCTATAAGTGCCGGACCAATTGTGTCTTTTACATTGTCAACAGCCTTTTCAACACCTTTTCCTAGGTAGCGCTTATTATCGCCGTCACGAAGCTCCACTGCTTCGAATTCACCTGTTGATGCACCTGAAGGTACAGCTGCACGACCAAGAATGCCGTTGTCTAGGGCTACTTCAACTTCAACTGTTGGGTTACCGCGTGAGTCTAGAATTTCGCGAGCACCAACTGCTTGGATGATTGCCATTTGTCTCCTTAAAATAGAACTTATCTACCACTACTCATTCTACACCAGCACCAGCACTTCCACAGCTACCCCGCCCCAACCTAAGTGGCACTCTTTTTAACAAATGGTACTTATCTGTAAGTACCATTTAACTAGAAAAGTACCACTTAATATTTTGAAGTAAGGTACTGGTTAAATAAAAAACGTAGTTTGTCTAAATTATGAATATCATGCCAAACCAGTCTAATAACTCTCCACCCATTACGTTCAATTATGTCTTGGCGTATCTTTTCTTTATATAAGGCTTTCTTAATGTCATCAGTATATTCAAAGTATTTTTGTTTTCCATCTATTTCAACAATTAAAGAAAATTTTGGGTAAGCAATATCAACTCTATAACCGTGCCCTTCATAGAAAAGTTGCTTTTGTAACTCAGGCTTTGGCATTCCGATACGATACAGATTATATCTAGCTATAGTTTCTGCAACTGATTCTGATTTTGCACTACTATGCGCTATTACTACCTCAACCTTTTTTCTACCTTTTTGAGATTTTGTATTTTCAAGCAATGAAAATACAGATTCGAGAGTACATCCCTTATTACGTGCTGAATCAATAATAACTAAAGCTTCAATAAAGCTCAGCTCTCTTGCACAATCGATAACAGGTTTGTGGAACACTAGTAACTAGACCAATTTCAGTCCTTATGACATGAGGGAAATCTTTATAACGATAATATTTAAGTCTTTTTGAATGAGTCCTTCTACCATCAAAACTCCTAAAATAAACTAAGTTCTCTATATTTAAAATTCCAATATTATGAATACGAGCAGCCGAATTATGACTTATAATCAATTTTTTTATCAACTGCATATTTTGCTGCAATTATTCTTATAAGTTGCTTATCATTAATACTTAAGTTTCTAAAAACTTCTGTTTCTACATAAGCCCCAGGTCATATCTTTAATAATTTGCCTAACTTCACACTACGGTAAATAGTGCGACTATCCCATTTAGAGTACGAGCTACTTTCATGAACTCGAATCAATTTACTTTTAAGTTCTATTAAACGATTATTCATTTAGCAAATATAAAAAATAAATAAAAACATAAGGTATTCAGGTAAGACTATTTGTGGATAACTTACACTATCAATAATGTAGAGGGGTACCTTTTTCGACAGATGGAACCTCTAGAATAATCCCATTTGCTAAGAAAAGTACCATAACTAGGGTCAGAAGTTAAGAACGGAGAGTGCGGAGATAGGAGCGCAACTCAGCTTCTGGGTCCAGTCCTTTGCTATCAAATTCTTGAATAAGTGAAAATAACTGTCCTCCAGGAGTATTCGGAGTTTCTGGTAATTTTACTTCCAGCTTTTGTGCACGATCAATCATTTTTTTAGCTTGGAATAATGCTGGTGCTGAATTTGGAATACCATCAAACGGACCTTCACGCTCAGCTTTCTCAGTACGTTTATCTTGTTGCCACTGCTGTTCACGTTCTTCAAGCGTATTGTATTTCTTTTTAGTTCCAGCAAAAATTTCAGGATGTCTGGCAATCATTTTATCAGTAACTACTTGAGCAACATCGTCAATATTAAAATGATTTTCTTCCTTAGCAATTTCACTATGAAAAACCACTTGCAGTAATACATCGCCCAGTTCTTCTTTAAGGTCCTGATCGGTGCCAATTTCAATAGCGTCTACTAATTCAAAACATTCTTCAATAAGAAATTTAGTTAAAGAATCATGGGTTTGAGCATTATCCCAATCACACTCATTGCGCAAAGTATGCATCAAATCAATTAAGCCAGTTAGTCCTTGATACTGTGTCATGGTTTTAAGATAGCATGATGCCAGTTTTAAAAGATAGTGATAATTAACTTAAGCATTAAGAAAGTATGAATAGCCCTTTTTAACTCGAACAATTAAATCTAACTTATCATCGTATGACAAGAACGCTGCTTCGGCAGCATTTAATGCAATTTGTTCTAAATCTGAGATATCGTAATTAAAAGTCTCAGCAAGAGCCTCGTATTCGGAGCTAAGTGTCACACCACTCATCAACCGATTATCAGTATTAATCGTTACTGCAAAACCTAAATTATAAAGTAAATCAAATGGGTGGTCAGAGATTTTAGTCCCGTATGCAGCAATTGCACCTGTTTGCAGGTTGGATGTAGGACACATTTCGACAGCAATTCGACGGTCACGAATCCAGTTTGCCATAGTGCCTAATGATACGACTGATTCTTCACTACCAGTCATGCCAGTAATATCTTCCACGATTCCTACACCATGACCAAGGCGCAATGCCCTACCTACTGACAAAGCTTCTTTGATTGATTCAATGGCATCTGCTTCACCAGCGTGTACAGTAACTGGCATGAATTCTTCGGCTAAGTAGTCGAAGCCTTCTTTATGCAATGAAGGTAGGAAACCTTTTTCTGGGCCAGCAATGTCAAAACCTGCCACCCCTTTATCGCGATGCTTAACTGCTAGCTCAGCTATTTCCATAGCAGAATCATTTTGGCGCATCGCACATAGTAACTGGCGGGCAGTGATATCATAACCAGCTTTTTCAGCTTCTGAAATAGCGTAATTAATGCCTTCCTGTACGGCTTCCACTACCTCATCGAGAGTGAGTCCTTCAGCTGTATGTTGCTCTGGAGCATAGCGAATCTCTGCATGCAATACGCCATCTTTGGCATAATCTTCAATTGCCTCTGCAGCGACTCGAAGTAAGCCTTCTTTGGTCTGCAAAACAGCAGTAGTATGTGCAAAGGTTTCAAGATAGCGCACTAGCGAACCAGAATTCGCGCTATCTTCAAACCATTTACGTAATGCAACAGCATCAGTAGTCGGTAGTACATGCCCTATTTCAGCAGCCAATTCAATAATGGTTGCTGGTCGCACACCACCGTCTAAGTGGTCATGTAATGAAACCTTAGGGATTCGAGTGTAATCTATTGAGCTAACTGATGCTGTTGCAGGTAAATTCATTATTTAATCTTATCAATAACGATTGGAGTTTCTTTGACATTTGGCTTTTCAGAGATATCGAAAGAACCATCTAACACTTCATGTGCACGTTCAAACTGATCTGGAGTATCAGTTAACAAAGTCATTAAAGGTTCACCCTTCTTAACTTTATCTCCTGGCTTCTTGTGCATTACTACACCAGCACCAGCTTGCACTGGATCCTCTTTACGAGCACGTCCAGCACCTAGACGCCATGCTGCTACTCCGACATCCATTGCATCAAGACGAGTTAAGTAACCATCTTTTTCTGCTTTAATAACATCGTTTTCTTTAGCGACTGGAAGCTCTGCATGTGGGTCGCCACCTTGA
The DNA here is from genome assembly GCA_047608145.1 of Micrococcaceae bacterium. GTDB lineage: Bacteria > Actinomycetota > Actinomycetes > Actinomycetales > Micrococcaceae > JASGDC01. The sequence continues at coordinate 8,785 of JASGDC010000034.1, forward strand.
GCAGAAATCATTTCATTCCACTTATCCATAGCACGACCATCTTTAAGAGCACCGCGCACATCAGCATCGTGAACGCCTGCACAAGCAAGCATTTCTTCTGCCAAAGCTACAGTTAGTTCGACTACATCTTCTGGTCCACCACCAGCAAGCACATCAACTGATTCTTGAACTTCAATCGCATTACCTGCAGTTAGACCAAGAGGCGTATCCATATTAGTTAAAAGTGCAACTGTATTAACATCTGCATCTTTACCAAGATTTACCATCGTAGTAGCAAGCTCACGGGCATCTTCTTCAGTCTTCATGAAAGCACCAGAACCAACCTTAACGTCAAGTACTAGTGAACCAGTTCCTTCAGCAATTTTCTTACTCATAATTGAGCTAGAAATCAATGGAATTGCCTCCACAGTACCAGTAACATCACGCAGTGCGTAAAGTTTCTTATCTGCTGGAGCTAGCCCATCACCTGCTGCACAAATTACGGCACCAATTTCATCAAGTTGTTTCAGCATTTGCCCATTAGAAAGCATTGGATCCCAGCCAGGAATTGACTCAAGCTTATCCAAAGTACCACCAGTGTGACCTAGTCCACGCCCAGAAAGCTGTGGAACTGCTACATCAAAGACTGCAACTAGTGGTGCTAGTGGCAAAGTAATCTTATCACCAACACCTCCTGTAGAGTGCTTATCTGAAGTAGGATTCTTAAGTGAAGAGAAATCCATTCGTTCACCAGAAGCAATCATGCTCTTAGTCCAAGTAGAAATTTCTTCACGACTCATACCATTTAGCAAAATAGCCATATTAAGCGCTGACATCTGTTCATCAGCTACTACTCCACGAGTGTAGGCGTCAATAACCCATTCAATTTGCTCATCTGACAATGTCTTCTTATCGCGCTTCGTACGGATAATATCGACCGCATCAAAGTTTTCGTAACTCATATTCTTTCTCCTTTGAATGAATTATTCTTTAGCGTCCGCTAATGTTTTTGGACCCCATGCATTTGGCAATATGTCCTCAATAGTTTTAATACCCTGATCTGTCTCAATTAACATGCCATCTGCTGCGTGCTCCAAAAGCAGCTGTCGACATCGACCACAAGGCATTGCTAATTTGCCAGTACCATCGACACAAGTGAATGCGCTTAACTTGCCACCACCACTAGAGTGCAGAAGTGACACAAGACCACATTCTGCACACAGTGTTAGTCCGTAAGAGGCATTCTCTACGTTGCAAGCACTTAGTATCTTGCCAGAATCAGTGATTGCGGCTACCCCTACCTGATATTCAGAGTAAGGAGCATAGGCGTTATGTGCTGCTTCAATTGCAGTTTGACGGAGTTTATTCCAATCAACTTTTGTCTCAGACATCTACCTATCCTTTCTTGTACGGGGTGCCGGCGGCGGCTGGGCCTTGTGACCTACCTACCAAACCAGCAACTGCAAAAATGGTAGCTAAGTAAGGCAACATTGCCATCAATGAACTTGGTACTGGTGTGCCAATAATTGTCATAATTGACTGTAAGTTATCACAGAAACCAAATAGCAATGCTGCGAAGAACGCGCCGATTGGGTTCCAGCGACCGAAGATCATCGCTGCTAACGCAATATAACCTTTACCAGCCGTCATATCTTTTGTGAAGCCATCTACTGCTACTAAGGTGAAGAATGCACCACCAAAACCAGCAACTGCACCAGCTAATAGTACGGTGCGGAAACGAGTTTTGTTTACATCAATACCTGCAGTATCAGCAGCTTTTGGATGCTCGCCAACAGCACGTAGACGCAAGCCCCACTTAGTCTTAAATAGTCCAATATAAACCACAGCTACTGCGATATACATTGCGTAACCAATAAGAGTCTGGCGGAACAAAATCGGCCCGATGAGTGGAATCTGTGACAGTAGCGGGATTGGCATTACTGGTAGACTTGCTGGCATATTGAAAGTATCTGGAGAGTTTGTCATTAGTGTCTTATAGAAGAAACCAGTCAAACCAGATACTAGTACGTTAAGTACTACACCAACCACAATTTGGTCGATGAAGTAACGTACTGCAAATAGTGCCAAAATTGACGAAGTTACGATACCTGACAAAGCGGCAGCAATCATACCAACGTATGGATTGTGAGTCACTGAAGCTACTAATGCTGCTGTGAAAGCACCACCTAGCAACTGCCCCTCAATTGCAATGTTAACTACACCAACACGCTCACAAAGCACACCAGATAGCGAACCAAATACCAACGGTACTGCTAAGGTAACTGCACCAGCAAGCAAGTTTTCTAACGATATTTCAGTAGTAGCCGCACCAGCAACAATCCAGCTTAGAAAACCAAATAGGAATGCCACACTGAATACAATAGGCATCCAGATTTTTGATGGTTCTGATTTCTTAGTGTATAGGTAGCTAAATCCTGTAACTACTGCACAAAGGATTACTGCTATTACACCCATTACCATCGCATTTATCGTAATCGGTGGCATCTGAATCTTGTCATCAGCAGATGAAATACCAAAAGTAGCATTACCATTATTACCATTAAAGATGAAAAGAATAAGAGCAATAAGAGTGAAGACACCATACATGATAGTGAACTTCCAGCTAATTGGTTTCTTAATTTCACCTGATTCTGCAGCTACTGCAATAGACTTATCGTCTGGTTCAATTACTTTTGTCGCGGAAGTTTCTTGATTTTTCATGCTGTTTCTTCCTTAAGTTCTTTTGCCTTTGGCTCTTTAATCTTGAAAATCTCACGTACCAAAGCTGGAGCCACAATGAATAGTACGATTAATGACTGCACTACTAAGACAATGTCAATAGGAGTACCTGTATTTACCTGCATTGAAGAACCACCCGCACGGAAAGCACCGAATAGTAATGCTGCCCAGAATGTACCCCATGGTTTTGATCTACCTAGCAATGCTACGGTAATTGCATCGAAACCAAAACTTGCTGCAATACCAGCTGTTAATACATGCTCGGTACCTGATACCTGTGCCACTCCAGCAAGACCAGCAAAACCACCAGCAAGTGCCATTACAATTACGTAACTTAGTGGCACATTAATACCTGCTGCTTCACTGGCTTTCGGGTTAGATCCTACTGCACGTAATGAGAAACCTAATGTGGATTTCTCTAGTAACCACTGTGCAAAGAATACTGCCGCAATTGCAATTAGGAAGCCTAAGTGTAAACGGAAGTTATGTCCTAATAAAAGTGGATACATTGCAGATTTTGGAATCAGTGGACTAATTGGATCAGTAGCACCTGGACGCTGTAAGAATGGTAAAGTAAGCAACCACAATAACAAGTATGTTGCTACATAGTTCAACATAATGGTAAGAATTACCTCATGGGCTCCAGTATACGCTTTTAATACACCGGCAATACCGCCCCATAATGCACCACCAATGAAACCAGCAATGATTACTAAAGGTAGGTGAATTACTCCAGGTAGGCTCATGTGGATCGCAAGAACTGTTGCAAAAAGTGCACCAATCATAATTTGACCTTGAGCACCAATGTTGAATAGTCCAGCACGGAAAGCAATAGTAATACCAAGACCAGCAAAAATAAGTGGCGTCGCCACTGTCAAAGTCTCAGTAAGTGGACGAATCATCCCTGCAAAGTTACCTGCAGTTGGGTTGAATATCGCACCTTGTAGTAATGCACCATAAGCACCTACTACAGCTTTCCATATCGCTACGAACGTATCACTAGGGCGACCAAAGAAGTAGCCCATCGCTTCAATTACTTGTGGATTGGTAAAAGCAATAAGCACACTACCAATCACCAGAGCCAAAACTACTGAAAGTACAGTTACTTTACTGTCTTGGCTCCATACCTTCTCAATGAAGGATTTTTCTTTAGTCTTCTTGGCAAGTTGTTGACTCATGACTCACTCCCCATAGCTTTCGCTCGCTTTTCAGCTTCTTCAGCGGTCATTCCTGCCATCATCAGACCAAGCACATCACGCGACGTATCTGGCGGAACGATACCTACAATTTTTCCTTTACATAGCACTGCGATTCGATCAGCAAGCTGCTCTACCTCATCTAGCTCACTAGATACGATAATTACTGGAATGCCCTTATCACGTTCATGGACAATACGCTTATGGACGAATTCAATAGAACCAACGTCCAAACCACGGGTAGGCTGAGAAGCAATGAATAACTTCAAATCACGAGCTAACTCGCGAGCCAAAATTACTTTCTGCTGGTTACCACCAGATAGCTGACCAGCCTCTTTTTCAATAGATTCGGTACGAATATCAAACTCTTCTACTTTTTTCTCAGCATTATCTTCTAAGAATTTAGTATCTAAGCTCACCCCATTTGAATAAGGTGGTTTATCGTACAAATCCAAAATCAGGTTTTCTTTAATTGAGAAATCCCCGACCATGCCTTGAACGCTTCGATCCTCTGGCACGAAACCTAGACCATAGTCCAGAATTTGCTTTACGGTTTTACCCACGAATTCATGCTCGTTAAGCTTAATAGAACCGTCGACATTCTTCTTCAAACCAAGAATAGCTTCGGTTAGCTCTGTTTGACCATTACCCTGCACCCCGGCAATTACCATGATTTCGCCTTCAGCGACATCGAAAGTAATACCATCAACTGAATGAACACCATTGTCTTCAGTTACGACCAAGTCTTTAACTTGGAAAGTATGGTTCTTTGGGTTAGCTGGTTCTTTATCAACCTCTAGGTTTACCGCGTGACCTACCATCAATGATGCTAGGTCAGTTTCAGAAGCATTCGGATCTGCATCTCCTACTACTTGACCACGACGAATAACAGTAATCTTATCTGCAATTGCTTTTACCTCACGTAATTTGTGGGTAATCATTACGATTGAAGTACCATTAGATTTTAATTGGCGGATAATATCTAATAATTCGTCGATTTCTTGAGGTGTCAATACTGCAGTCGGCTCATCAAGAATTAAGATTTCTGCATCATGCATCAATGCTTTAATAATCTCAACACGCTGCTGGGCACCTACTGATAAATCCTCTACTTTAGCATCTGGATCTACCTCAAGATTATACTTCGTAGAAATATCACGAATTTTCTTCTTAGTGTATTCCAGGTCAAGCAAATCAGCTTTACCAGTTTTCTCGCTACCTAGTGCGACATTTTCTGCAACAGTAAATACTGGAATCAACATAAAGTGCTGGTGCACCATACCGATACCAGCACGCATCGCATCTCCTGGACCATCGAAATGTGTCTCTTTATCATCAAGCAGAATGCGTCCGCTTGTCGGTTGGTATAGTCCGTACAACACATTCATTAGTGTTGACTTACCTGCACCATTTTCACCAAGGAGACAGTGGACTTCACCTGAGTCAACCACTAAATCGATTGAATCATTCGCAGTAAAGTCGCCAAACTTTTTTGTAATTTTATCTAGTTCTAGCTTCACTTCTCTACTTTTCTCTTCTACTTAGATGTTGGGGTTGCTGGTGAGGTAATAACTAATTTTCCAGAAGTAATATCTTTCTTTAGTTGATCAACCTCTTGTTTAGTCTGCGCTGAAACCTTTGAATCAAAATCGTGGTAAGGAGCAATACCTACACCACCATTTGCAAGAGTTCCCACATAAGGCTTGTTAGTAAACTTGCCTGATTCATCAGCTTTAATCACATCTTCTACAGATAAGTCGGTACGCTTCATTACTGAAGTAATCATGTACTGCTGGTACTGTGGCTGTGATTCATAACCGTCAGCATCCACCCAAATCATATTTAATTTGTTAGAGCCATCAGGATTTTGTCCTAATTCACTAGCTAAAGTTGCAGTACCTGCACCCACTGGACCTGCTACTGGCATCACAATGTCAGCACCCTGATCAACGATGTTTTGAGTTACTTGCTTACCTTTTGCCACATCTTGGAAATCGCCAGTAAAAGCACCATTTTGCTTATCTTTGTTCCAACCGATTAACTTCACATTCTTATGCTTAGTTTGGTTGTAGTACTTCACACCGTCAGCAAAACCGTCCATGTAAATAGTTACTGGTGGAATTGGCAAACCTCCATAGGTACCTACTGCACCTGTTTTCGTCTGAGAAGCCGCTACATAACCACCCAAGAACGCTGCCTGAGCAGTATCGAAGGTAATTGGCTTAACATTTGGCAACTGAGTTGACGCATCGTCTACTGTCGCAAAATGGCGATTTGGATTATTAGTTGCGGTTGCTTTAGTCGCATCAGCCAAGTTGAAACCTATGGTAATTGTTAAGTTACATTTACCTTCCATCATTAAGTTCAAGTTTGGCTGGTAATCAGTGATTGCCTGAGATTCCGCTGCCTTAATGGTAATTCCTAAGTCTTTCTGTGCATCCAATAGACCTTGGTGACTCGACTGGTTGAACGACCTATCGTTGAAACCACCATTATCTGAAACCATACAAGCGATGTAATTACTATTTGCGCCTGCTACTTTATCCTTTGGCGGAGGGGTTCCACAAGCTGTTAGGGCAACAAGAGATGCTCCTACTACCGATATTTTCATTACGTTCTTACTTATAGAGCTATTTTTCAATCTAGCCTCCTATATCATGTACTAGCGACACTGCTAGGTAAATAAATTTTACCTTATTAGTTCGCTCTTAGCAAACTAAAAGCCGCATACCGTCGCCAGTGTTATTCCTAGCTTTTACCTTGATTTTAAGCGGAAGTTAGCCATTTTGTTGAATGCTCGGAACGTCGGCAGCTAAGCCAGCTGCACGTGCTTGCTCATAACAATTCGGTAACACCGCTAGAACCTTATCAATATCCTCCTTAGTAGTAGCACCACTAAAAGTAAACCTCTGTACCCCCCTAGCTACTTCTTCGCTATATCCCATAGCTAGTAACACGTGTGAAGGTTTTGGAACTCCTGCGGTACATGCAGAACCGGTAGAAGTGGAGATTCCATTTAAATCTAATAGGAAAAGTAATGAGTCACCTTCGCAACCTGCAAAAGTAAAGTTAGCATTGGTAGCTAGTCGTTTTTCTCGATGCCCAGAAAGCTTAATACCATCAATTTTTTCAACTTCATTAATAAAGTAATCACGCAATTTAGTTAGTTTCGCAGTACGCTCTTCACGAGTTGCGGCAGCATCAGAGGCAGCTTCGGCAAAAGCTACAATAGCTGGGGCATCTAATGTTCCAGAGCGCACTTCTCGTTCCTGTCCACCACCATGCATAACTGGTACCGGCTTTGCACTGCGAGCAAGAACTAGAGCTCCTACTCCTAATGGTCCACCTAGCTTATGGCTAGAAATTGCCATTGAAGTTAACCCACTAGAAGCAAAATCAATATCGATATTGCCAAAAGCTTGAACAGCGTCTGAGTGGAAAAGAACCTCATAATGCTGACATATTTTTGCTATTTCTAGGATTGGTTCGATAGTACCAACTTCATTATTAGCCCACATACAGGTAACTAAAGCAACAGATTCGGCGTCTTTTTTAAGATAATCAGCAATAAAATCAATATCGACCATCCCAGATTTATCTATTGGAATAAATACCAACTCTGCACCTTCTGCACTTTCGAGCCAAGTTACACAATCCAAAACTGCATGATGTTCAAAAGCTGGAACTAAGATTTTATTTTTCTTTGACGATAACTTATGTTGCCACCAATATAGTCCTTTAATACCTAAGTTATCGGCTTCAGTGCCACCAGAGGTAAAAATAATTTCGGAAGCATGTGCGCCACACGCTGCTGCAAGTTTTTCCCGAGCAAACTCGACTTTCATCCTGCTATTACGACCGTCTTGATGCAAAGATGATGGGTTTCCTACAATATCAAGCGCATTAACAAAAGCCTGTTTAGCTACTTCATTAAGTGGTGAAGTAGCGGCATAATCCAAATAAATCCTACTGTTTGGCACTATCACTCCTGTCCTCTTGCTTTGTGAGCCATAAGTAAACAGCTCTACGTGCCATTGCTTGTGCTCTAGCTACACTATCACCACGAATAATATCCATTTTAGTAATAGTGTCAGGAGTTAATTTTTCTACTTCTCGATGAAAGTTAGCAGCTTGAGCAGCCTGTTGTTTAGCGAGTTTTACACTCCATTGGGCATCACTGAGTCGGAAACTCGCAAGTGGCTCTTGAATTGCATATAAATCACCATGAACCAGTAATTTTACGTAAGTGCCAGCATCAATATAGTATTCGTTATTGTCATTCCAATAGCCGACTTTAGCCAATAACTCACGTTTTAATAGCACTGCTGCTGGTTCACCAAAAATATTCGTACCAGCTAGTACTGTTTTGCGCATTGCAATTTTCCCTGGGATTAATCCTGAAGTACCAGGAAGACCTCGGTTTTGGATTAAAACTTTTCCGTCTGAAGTAATAATATTTCTGGTACAAGAAACTACTGCGACCTCTGGGTTTTCTTCAAAGGCTTTGACTTGTTTTACCAAAATATCTCTAGCCAACATATCGTCGCCACATACTAACTTTAGATATTTACCAGTAGCTACTTTCGAAACTCGATTCCAGTTTCTTAGTGCACCCCCACTACGCTCGGTGGGAGATAAAACCGTAACTTTGTCATGGTCAGCATATTTATTTAAAATTTCGGCACTGCCATCAGTCGAAGAATGGTCCGCGACAATGACTTCATAATCTTCATAACTTTGATTTAGGATTGAGGCTAAAGTTTGTTCAATAAAATCTGCGTTGTTATAACAAGGTAATACTACCGAAACCTTAGGCGTCATAACCGCTTTCTCCATCTTTTCCGTTGCGTCTAAATGAGAACTTATTATGTCCGATATAACTCAATACTACTTGCATTGCAGTCACACCTACAATAACCGGCACCACTGGATATTTTAAATAATCTGCCAACATGCTTTGCATCACCACATTAAAGCCAATAGTTACTAAATTTGTTGTAGTAAATCTAACAAAATCAGTAAGAATTTTGCCTTTAACTTTAAATACAAATTTGCGGTAAGCAAAAAAGACAATAGTCATACAGAAAAATCCATTAATTGCCGACACAACTCCTGAAGGTACTGACATTGGAATTAAATGTCGCAATAAAATATTGCAAACCATACTAAAAAGAGTGTTAATACCACCGACTAATAAAAAAGTGAATTTCTTATCACTGACGATAGTTTTTGCCATGTCAGTTAGCCCAGCAGTTTTACCCCGAACCATCAGGATCTTTCTTTGGTTCGAAATTACCTTGCTGACTCGAATCTTTACTACTGTCATAGCCGACGATATAAGATGGCTGGCTGTGAGTGTTATTAATCAATCTGCCCAGATACTCACCAATAACTCCAAGAGAAAGTAAAGTAGCTACACCAAAGAATAAAATTAGTAATACTGTAGAAGACCAACCTGGAACAGTATTCCCACCGATAGCGGCAAAGACTAGATAAACCGCATAGATAATTGAAATTAAACTCCCAATTAAACCTAAGAAAGTAGCTACACGTAGCGGCATATTAGTAAAATTCGTAATACTATCTGCAGTTAGAACTAACATTTTATATATCGGATACTTACTTTTACCAGCAATACGTTGTTGTCTTGTAAAATGCACCGTACCGTATGGGAAATCAAACCATGGAATTAATAGTCGATAGACCCGATCGCGTTCTGGAAGTTGCTCGAGGGCATTTAATACTCTACGCGAAATTAACCGATAGTCAGCAACATTATCAAGAATTTGTTGACCAGCAACTCGACGCATTGTCCGATAATAGAATTTTGCCGAAGTTCGCTTAAACCAAGTATCATTTGAACGATCGTTACGAGCAGCATAAACTACCTCAAGTTTTTCATCTACTGCTTTTCGATACATATCAGGAATTAACTCTGGTGGATCTTGCAAATCTGCGTCTAGTGTAACAGCATAAGAACCATAACAGTTACCATAACCTGCAGTGATAGCTGCCTGATGTCCGCTATTTTTCGTTAGTCGCAATAACCTTAGACTACCCCAGTCATTCTTAGCATTGATAATTGCCCGAGCAGTACTGTCACTAGAGCCATCATCTACACAAATTACTTCATAGCTGACCAACATCTTATCAAGAACTGGGCGCAAGCGAGCAAAAAGATGTGGCAACGCATCTTCTTCGTTATAAATAGGTATAATTATTGATAATTCAAAATCAGAATTATTGTTGCCTGATAACGGAATTATTTGCTCTGCATGTTCCATAACGGTCTTGTTACCTTAATAAAATAGAAACCAAAACTCCAAATAGTCATAATTAGTATAGCAACCTTCCACACAATAAATTCAAACTCCCAACTTGGCGGAGTGAATTTAATAGTTACTGTTTTCCCTACTTGATCTGGGTTAATATGTGCAGTCATTAAATAGCCACGAGTTGGCTTATTAAAGGTGCCTACATCATTACCACCTTGAATTTGCATTCCTGGCCACATTAACCTACTAAAGCCAATATCACCACCTTGGGATGGGATACTGTTAACTTTGAAACTCACACTATCTTCTGTACTGTTAACTACTTGGGCATTAACTCCTGAACTTTGCCAAGCTATGCCTCCAGAAGGTCCTTCTGGGTTATCTCGAGTCCATACCACTGACTTTCCATTGGCTCGTACTACACTCCAACCTGCTGGTGGCTGATTATCATCAATGAAGTCTTGATCCGTAGTAAATTGCTTGGGCGGACGTAAAATTTGGATGGTATCTATTTGAAGCTCATCAACTAAGTCCATGTTAGTTGCATCATCTTGCTCAAAGAGTTTATCTTTCAATGTATAACAAGTTTCTCCATGAGCTCCCATACATAAATCTTTATTGTAATTTTTATACTCGACTACGGAATATAGGTTATGAGTCTTTTTACCAGTAATGTACCAGTTATTCGAAGCTGCAGTTTCAGGATAAGGGTTTGGTAGCAACCACTTTGGGTTACCGACTACCATAATGTCATTCTTAGCTTCTGGCAATATTTTTTGATAGTCTGCAAAATGTCGTGGAGCATTTAAATTAATGTAACCTGATAAAAATTTATTATTAAAGAATGAAAGTTGAGAACCAAGTACAGCTGCTGTAGTCAATAACATAACTATAGCTATTGGTATTATGCGGAAATTCTCTGGAGCTGTATCAGATTTATGAAGCACAAAATAACTAAGTGCTACACCAAGCAACACTACTAAATTAAGTCCAATATGAAAAGCAAATTCTGATGGGGTTTGTGACCATGATATGTAGAAACCTAAAATAACCAATCCCAAGGCAAGCGCTAATCTTGGTGTCGTTAAAAAAGCCAGCGAACGGGATATAAATATTGCGAATAATACTAAGACACCAAATACTACAAATGGCTCAAAACGGATTGGAAACCGCAATGGACCAAGATCTGAAGGGGCAATAGTTAACAATAAGGAAATTACGGTAAAAGTTATAACAGCACTTATTTCTTTAAGATAAGTCTTTACTTTTCCATAGTCTACAAAAGCAAAGAGTGGCACAAACCAAGCTATATAAGTGTATGGCATAGGATTATACTGATAGCCCCAAGTCCTAACTTGGGGCATTTGTGTCGGTGTAGCGGCTACAAACAGTGAACCTATACTGCTGACCATCAACCCGTTATTATCAATATGGGAATCTCTGCTACTAACATCTGCCGTTAATACCCCTGGCAAATAGACTACCAATGCAACCAGCCCCAGGACTAAACCATTAAGCAACATAAGCGATATGGCTTTATACTGCTTAGCAAGCAAAGCCTCGATAAGTAACGCTATATACATCACAATTAGTATTATCGTGCCCTGCACATAACCAATCGTTACTAGCATATAACCAAAGAAAAACGGCAGGAATGGATTCTGAGTTTTATACATGAATCGTCGAGTGGCCCACCAAATCCAAGGTAGTATTGCCCAAATCATCAAATTTGTTACCCAAGATGTAACATCTCTAAATAGAGTGAATCCAGCTATTGGACCAGCGACACCGACCAACATCGCCCAAAAGTTATTTGCCTTGTAACTTTTGGCAACCATAAAAATACCGGTAGCTCCCAAACACATAAAAAAGCCTTTTAATAGAGCGGTAAAGATGTATGCATCATCTATCTTTACTGCCAACACACCAATTAGCATAAACATAGGGCTCCAGACACCCCACTGCCCTTCCGCAGTGTAGTTACCGGCCATCCATGCTGAGGAACTAAACTTCAACCACTCATGATTAAGGGTTGATTGTCCTATTTTGTACCAAATGCCATAAGCACCATTTTCCGTATCATCAAGGAAGAAGAACTTGTTATTATAAAACCATGCCATTAAAACTACGCCACAAGTAAGTATGACTGTAGCTAAAAAAGCTTTTGTAGTGTTATAAAAGCTAGTATTTAATTTAGCTGATGTGGAACTACTTGCCTGTTGCTTAGTTTCTTTACTTTTTACATCTGGTTTTGACTCAGAAGATCTTAAATTTGTCTTCTGTTGCTCCGATTTACCAATAGCACTAACTTCTACCGCCTCTTTACTAGTTTTTGCCTGCGAAGTGCTTTCTTGTAGCGCTAGTTCATCAGAAACCACCTGCTGCTGATTGCTAGTAGTTTTTACATCTGGTTTTGACTCAGATGATCTTAAATTTGTCTTCTGTTGCTCCGATTTACCAATAGCACTAACTTCTACCGCTTTTTCACTAGCTTTCTGATGCTCTGGTTTCGGATTAGAAGCAGGCTTTTCGACTTTTGGAATAGTAGTAATATCAATTTTGGAAGTTGGTGCATCAGAAGTTGATATTGGAGAATTTTCTTTTGGCTTCAGATTAGAGGATGTTACCTTTTTTGCTTCAAGTGGCACTAAAGATTCTAGTGGCGATACAGATTCTGCCTCTAGTTTCGGTTCAGCTTTTAAGCTTCGTGATTGTGGTCTGGGGATATCTAGCTTTAAACGTTTTTTAAGTGCGTTCCGTATTAAGCCCTGTTTTGACACCTCGCGGCGTTGCTTAGGTGGCACAGTCTTGTCTGTTGCCCTTGAACTCGGTTCAGTGTGTCTTACCACTAAAAATAATCCTCCAAATAATGCTTTATATTTAGAATAGCCTAAATTTGGAAACCAATAAAAACTTATAGATTATCCATATAACTTCTCAAGCAACATTTGTATTATCTGAACAAGATTATTTCATTTTCCAGGTTAAGTCTTTAACTCTACTTTATGAAATTCAGCTATTTCGATGACGTAGAATAACTACATGTTCAATATTGTTTTTCATGAACCTGAAATTCCAGGTAATAGTGGCAGTACCATTCGATTAGCCGCAGTAACAGGCGCAAAACTACATCTAGTAGAACCTCTTGGTTTCGACATGGATGAAAAGAAAGTTAAGCGTGCTGGTCTGGACTATCACGACATGGCTTCTTTAACTATCCATAAAAATATTGACGATTTGTTTAACGAACTTTCGGACAATAGAGTTTATGCCTTCAGCGGCAGTGGCACTGAAAACTATGCTGATATTAATTTTCAGCCAGGTGATATCTTACTTTTTGGCAAGGAGTCAGTAGGACTAGATAAAGAAATTATGGAACATCCACGAGTTACAAAACTAGTGCGTATCCCGATGATTGCCAAAGCTCGTTCTTTAAATTTAGCTACTTCAGCTGCATTAGTAACATATGAGGCTTGGCGTCAAAATGGCTTTAAGGGTGCAATTGATGAAGTTTTGGAAACTTCACAAACTTTTAACTACCCTAACCAATAAACCTTATGTACCTTTACGTTTTTTAATTTCTTCAGTAATTTTTGGTAGCACTTCATGCAAATCCCCAATGATTCCAAAATCTGCGATTTCAAATACTGATGCATCAGGGTCTGAATTAATTGCTATGATATTTTCTGAAGTTTGCATTCCAGACTTCTGCTGAATAGCTCCTGAAATACCTGCAGAAATATATAGTTTAGGTGAAACAGTGACACCTGTTTGTCCTACTTGAGTATCATGTGCAATCCAACCTTCATCAGTAGCCGCCCTAGTAGAACCGACTGCAGCGCCTAAAGTATCTGCTAACTCTTCAATTGCACTGAAATCACCTCCCGTACCGTGGCCACCAGCAACGACAATATCTGCTTCAGTAAGTTCTGGTCGCTCAGTAACAGGCTTTTCGGTAACTTCGATAATTTTAGTCTGTGGTTTTGTAAGTTCTACTGCACCAAGTTTTACAATTTCTGGTTTACTTTCCTGCTTCTTTGCTTCACAAGCATTTTTTTTAGCCAGAATAATAACTACATCACTAGTTACCTTAGTAGTAACTGCATACCTTCCAGCAAATGAAGCATGGATTGCAGTCAAATCATCTGCTAAGGTTACTACTTTACTCAAAATTCCAGCTTCCAATTTCACTGCAACTCGTGCAGCGATTTCAGCATTAGCCAGAGTTTGAGTAAATAAAATCGCGTTAAAGCCCTCAGCTTTAACTAGCTCAGTAATACTCGTCGCGTATGCATCTACTACCACTTTTTGTGCAGTTACTTCAGTTGCATCGTAAATTACGTCCGCGCCGTATTTCACACTTTCTTCAATAATTTCGTTAGTTGCAGTTGCGGTGTATAGTGCTGCAACTCCTTGAGCTTTTGCATAACTTAATAGTTCTTTTGCTCCATGTTTTAAACCAGTATCTACTGCATCAATTACCACTAAAATATTCTTCACTATGCCTGTCCTATATCAAATTACGCTGTTCTAAAAAGTCTACTAACTGGCTAGCAGCTGTATCACTATCTTTGATAATTTCGCCTGCTTCTCGATCAACTCGTTGTTGCATATCAACAACTTCTGAATACGACTCTGGTGCTTTATGCAATTCGATATCAGCAAGACTAAATTTATTAATTTCTTTTTTCTTAGCAGCTAAGATACTCTTAAAGTTTGGGTAACGTGGTGTATTACTTTGATCAGTCACTGACACTATTGCCGGTATAGTGGCTTCCACAGTTTCACTGTGATTTTCTAAATCACGGCGTGCTGTTAACTTAGCATCTACTAATGAAACTTCTGAAACAAGGGTTACTTGATTCCAAGCCAATACCTCAGCAAGCATACTTGGCACTAGTGAAGTCTCTGCGTCAGTAGATGCCATCCCAGTAATGACTATATCTACATCGCCAATTTTATTAATTGCTGCTGCTAATGCTTTTGCAGTTGCAATAGTATCTGAACCAGCAAGGGTTGAGTCTGTTAAATGCACACCTGAGTCAATACCCATTTGTAAAGCCTTTTTGACAGCATTTACGGCTTTTTCTGGCCCCATAGTCAAGGCGATAGTCTCAACATCATCATGTTTTTCTTTTAAAATTAATGCCTGTTCAATTGCATATTCGTCAAGTTCTGAAAGTACGCTTTCCGAACGATCTACTACTTTATCTTCGGTAAAATTTTGCTCGAATTGTGCATCAGGCACAAACTTAACTAAAGAGACAATTTTCATTACTTATTTTCTCCTACTGTGACAGTAGTTTTTTGCTCTTTACCATCACGTTTAAATTCTACTTCTACTTTACTACCTGGTGCAGTAGCACGAACAATTGCTGAAAGGTCACCAGATTCTGCAATTTCTTTATCACCAAATTTGGTAATAATGTCACCTTTTTTGAAACCAGCCTGCTCCATTGGGCTACCTTTAGTCACTTCTTGTAACTGAGCACCATCACTAAATGAAGCTGTCTTTTCATTTCCACCGGCAGGGTGTGAAGTTATAGATACGCCCAAATAACCATGAGTAGCCTTACCATTTTTAATAATATCGTTTGCAACTCGTTGCACATTTTCAGATGGAATCGCAAAACTTACTCCGATATTTCCATTAGTCTGTGTCTCACTACCGGTCGCAGATGCAATTGCCACATTAATACCGATTAACTTACCATCTTCATCTAATAAAGCGCCTCCTGAATTACCAGGATTAATTGCTGCATCTGTCTGAATCACATTTAAAGCTACTGTACTACCAGAATCTTGACTAGTAGAACCATCAGGCAGTTGGAACTTAAACGGTTCTTGTTGGCTCTGTTCATTTTCTTGATCTTTATCACTTTGCTGATCTTGCTTGCTTGAAGATTCTTCCGGATCTGAAGACTGAACTGTGATTGTGCGGTTTAACGAACTTATAATACCATCAGTAACTGACTCGCTAAGCCCTAATGGAGCTCCAATCGCAACTGCAGTTTGCCCAACAGCGAGTTTATCAGAATCTGCAAATTCAATAGCTGGTAACTTAGCATTATCTATTTTGATTACTGCCAAATCTGAAGTTGGATCCTTACCGACAACTTTCGCTGAATATACGTCACCGTTACTATCTTTAACTTGAATATTAGGATTTAAAACCTGTCCATCTACTGTTACTACATGGTTATTAGTAATAATATGACCTTGGTCATCAATAACTACACCAGAACCACTACCCGACTGCGAATCACCAACTACTCCTACTGTTACTACGCTTGAAAGCGCTTTGGCAGCAACTGCACTAACTTTGTCGCTGTTCTTTTCACTTCCACTTAGGCCTACACTAGTCGTAGTAGATTTAGTTAGGGAATTACTAGCCGCCATATGGTTTTGGTATGCAATATTGCCTCCAGTTGCAATACCACCGCCTAAAATAGCACACAATACTAACGGTAAAACTTTAGCACGATTGTTATTTATAGGCTCCATATATACTCCTCCATATTGATACTACTACCCTGAACTATAAAACTGAACTTTAAAATAATTTTTACTGTGAATATACTGAAAAACTTAGCTAAAGTATTCTTTAATTACCTATTAAAAGCTAAAGTTATAAACAAGAATAAGTGTAAGCTCTATTTCAGTTGGTATTAATTAATGTTTAGAAAAAATATAAAAAAAGCAGTTGCAAATGGCGCAATAGCAACAGTTTCGTTATTTGCTTTTGCTCCGATTGCTGCGACTGCGGAATCCCCTATTACCCTTAAAGGGAATATGCTGATTGACCAGTCAGGGGTACTAACTTCAGCTCAACAGCAAGAAATTGAAGCTGCCCAAAGTAAACTTTATAAAAAACAGGGTATTAATCTTGTTGTTGTTTACGTAGACGATTTTTCTAATCCAAGCACTGCTGATGCTTGGGGTGAAGAAGTTGCAAATATGAATAGCTTCGGCACCAAAGACGTATTACTAAGTGTCGCAACTAAAACTCACCAAGCAAATCTAAACACTTCAAATCAATTAATGTCTTCAAATACTCGTGACGAACTCGTTCAAGAGGTAGCAATTCCAGAACTTAAACAAGGTGATTATGCACAAGCAGCTTTAGGTATTGCTGATGATTTAACTAAGCATGGTGGCTCTAGTGCCGGCGATTCTGGAGCAGTACCACTTGGTTTATTAGTAGCAGCAGGAGCAGGTAGCTACTACTATCTCCGTAAACGTCGTAGCACGCAGCAACAGCTTGAATCTGGTAAAACTGCTGGCAATAAATCAGGTCTAGCTGCACTTTCCACTGAGGAACTCGGCAAAAAAGCTGGAGCATTATTAGTGCAGACTGACGATGCAGTTAAAACTAGCCAACAAGAACTTGGTTTTGCTGAAGCATCATATGATGAAAAATCCGTAGCACCATTTAAAAAAGCTTTGCAAGAAGCACAAGATCATTTGGATGCTTCTTTCAAATTACAAGCCAGCCTTGAAGGCTATGACGGTGAACAAACTCCTGACGCACAAAAACGTAGAGCTTATGTAGATATAATTCACCGTTGTGAAGCGGCTAATAAAACTCTTAACGAACAAGTAGAATCTTTCAATGAACTTCGTAAGCTAGAGAGTAATATTCCAGATGCTATTACCAGTATCAATGAAGCAGCTATGAAATTAGGTCCAAAGCTTAAAGGTGCTGCTAGTGTACTGGAACGCCTAGAAAAGAAGTATAAGCCTAGTGCTTATGAATCCGTCAAAGATAATGTAACTCAAGCTGAAGATCGTTTAGCTTTCGTTGGCAGTGCAGTTGAAGCTGCCAAAACTAAAGTGTCACAACACGATAACGGTCAAGCTGCTGTGGCAGTCCGAGCTGCTGAAGATGCAATTTTACAGGCACAGACACTTACTAAATCAGTTACCTCACTTGAAGACGATTTAGATAATGCAAATGCTCGTTTACAACAAGCACTTAATGAAGTAGATCTTGATTTAGCTGAAGCAAGAGCAAATGTAGCTAGTTCACCACAGAGCACTCCAGAACTTCCAGGGGCAATTGCTCGTACAGAAACAACAGTTTCTCAAGTTAAAGACCATATGGCTAGCGGGAAGATTGATCCAATAGGCGTTTTGCGTTCTTTGCAAGAAGCAGAAAGCAACTTAGAAGATAAGTTAAACGAAGTTCGTGATCAGAAGCAGCAAGCGCAACGTGCTACACAACAGCTTGATCAAGTTACTATGAGTGCACAAACTCAAATTCAAGCTGTGACTGATTATATCCATGCTCGTCGTGGAGGCGTTGGCCCAAATGCCCGCACTTCTCTAGCAGAAGCACAGCGTTATCTTGATGTTTCATTACAAGTCGCACAATCAGACCCAACTACTGCACTACAATATGCACGTCAAGCAGAAGCTGCGGCTGCCCAAGCTAATCAATTAGCACAGCAGGATGTTCAAGGCTTCGGCATGCAAGGTTATGGCAACCGTGGTGGCTTTGGCAATGGTTTAGGTGGTGCGGTTCTTGGTGGCATCCTAATAAATAGCATTCTTAATAGTGGCCAAGGTGGCGGCAATGACGACTTATTTGGCGGTGGCGGCGGTTTTGGAGGCGGCTTCGGCGGCTTTGATGACCGTGGTGGCTCAGGCGGACTATTCTAAATAAAATAGTAAAAGAACACAAAACTGTATTATTCTATTAATAATGAGCTTTTTAAAATTGGAAGGAACTAAATAATCATGGCTAAGCAATCAATCTTTGGGCGTGTGGCTCAGCTAGCTAAAGCTAATATTAACAATCTACTTGACTCAGCTGAAGATCCACAGAAAATGATCGACCAGCTTATCCGCGACTACACTAACAATATAGCTGAAGCAGAGAAATCAATTGCACAGACAATTGGTGGCCTGCGAATGCAAGAACAAGATTACAATGAAGACGTACGTGCTTCTAATGAATGGGGCCAGAAAGCACTTGCAGCTTCACAGCGCGCGGACCAGTTCCGTCAGCAAGGCAACCCAAACGATGCTGAGAAATTCGACAATCTAGCCAAGATTGCGATTCAACGTCAGATGACTGCTGAAAAAGATGCCCGTGCAGCAGAGCCAAACATTCAAATGCAACGTGAAGTCGTAGAAAAGCTTAAGAATGGTTTGAGCACTATGAAGTTCAAGTTAGAAGATCTTAAGAAGAAGCGTGATGATTTAGTTGCTCGTCAACGTAATGCTACTACTCAGGCACAGCTACAAAACTCTGTTAAAGCAATTGATATTATGGACCCTACTAGTGATATTAACCGCTTCGAAGAGAAGGTTCGTCAGCAAGAAGCTGAAGTTCGTGGACAGGCTGAAATTGCTAACGTAAGTCTAGAATCACAATTTGGTGAACTAGAAGACCTTGGCGAACAGAGTGAAGTTGAAGCTCGTCTAGCTGAGCTTAAAGCTGGAAGCTCTGGAGCACTAACTGGTGGCTCTGCGGAACGCAAGAGCATTGAAGCTAAGATTTCTGATGATATGTCTGAAGAAGACTTTGATGCACACCTATCTGATGCTGGTGAAGAGACTGAGCTAACTCCAGAATACGATGCAGCAGAAACTGAAGATGTTACTAACCTTGATGACATTACAGATGCTGAAACAGTTTCTAAGAAACACTAATACTTAAAACAAACATAAAAATAGGGCCACTACGGAAGTGACCCTATTTTTATATGTAAGAGAAATAATAATGAAATACACAACCTAAGAAAGGTTAGCGTAATCCATGAGTTTGATTAAGCTATTCTAAGCTCAACCTCACGCATTTTGTTAATCACTTGATTCATTACTTTGGAAATCTGATAGATATTATTACGATCAACTTTATGCACATCTTCCCAAAGTCGCTTATCTTCCTCATACTCCCAAGCATCCTTACCTTTACGTTGCTTACGCGCAACGTCCATATAGTAAGTTGAGAGTTTCATTGCATAACGACGAAGGATGTTGTACAAAGATGTCGGGTTTTCCTTAGCACTAGAAGCCACGTAAGGCTCTACGCTCTGGATTACCTTTTGCTTTTTCTTGCTCATATAATCACCCTACTTTCCAAGGTTTAGAGTTAAGTGAAAATAACCTTAAGGTACGCCACTATTCTAAAGAATAATGACTACTAAAATATATAGTCCGAAAGTATGAGTTTTTATTACAAACAAACTGGAAGTTTCCGCAAAATTAAAAATGATTTCACCCTGCTGTCATAATAAAAAATATGGAAGATTACTGGAACCATAACAATGCCTATCTTCCTTGAATCATTGAAATAGCAAAGGAAAAGCAACCTAGCAAAGTGTTAGATATCGGCTGTGGTGATGGCTTGTTACCACAAAAATTAGCACCATTTGTAAAAAGTGTTATCGCAATTGAACCAGATAAAAAATATTTCTTCCAAAACCGAAAATGCTTAGAAAATATTAGCAATGTCACATTGATACAAGAAAACTTTCAGGATTTTACTAGTAAAACTACGGACAAATTTGAGCTAATTATATTCGTCGCTTCGCTACATCATATGGATTTAGAAACGCCCCTAGAACAAGTAAAAGAATTACTAGCTCCCAAAGGCATGCTGCTAGTAGTCGGCTTAGCGGGAAACAAAACTATCCTTGATTGGATTATCTCTGGTTTACACGTAATCCCTATCAGAATTGCAGATATACTACACAAGCATAATAAATATCACGACATCATTGGCTACAAAGTGGCTGATTCCAAAGAAAGTCTTAGTGAAATTAGACAGCAATTATCAAAACTTTTGCCAGGAGCAAATATAAAACGAGCTTTTTATTATCGATATTTATTGTGTTGGAATAAGCAATAATAAGAATAATTCACTTAGCTACTGTGATTGAAATATGATATATAATTCTAATGTTTAATTATTTTAGCTGTAAAAATTTATCTCAGCGTTAATTCTATGAAAGCTGAAAAGCTGAAATAAATATTTCACCAGTATCAGCAGCATGCCTACGTTTTTTATGCAACAAATCAGGTAAAGTAATTTGCTCTTCCAATATAGCGCTAACATCTACCCCATCCATTAGCAGTAACCTTGGCCTATCAAAACCTTTATAGGACAAAGCCTGCTCATTAAAACCCTCCATGGAAATAAAAAGACCTAGAGTATTATCAAGTTTGCGATTAATTTTGTCAGAAAATACAGCTAAGTCTGCTTGAGTTGCTTTATCCTTGCGCCATCTTACCTCTAACAAATAATCTGTATTTTCAAATACAAAAGCTCCATCAATTTGCTCACCTTGTATTTTAAAAGGGCCCCTAGAATCTATATCAAATAACATAAAAATACGCTGTATAAATTTTTCAAGTGCGTATCCGCGTCTTTGTTTACCAAATGTCATTAACTCTGCAAAGGAACCACGAAGTTTTTTTACACTTCTATGCATATCATCTTTTTTGTCTAATTCTCTTTGCATACTCTCTCTTCTAGAGGAAGCTCGATATTGTTCTTCCCTCCAGGATTCTATTGGTGCAGAATGTTTTCTGTATATTTCTAGTTTTTCTAATGCAGATTTATACTTTGCTTCTCCACCGTCAACTGACAATAGCCATTTTGGATCTTTTACAGAATAAACATCATATGCTAATTTCAAAAGTGCTTCACTATACAATTCAGGTTGATTTTGAAGTTTGTCAATTATTAGTGAAACACACTCTCTCTTATAATCATCCCAATTTACCTGATTTACGATACCTACAGGGATTCCACTACCGATAACAAAAGTTTTTAAATCATTTTTATACCAATATACCTCTGTTAATGCATCTTTAAGCATGACAGTAAGCGCCGGACTTAACTTTTTTGTATTCATACAAACTCCACCTCATATAATTAAATCCAAACTACAAATTTACATACACAGAAATTACACATTAAACCTAAACTCAACCACATCTCCATCCTGCATGATGTAGTCTTTACCTTCCATGCGGACTTTACCTTTGGCTTTGGCTTCGTTCATTGCGCCAGTATCCATTAGGTCATCGAAGCTAACGATTTCTGCCTTGATGAACCCACGCTCAAAGTCACTATGGATTACGCCTGCAGCCTGTGGAGCTGTATCGCCTTTGTTGATAGTCCAAGCACGAGCTTCTTTTGGCCCTGCTGTTAGGTAAGTTTGTAGTCCTAGAGTTGAGAAGCCTACACGAGCTAGTTGGTCAAGACCTGATTCGGTCTGCCCTGTTGATTCTAGTAGTTCTTGTGCATCTTCTGGATCTAGCGCAATTAGTTCTGATTCAATCTTGGCGTCTAAGAATACACATTCTGAAGGTGCTACTAAATCACGAAGTGCTTGTTTCTTACCCTCATCATTAAGGATTGCTTCATCTACGTTAAATACGTAGATGAATGGCTTTGAAGTCAATAGGTTTAACTGGTTTAAGTGCTCTGTATCAATACCTGAAGCAAAGATAGTCTTGCCTTCTTCAAGTACTTTTTGTGCTTCTTTGTATGCATCTAGGCGAGCTGGTCCAGCTTTCTTAATTTTAACTTCTTTTTCCAGCTTGGGAATTGCATTTTCCAGTGTCTGCATATCTGCAAGAATTAGTTCCGTGTTGATAGTTTCCATATCTGAAGCTGGGTCTACTTTACCGTCTACGTGCACTACATCTGGATCATCGAATACTCTAATTACTTGCGCAATTGCTTGTGACTCACGAATGTTTGCTAAGAACTTGTTACCAAGGCCTTCACCTTCACTAGCACCCTTTACGATACCTGCAATGTCCACAAAAGAAACTGTAGCTGGCAGAATCTTTTCTGATTTGAAAATTTCCGCAAGCTTTTCAAGACGCTCATCTGGAAGTGGCACCACTCCTACGTTTGGCTCGATAGTTGCGAAAGGATAGTTAGCTGCTAACACTTCATTCTTAGTAAGTGCATTGAATAGTGTCGACTTTCCGACGTTTGGCATACCAACGATACCGATGCTTAACATGAGACCAACTTTCTTTACAAGGAGCTAAGTTTGTGAATTATTCTGCTTATTAAAGAGACAGAGCTTGATACTGATTTTATCACGCAGGTAAAGTTATACAGCTAAATAACAAGCCTTTTACGCATTGCATAATTTATGAATCCCACACCGTACAAACTACGCTGACATTCTTTCACTACTTCAAAGCCTTGTTTCAGGAAAAATGGTTTAGCAGTAATACTCACATGTGCAGTTAATTCTTTACAGCCCATATCCATAGCAACTGCAGTCACCTTATCAAGAAGTTCTGTAGCTACACCCATACCAGAATAATCAGTATCAACAAATATCATGTTGATATAACCCTGTGCGTTTACGTCAGTAAAACCAACAACTTTACCTGAAATCTCAGCGATATAAGTCTTAACGGCAAGACGTTTCTGCCGCCAAATCTCAATATCACTTCCGGACTTTAGCCAAGCATTAATTTGGTCAGGAGAATAATCTTTTGAGTTAGATTGCTGCACAGCCTTAAAGAATACTTCTTGAGTAGCTATATCATCAGCTTGAGTATATTCCCTAATTATCATCATGATTCTAAACTGAATTTTAGCACGCAGGTAGCCATTTGCAGCAAGTAGCAATATAGCCTCTCACAATAATTGTCATAGGAGCCCAATACAATTAAATTATGAACGATGAAACTATATTGAAAGCTAAAGAATTAGCCATTAAAGCACATAAGGGCCAGGTAGATAAATCTGGCATTGATTATATTACTCATCCAGCACGAGTTGCTAAGACACTTAGTGATGAAGGTGCTGATCCTGAAACAGTCGCTGTTGGCTGGCTTCATGATGTAGTTGAGGATACTGAAATTACCTTAGAAGACTTACGAAAACTCGGCTTCTCTCAATCCGTGGTTGCTGGTGTCGATGCAATGACTAAACGAAAAGGTGAACCTTTAAAAGAATACCTAACTCGAGTAAAAGCTAATCCTATTGCCCACCAAGTTAAATTAGCTGATGTAAAAGATAACACCAACCCTACACGAGTGGCAGCATTAAAAGATGAGAAGACCAAAGAAAAGCTAGCAAAGAAGTATAAGTTTGTTAAAGAATTTTTAAAACAATAACTTTAAGTTCCATACTACATATTTATTATTTTCCGTTGGTTTTATTTCTCATACTCTAATGGCATTAACGATTTAGGACACTCCTAATAAAATATATCCACACGATTGAAAGAAAGGCGAAAGGACAATGGAAAAAGGAAGTGAAGAACCTGTTGAGTGGGTTGAGGAAACTCAAGCAGTTAAAGAATACAGGATTGACGTAGAAGCTCTTAGGAACTGGGAACATATTTTCCGGCACAAGGTTGTA
This sequence comes from Micrococcaceae bacterium, assembly GCA_047608145.1. Lineage (GTDB taxonomy): Bacteria > Actinomycetota > Actinomycetes > Actinomycetales > Micrococcaceae > JASGDC01. The sequence continues at coordinate 33,327 of JASGDC010000034.1, forward strand.
GGTGGTGTTTATTATTATCCTCGTGAAGACCTTGAGAAATACAAAGCTGATGTAGAAGCGCGCCAAGCTAAACGTACATATAAAAAGCATGTTTTAGATGATGTTATTGCCGAGGCTTTTGATGAAGAGGGTAACTGGCGAGAAGGCTACTACATTGACTAAAACCACTCATCACCCTAATCTTTGGCTATTAGATAGCAATGTATTTAGTAATTTTGAATTCCGTTCAGTAATTACTTATCTAAAAGAGAATGATGTTATTAATCCTGTTATTGATAAAACTGTTCTTGGTGAATATGCTGCGGCAGTGTATAGTTCAACAATGAAAACGAATCTTAAACGCTTTAACAGCACCCGTACTGATGATATGTATTTTAGGTATAGGTATCAGCAAGCTGTAGCAGAAGAAGAAATGATTCCCCTAGCAAACAATGGCTAGCACCTGATGAAGGTACAACACAACACTTTCTAGGACCAAACTACCCAAAGAATAAAAAGAGTCTTAGCTACTATGATGTTGATAAAAAGGTGGACGAAAAAGCCCAAAAAATACTGATTCACCAATAAAGAAACTCCTAGACGATGCCGGAGTCGGCATAACCGTTTACCCGTGATGAAATAAAAACTTTTACACGGTTAAATGCCGACACAATAAGTAATAGTAATTTTGGAAAGAAACGGGATAAAACAAAGCCACAGTAATAGTACAATTAGATTTATTCAACGGTGATTATGCAATTAAAATAGGAGTTCATTTTGAATTTTCAATAGAAAACTACGATATCGTTAAAAATGAGATAAATGAAGCAATAGAATACTTACATGGCAATAAACCATCTTCTTGTGGCTGCATAAAAAAGCCTAAGGAAGATCGTTGCCCCGCTTTTGAATACTTAAACCCTATCTCAAAGGTTATTGAAGAGTATTCTTCCAATAATAGAAAAGCTCTTGTGTAGAATATACAAACTTCTAATCTTTAATAAAAATAGACTTATATTTTTTGGGAAAAATAAAACTAAAATCATACAGAGCTATTTTCAGTATGAGTATCGTAAATAAAAGAAAACTATAGCCTAACCACCGATATATTAAGTTCCTAATTTATAACTATCTTATAATTGCTTTATATAAAGTACACAAATAAACGGGATACTAATGGCTGAGATAAATAATACGATTCTTAATGGATTCCAATCAATGATGATTGATGAAGCTGATAAACGTAGAGAAGAAACTTTAACCCCACACTTCATCGATAATGAGGCACCAACGATTTTTGATGAAATTGAAAAGCAAATTGTTGCTTGTAATAACTTCAAAATATCAGTTGCTTTCATAACTCTCAGTGGTGTGCAAACTATCCTCGGTCAACTTAGCGAGTTAAAAGATAAAAATATTACCGGTCAGATTCTTACAAGTAACTATTTATATTTCACTGAGCCAGAAGCTATTCGGAGACTTAACGAAATAGAAAATATCGAAGTTCGAGTGTTTGAAACTGAAAAGTTTAAAAACCAAGGTTTCCATGCAAAAACTTACGCTTTTTACTACGATGATTACGCTTCAATATTGCTAGGTAGTTCTAACCTAACTGGTTCCGGTTTACGCAAAAATATTGAGTGGAATAATAAACTTTATATGTCCAAGCAAAGTGAATACTTGAATAACTTTGAAAACAAGTTTAATAAGTATTGGAATAGCGAAAACATAACTAAAGTTAACGAAAAATGGCTAGAGACTTACGAAGCTAAGTATTTAGACTCCAAATCAAGATTAAAAGCATTAGAAGAAAACACTGGAAATTCTAAAAATGCAGAGTTAACACCTAACTCTATGCAACAAAACTTTATCGATAACTTACGAGACATCAAAGACTTAGGGCAAGAACGAGCTTTGCTTATTTCAGCTACTGGTTCTGGGAAAACATACGCGGCAGCCTTTGCAGCCAAAGAACTTTGTTTTGAAAGAGTTCTTTTTGTAGTTCATAGAGAACGAATAGTGGATCAAGCAAGACAAAGCTTTGCATGTGTCTTTAACAAAGATATAGATGAACTAGGAAAGTTTGTTCGGATAAATCAGGCTAAAGATAAAGACTTAGTATTTACTACTGTTCAGACTATGCAAAAGTCAAAAAATTATGAACAGTTTAAACCTGACTACTTTGATTTGATAATCATCGATGAATCTCACCGAGTTGCCACAAATAGCTATGAAAAAATTCTAGATTATTTCAACCCCAAGTTTGTTTTAGGCCTTACCGCTACTCCAGAACGAACTGATGACCCTGAAAAAGTTTACGAAATTTTCCATCATAATATTGCTGGTGAGGTAAGACTTAAAGATGCTTTAGAAGAAGAACTTGTTTGCCCATTTCATTACTATGGTATTGAAGATTTAGAGTATACAGAAGAAAATGCTCCAAAAGAAATTGAACATAAGGATTTTAGGAAGCTTTTGTTGGAGAAGCGAACTGAACATATAATTAACAATGCAGAAAAATTTAAATATAGTGGCAAATCTTTGAAAGGGCTTGTTTTCTGTAGTACTAAGAAGGAAGCTAAGGAACTTGCAGAAGAGTTCAATCATCAAGCTGGCTACCGTACAGTTGCTCTGACAGGTGAAGACAGAGCTGAAAATCGTGAAGATGCGATTAAGAGTTTGATGTCAGATGATGAAGATTCTTTACAATATATTTTCACAGTAGATGTTTTTAACGAAGGCATTGATATTCCTAAAGTGAATCAGATCTTAATGGTAAGGCCTACAGAGAGCGCAATTATATTTGTCCAACAGCTTGGTCGTGGCTTGAGGAAGGCTGAGGACAAGGACTTTGTAGTTGTTATTGATTTTATTGGAAATTATGAAAATGATAAGAAAAGCTATTTAGTTCCGACTGCTTTAGCAGGTAGAAAGCTTTCTAATAAAGATGAGGCGAGGAGAACAGCTCTTGAAGCTAATAAATACATTAAGGGAGAATCGACAGTCTGGTTTGACGCAATATCCAAAGAAAGGATTTTTGCTGCTATTGCAAAGATGAGTTTTACAAAAAGAGATCTACAAAAAGATTATTTCAACGTAAAAACTATCGTAGGTAAAATCCCTACATTGTTAGATTTATACTCTTTTGGAGAATACGCTCTCTCTGTTTATTACGGTTATTTTGCTAAACATAAGAGCAAAGGACCAGCGAATTATTTTGAGTTTGTGAAAGAAACTGATACATCATTACAGGGAAATATGACAAGAGATGAGAGAATCTATCTTGAGATTGCTGAACAGTTTTTAGGAAGCGGAAAACGTTATGCAGAGTTAGAAATACTCAATGAAATTCTTAAAAAGGGAAGTATTTCAGTTATTTCTTTGAACGAGAACTGTGAATCAACTTTATGCCAAGAAAATAACGAATCAGCCATCAACTTACTAAGTGGAAAATTCTTTAATAATGCTGCTCAGAAAAAACGGTATAAAGGTTATGAATTTATAGTCCAAGAAGGTGACCTTCTTACAAAATCTGAAGGTTTTTCTACAGCATTAGAGAGCGATGTTTTTCAAAAGTACTTTTTACAAAACCTCGAGCTTGCTCAAGAATTATATAAAACAAAGTTCAGCAATCCTGAAGTAGGAAATTTCAAACTATTTGAACGATATAACCGACGAGATGTCGCATGGCTGTTAAATAACCCTAAAGATGAAAGTGGGTTTATGGCTAGCGGGTATCCAAGCAATCCAATAGGTGATTACTGGCCTCTCTTTGTTACATATAATAAAGCTGCAGATGTAGATTTGAATATCGACTATAATGATAGGTTTTTGAATCGTGAGGTTTTCCTTTGGGAATCAAGAACTGGAATAGCTGATACAGCAAAAAGGCTTCAGCAATTTAGCGCAAAGAAAAAGCCTTTTATGGTTTATGTTAAAAAAGATGATAATGAGAAAGATTTTTATTTTTTAGGTATGTCCAAAGTTTCTAAGTTTACTGAAACAATACGTGAGTCTGATAAGAAACCTATTCTACATGCTGAGTTAAAACTGGAAGAATCAGTCAGAGAAGATATTTACGACTATCTAACTGAAGGCTAACTAAAACAATTTCTTCTTTATTTCTTTAATGATTGGAATATCAGCTGGGAGCCAATCCAAGCTATCAATATTTGCTTCATCTACCCATTTAGCATCTTTATGCTCTAGTAACTCAAATTTTCCTTTTAGGGAACAAACATAACAATCCATAATTAAATGAAAAGTAGGGTAAGTGTAGTCAATAGTACATAAATGCTCTCTCACTTTAATGTCTGCATTTAATTCTTCTCTAATTTCACGAATCAGCGCCTCTTTAGGTTCTTCACCAGGTTCAATTTTTCCACCTGGAAATTCCCAACCACCTTCAAAATCACCTGTAGCTCTTTGAGTGGCTAGGACTTTATTATTATCGAGAATAATGGCAGCAACTACTTTGATTGTTTTCATAACCTAACTTTAACCTTATTTTATTTATAGAACTAATTAAGGTATGTTTTTACTCATCTTATAACTCCTACCTACACTTCCCAGCTTATAACTAACCTATAATTGTCTTGTACTAAACATACAAAACAAGGCAAAAGGTTAATGGAGCACAGCACACACCACTCTATTCTTAGTGGCTTTCAATCAACAATGATTGACCAAGCTAAGGAACGTGGAAATGAACTATTAACTCCTGATTTCATTGACAGTAAATCCAGCACAATTTTTAACGAGATTGATAAACAAATCACTGCTTGTAACCACTTCAAAATATCCGTTGCTTTTATAACTCTTGGTGGCGTGCAAACTATCCTTGGCAGGCTTAGTGAACTTAAAAATAAAAATATAACTGGGCAAATTCTCACCAGCAATTACCTATATTTCACTGAACCTGAAGCTATTCGTAAACTTAATGAAATTCCTAATATTGAAGTCCGATTTTTTGAAACTGAGAAGTTTAAACGCAGGGGTTTCCATGCGAAAACTTACGCTTTCTACTATGACGACCATGTCTCTATGTTGCTTGGCAGCTCAAACTTAACTGGTTCTGGGCTTCGTCGCAATGTGGAGTGGAATAACAAGCTCTACATGTCTTCCCAAAGTGAATACCTCCATAAATTTGAAGAAGCCTTTGATGATTATTGGAAACATGAAGATATCACGCATGTCACTGATGAATGGCTTGTTAGTTATGTTCAAAAGCATGAAAGCACTAAGACGCACTGGAAGTATATTGAAAAGGTTGAGACTGCTGCACAAGAACACGATTTAAAACCTAATACAATGCAGCAAGATTTCATCAAATCTTTAAAGCAGATTCAAGACTCTAAAGATGATAGAGCTTTACTGATCTCTGCCACTGGCACTGGTAAAACTTATGCAGCAGCTTTTGCAGTTAAGGAATTACGTTTTAAAAAAGTCCTATTTGTGGCGCATCGCGAGCAGATTGTGGATCAAGCAAGGAAAAGTTTCGCTACAATCTTTGATAAAAATATAAATGAGCTTGGGAAGTTCGTCAGACAAAATAACGCTCAAGGTAAAGACATGGTGTTTACCACTGTGCAAACCATGCAAAAGCCAGAAAACTATCAAGCTTTTCCAGCTGATTATTTCGACTTGATTATTGTAGATGAAGCACATCGTATTGCAGCTAATAGTTATCAAAAAATCTTAAACTACTTCAAGCCAAAGTTCATACTTGGTCTTACTGCCACTCCAGAACGCACTAACAATCCTGAATTGGTTTATGAAATCTTTCAGCACAATATTGCTGGTGAAATTCGCTTACAAGATGCGTTAGCAGAAGACTTAATCTGTCCGTTTCACTACTACGGTATTGCTGATATTGAGTACGAAGAAGACGATAGTTATCAGAAGTTATCCTATCGAGATTTCAATCAAATCCAGCTTAAACAAAGGGTAAAACATATCATTAACCAAGCCAAATTCTTTGGCTATAGCGGTAGAACTCTTAAAGGACTAGTCTTCTGTAGTACGAAAAAACACACTAAAGAACTTGCTGCAGAATTTGCCAAACAAGCTGGTTATCATACGAAGGCATTAACTGGTGAAGATAGCAGCAAGGCCCGTAACGAAGCTATTGCAAGTTTACAATCTGATAAACCTGGCTCATTAGAGTATATTTTCACGGTGGATCTTTTTAATGAAGGTGTTAATATCCCCGAAGTTAACCAAATCATCATGGTACGTCCTACCGAAAGTGCCATTATTTTTGTGCAACAGCTTGGTCGTGGATTACGTAAAAGCCCTAATAAAGACTTCGTAGTAGTAATTGATATTATTGGCAATTACCAAAATGATAAGAAAAGCTATCTAATCCCTATTGCACTAACTGGAAGCAAGAAGTCTGATATGGACACTGCCCGTCGTATCACACGTGAGGCTAATAAATACTTAACAGGCGAATCTACAATTTGGCTAGATGAAATTTCTGACAAACGGATTTTCAATGCTATTGCCAAGATGACATTTGGTAGGCGTGAACTTCAACAAGATTATCGTGATGTCAGAATGAAAACTGGTAAGACTCCTACTCTACTTGAACTAGATAAATATGGCAGTTATGCAATTGAAAATTACCTCTCATACTTTTGGAAGCATACTAGCAAAACCGCCACTTACTTTGATTTTGTTAAAGACACTGAACCTAACTTTGCCGGAGAAATATCTAGTAGTGAGCGAATTTTCTTGGAAATGGCAGAGCAGTTCATCAGTTCAGGAAAACGATATGAAGAAATTCAACTCTTAAAATTATTGTTAAAACAAGAAACTATTGACCTTAAGCAACTATTAGATTCTTGCAAAACAGAACTAGAAAAAGAAAACTACATCTCAGCTACTCAACTTTTAGATTGCAGTTTCTATCGTCGTGCCGAACAACAGCGAAGGTACCACAATAATAACTTCCTTAAAGTTAAAGATAATCAAGTAGTTAGAACTCAGCTATTTAGTGAAGCATTGAAAAATCCAATATTTAAACGATTCTTAGCAAACACTTTGGCTTTAGCTGAAGAGAATTATCAAAGTAAATTCGCTAACCCTGAGTATGGAAACTTTAAACTATACGAGAAATATTCGCGCCGTGATGTAAGTTTACTTCTGCGCAATAAGACTAATAACACTGGAATGTATGGCTACCCAAAGCAACCATTTGGTGGGTATTGGCCATTGTTTGTAACTTACAAAAAGAACAGCCGAATTCTTAGCATGCGTGGTAATGATAAGTTCCTTAATGAAAGCATCTTTTTATGGCAATCACGTAAAAATACTAATGTAGAAGAAAACCTAAGAAAATATGGTGAAGCTAAGAAGCCATTCTTACTATTTATTCAGCGAGATAGCAAAGAAAATGATACACAGCTTTACTTTGTCGGAGCTTCTACAGACTCAGTTATAGTGGAACGTCCTCATGTACACGATAAAAATGAGAAAGTCATGAGTGTAGAGTTCAAACTAGAAGAACCTGTGAGACAGGATATCTATGACTATTTAACTAGCGAGTAGGCTTTCGGAGCTTTTTATAATATTTAGCTAACGTCTACTGGAATTGGCTCATCCGCTAGTGCTTCAAGCCTTTCCATACGTCTTGCATATTCTTCATCGTTAGAACCTTGCACAATAATCATCCCTTCTTCTGCATATTTTCTTCAATGAAGTTTACTGCTGTTAAAGCAGTGTTTACTCCCAATAAAAATATATTAAATACTGTAAGAAAGTTATAGCCAAACTGTGACAGTAACACTAAACTTGCCACTAAGTGAAACAAATACTCTGTGCTGATTCCTTTAAGTTTTTTACTCATAATTTTTCAAATCTCTTTCTATATCTGTTAATTCTGCTAAATATTTGACCATGTTGCTTAAATCTTTATGATTTGGATTATCCTTAGCCAATTGTTTTACTTCATCGTATTCTTCAAGCAAACTCTTTAGTGCAGGGGATTCAAGCTGTTTAACATCGCGGTAGTATTTAACTTCTTCAAGTATTTCGTTCTTAATATTAGAATTATATTCTTTAATATAGTAAACAGTCTTTATCCCATCACGAGTCATAATCGTAAAGTAATTCGCCAATTTAGCATTGATGATTTTCTTGTATGTGATTTCAGCGTTCTTGTTTGAATCTTGATGAGTAGCTAAATCTACCCATCGGTTCTTGCTAGGTGATTTATAGTAGCGCAACACTGAAGCTGTAATTGCCATCTCTGTGGGCACACAAAGGGCAACTACATTAACTTTAAAATTAGTTTCTTTAAACTTTTGCAAAGTATTTCGCACATAAGAAAACCTTTTAAAGGTACCCTCTAAAATAAACGAAATCTCATGTTTGATTGCATAATCAATAGCTTCTTGGGTAATTTGCCTTGAAAAATCTGCAGTTATATTAGCAAGCTCAAGCTCATTACCTTCCATAACAATATCCTTATATTTAGGATGATAAATCCGCATTTTATCGGGATTGATGTAAACCAAGTTATGTTCATGCTTTAAAGTATTAACTGTTGCAGTTTTCCCTGAGCCAGACTGCCCACCGACAAAATAAAATTTAGGTTTTTCACTAGGTTTAGCATTGCCAAAAATACGCTTCTCAATTACAGATGTTAATTTCATTGCAACACCACCATTTTTGCATCAAATTGCCCTGCTAATTTAAGCATATTTTGATAGTCTGACATATCAATATCAGCTAATATTCCATCTAGCTCTTTAGCTTTAGTTAAATACTCTTCTTCTGATATTTTCTTAGATTGTAGTGCAACATATAATAACCCTTCATAACGATATGAAGCTTCACTCAAAATATCGAAAGCTACTACTCTATTCATATTCTATCCCTTAGCTAATATAAGGCTACGTGAAGTTTTTGCAATACGTTCACGAAAGCTTTCAACTATTTCTTCAGTCCTATCACGTAATGCTGGTTCAACCTTCCAGCGACTGCATATCACATGCTGAGTCTTTTCTTTCCTCTCTTTCTTATGAAAATAAGTGATATCAGCCTCATAGTTTTCTTTGACGATTAATCTACCATTGAAAAAATCTTCAGGAAGTTTCTCATATTCAGTACCTTTTAATAAATCTAACCGCTCATCATTCTTTAAGTGCATAAGTTTCTTATGAGAATAAAGAACACTTGCTGCCATTGTGGCTGCATTCTTACGTGCATCTAACCTACGGTAATCCATATATTCTTGTAGTTCATCACAATTTTTCAAATGAAATAACCTAGCATCAAACATTGGAATTCCTTGAGTTTTTGGACAGTTTTTCATAAAACCCCCTGTAGCTCCAGAGGCAGAAATTGAAAGCAACTTCTCTTCTCTACCACTAAACTCAAACTGTCTTTTAACTGTAATCAAGTCCGAAAAGAATACATTAATTTCATCCGATTGCACATATGCAAACATAGAATTATCGAGAACTTTGCTAACTATAGTAATAGCAGCAGCATCCATTGCTTTCATCAACGTACGGTCATAAGGTCGTTCGAACTGTTTAGTAAACGTGTGAAAACTGCGTCCATCGAGACGCATTCCCATTATCGAATTTTTAGGAATAGTCCTACGGAATTCTTTTTCCTTTTCCGTGAACTTCTGCTTATTGCCAATTCTTTCGCTATTTTTGTAATTCATATTCTTACAATACAAACTACCTATGACAAATTTAAATTGAAGCGTGACAATCTTCCAATATATTAAATGGAAGTCTGCGATATACTGTAAATCTTAAAGAATATTAAAACTTAAAATACAAAGCCGTATGCTAATAAAATAAAAAGGATTTTACAATGCCAAAAACCATAACTGTATTAGGTTCCACAAATATTGACCGAGTAGTTTCTGTACCTCGTTTTGGAGGTAGTGGTGAAACCTTACATACCAGTAATTCATTAGCCAATATGATGGGTGGTAAAGGATTAAATCAAGGCATAGCAGCAGCCCGATCTGGTGCACAAGTTCACATGATTACAAAAGTGGGCAGAGAGTTCGATATTGATGAAAATATGAACGAAGAGAATTTAAACACTTCTCATGTTATGCGTTCAGACAAGGCTGAAACCGGACAAGCCTATATCACTGTTTCAGAAGAAACTGGCGATAATATTATCTACATTTATGGTGGTGCTAATGCTGACATTACTATAGAAGATGTCCAAGACCATAAGGATGCAATTACGGAATCTGAATTCCTAATTGCCCAATTAGAAGTTCCAATTGAAGCGGTAACTGAAGCTTTCAAAATTGCCCGAAAAAATGGGGTAACCACACTGTTAAACCCAGCCCCTATGCCAGAAACAGGTAATCTACCTAAAGAACTTCTGGCAGTAACCGATATTATTGTGCCAAATGAGCATGAAACATTTTTATTAACAAACATCGAAGTTACTGACGAAAAAGCTTTGGTAAAAAATGCTAAATACTACTTTGACAATGGTATTAAGACCGTAATAATTACTATTGGCGAAAAAGGTGCTTTCTTTATGCATGATAATGGTAATTCTGGAACTGTACCTGCTTTCAAAACTCAAGCAGTTGATACTACTGCTGCTGGTGACACCTTCATCGGTGCTTTGGTAACTCAATTGGATACGAATTTAGACAATTTGGGAGAAGCAATGCGTTATGCAGCTGCAGCAGCTTCAATAGCAGTATCCCGCCCTGGCGCACAACCAAGTGTCCCAACTAAAGCAGAAGTTATGAAGAAACTAGCTTAAAACTAGTCGACTAAGCAATATCAGAATCCTGGAGAAAATCTCATGCGCAAAACAAATTTATTAAATACTCATTTAAGTAATGCAATTTCAGAAATTGGTCGTACTCAATGGTTAACTATTGGCGATGCTGAACTTCCAATAAAAAATGATGGACGTAAAATTGATTTAGCAGTTTCCCGTAAACTACCACTTTTTATTGATGTCTTAGCAGCAACTCTATCTCAAATGAAAATCCAGAAAGTTTACCTAGCCAAAGAGCTTAAAAGTGAAAATCCACAGCAGTTAAAAGACATCAAGGCATTACTTGACTCTAATGTTGAAATTGTTTGGGTAAGTCACGAAAAATTGAAGGCTATGACTAATGATGAAAATAATATTACAACGGTCAGAACTGGTGAAGTTACACCTTATTCAAATATTGTCTTAGAATCCGATGTTGATTTCATCGGTGAAGCTGTTAAGTAGGAGAAGTATTCATGAATATGATAGGACTATTTTTCGCATTACTTGCAATTATCGGCTGGAGTGCATACCCGACGTTAGTTTCTAAGTTTGGTGGCACTCCGACACAAGGTATCTTCGGTGCTACTTGGGGCACACTAATTGTTGCAACTATTTTAGCGACCACTATGCATTTCGCCCCTCCTGGTGGCTATAGCTTCTGGCTAGCTTTTGCCTCTGGTGCCGCTTGGGCCTTCGGTAACGTTTTGACAATTAAAGCTTTCGGCTTACGCGATGTCTCTGGAAATGTTTTAGGCTCTGCCAAAGCTATGCCGATTTCGACTGCATTTCAGATTACTGCGAATGTACTCTGGGGTGTAATTATGCTGGGTAACTGGTCATCTGCACAATCACGTTTATTTGGTGCATTGGCAGTTATTATCATTCTAATTGGTGCATACTTAACTACTTATCAAGAGCATGCTACTCCAGGAAATAGTGATTTGCTTAAGAAAGCAGTCATAGTTTTATTAATTGCACAAATCGGGTACTCACTATATGGAATATTGCCACAGTACACAAAACATACTGATGGCTTGCACATGTTCCTACCTCAAGCAATGGGTATGGCTACTTTTGGCCTAGCACTTGGTATATTTGATTTCTTTAAAAAGCATCATAATATTTTCATAGAGAAAGTAACTTATAAGCAAATCTTTTCTGGTTTCTTCTTCGCAGTTGCAGCACTAGGCTATCTAGTCTCAGCACAGCCAGCGATGTTAGGTCTTGCAACAGGTTTTGTGCTATCTCAAGTTTCAATTGTTGGTGCGACAATTTCTGGAATCGTAGTCATGAAAACTAAGAAGACACAAAAAGAATGGCTTGTCATCATTACTGGTTTGGTAATGATTGTAGTGGCAGCTTCAGTAACTGCTTTCTTATAAATCTGGATATTGAGTATAAGATACTACTTTTTATTTTTCGCTACCCGCTTGGCGCTCTTACGTCCACCCAAAGCACGTTCATCATTCTTTAACATTGAACGTAGTTCTTTCGGAAGTGAAAATAGTAAGTCTTCTTCTGCGGTGACTACTTCTTCGACATCTGCATAACCGTAGTCTGCAAGGAGTTTAATCACTTCTTGCACTAGCACTTCTGGCACGGAAGCACCTGAAGTTACTCCAATTGTTGATACACCTTCAAACCATTTTTCATCTACTTGATTTGCAAAGTCTACACGTTCTGCTCGTTTTGCACCATAGTCTAGCGCTACTTCTACTAGACGTACTGAGTTTGAAGAGTTAGAAGAACCCACTACAATCACAAGATCTGACTTTGGCGCAATCTTCTTAATTGCTACCTGGCGGTTTGTAGTAGCATAGCAAATATCATCACTTGGTGGGTCCTGGAGATTAGGGAAACGTTCTTTAAGTAAACGAACTGTCTCCATAGTTTCGTCAACGCTAAGTGTAGTTTGCGAAATCCAGATGACCTTATTCGGGTCGCGAACTTCAACTTTATCTACTTCATGCGGCCCATTTACCAGCTGAATATGCTCTGGAGCCTCCCCCATAGTGCCTTCAACCTCTTCGTGACCTTCATGTCCAACTAAAATAATATCGTGGTCAGTTTTCGCGAAACGTACTGCCTCGCGATGCACTTTCGTAACCAATGGACAGGTTGCGTCAATAGTGCGAAGCCCCCGATCTTCAGCTGCATTAACCACTGCAGGAGATACTCCATGCGCAGAGAATACAGTGATTGCACCTTCTGGCACTTCGTCAATTTCTTCTACGAAAATCGCACCTTTTTCTTCCAAAGTCTTTACCACATGTACATTATGCACAATCTGCTTACGTACATAAACAGGTGCACCATGAAGTTCAAGAGCTTTTTCAACAGCAATAACTGCTCGGTCTACTCCAGCACAATATCCACGAGGTGCTGCAAGTAATACCTTGCGTTCACACTTTGGTAAATCTAAATCTTCTGGTTTAATGCGTGTTTTAGGAACTTGAGGCATAGCTAACGAAATACTCATACATTCAGTTTAACTTAAACACTAATCTACTTGTAGCCCCTTGAAAAAATACCTAACTTATTAACGTTAAAGCTAGTACGACACAGTTATTACTCTGTCCACAATTTATCGATTGGAATAGAATATATTCCTGGTGCCGATTCAGCCATTTGAGTCCCCGTATGAAAAATAATTCCATGTAAAAATTGGTCATTAAGTTTTTGCTGAAGCCACTTTATATTCTTTAAGTCTGATTGTTTAATAAGTGATTTAGATTTAATCTCAATTGCTACTATCTTTCCTTCAGGAGTTTCTATTATCAAATCTATTTCTCGTTGATCATAATCACGATAATGGTATAGGTTATAACCTGAAAAACTATTGGCTAGCTGCTTTTTGATTTCTGAAATAACAAAAGTTTCAGTAGCCGACCCTAGAAAATTCAGATTTTTACCTTCAATATTTTCAGGCGTAACTCTATTCATTAACAACATTAATCCGCTGTCATTTACATAAATCTTAGCTCTCTTAGTAGCACGATCTAATAAATTATTGCTCCAGCAAGGTAACTCATCCAATAAAAAAAGTCGTTTAAAAATCTTTAAATATTCCTCAAACTTATATCTAGACAGCCCAAAATCATTACCCCTACTTTTATTCAATTCAGTAGTAGATAAAGCGCAGATACCTGAAAAAATCTTAGTAAATAATTCTGAATCTAAGTTACTCTTTAAAAGTACCGCATCATGTTGAGATAACTTTCTAATATAGCTTTGAGCCCAAGACAATCTAGAATAGTGAGTTTTACGAGATACCAAGATAGGATATCCACCTTGAACAATTTTTGATATATATTCTTCACGAGTAGTTGTAGAGTCTTTTATCTTAAAGTCTCCCTCTAGCAGATTGAATACCCTAAAATCGCTTTTTTCTATTTCACATTCTGAAAACGGAAAAATCTGTAAGTCATCAACCCTACCAGCTAGAGAGTCTTTTGCTTTTTCTAACCCTAATAGTGAAACACTGCCTGTTATAAGGAATTTAGACTCATCCCTAATATCATCTGCAATTATCTTCAAATTCCCCATTAATTCAGGGGCCAACTGAATTTCGTCGATAACAAGTAACTTATCTTTAGCCTGAGCTACAAAACTATCAGGGTTACCTAAAGCATTTTCTAAAGTAGTTGCATCATCTAAAGTACGATAAATTCCATTTAATTTCTCACATAAAATTTTTGCAATAGTACTTTTGCCTACTTGCCTAGCTCCTTGCAAGTTAATTATACTTGCCTCCTCAAGCAATTCCTTGGCTAGAGAAGTTACTTCTCTAGGTAAAATTTCAATGTTATTCATAATAAACACAGTATCATTTTTTGCAAAATTACGAGAAACTATTTTCATTTTTACGAAATATTTTTTGCAAAATTACGAGAAATTATTTTCATTTTTACGAAATAATATACATACTAAAAGACACTTTAAATTGCCACAAACAACCTTAGTTTTAACAAAAAGGTCAGCATAATTTTCTATGCAGGTCAGGCGTAGGTTACTAAAGCAACCTGACCTGCATAACATTTAGTGATTTAACACATCCCTGTTTCGCCATGCATATGTGCCGATTGCAATCAAAGCTATGGAAATCCCCGTAATCACCAATTGTGGTTCACCTTTAATTGCCTCTGCTGGCGCTGAAGCAATATGCGACATTGGCGAAAGATCCATTACCCATTGCTTCAACTTAAGCATTGGCGCTAACCAGGTAGCAAAGACCACAAACCCGTAATATAACCAAGTTACTGCCCCTGTAGCCTTTGGGAAAATACCAAAAAGCAAAATATAAAAACCAGTAAATAATGCCAATATTGGCCAATATTGGAGACCTGAGATAGTATACTTCCCAATATCTGCATGCAAGTTATCCGAACCAGCATTTACTGAAGCTGCCATCAACCAGCCAGAAATTGCCAACATAATCGCACCACCGACTAAAGCCACAATTGTATGCAATGCGAACCATTGAAGCCTGGAAAGTTTAGTGGAAAGTAGTACTTCCAGATGCCCGTTGCTTTCTTCACCGCGTAGCTTACTCAATGCTTGTAATACATAAGCCAGAACCATTAATACTACGATACCGAGCATTGCCGAGATGAAAGCTGGAATCATAGCATCTGAACCGCCCATAGCCTCAATCATCTGCACTATGCCTGGAGAGCTTTCATAGATATTACTCACTTGTGGCACTAAGAAACCAATTGTAGCTACCATTGCAATTACTGCTACTAACCAGCCAATAAATATATTTTGCTGCAACTTCCATGTTAAACCAAGTGGTGTACGTAAGAATACTGAAGCTCTAGACTTACCTTTACGTGCCGCAATTGCGCCACTACCTAAATCACGATTAA
The DNA here is from genome assembly GCA_047608145.1 of Micrococcaceae bacterium. GTDB lineage: Bacteria > Actinomycetota > Actinomycetes > Actinomycetales > Micrococcaceae > JASGDC01. The sequence goes on from JASGDC010000034.1 coordinate 48,938, forward strand.
CCAATAAGAGAAACCCTACTGGCATTAACACTATTGCAACTACTACGAAAACCCATAATGCGGACCATTTTGCTGAAGTAAGGGCATGGGTTAGCTCTAACCAGCCAAATGGCGTTAAATAGCTAGGCCACTTTGACTCTAATAAACCTTGCGAATTAGACTTCCCTAAGAAATCACCTACGCCTCTTAGGACAAAGCCAACTCCAATTAAACTAGCCAAGATGCTATTAGCGGAACGAGCGCTCTCTACAAGCTGTGCTGCGATACTTGCAAAAACTGCCCAAACAAAACCAAATAAGCCTAGGGCAATTGCATATAGCCAACCATTACCATCTTTCCAATCAACATCGGTTACAGCTAACCCAGCTCCAATAATCAAAGTAAGAATTAGGTTCGCAAAGAAAGCGACAATAATTGCTGCAATTAGACCAGCAAAACGATGTACCCGTGCTGATAAGACCAGTTCTAACGCACCAGTTTCTTCATTTTGCCTAGTGTGCCTAATGATAAAAATTGTATTCATAAACGCAATGGCTAGCCCCCACCACAGCATAGTTTCCAGTGTCATCAAAGCCCCAAAGGTTGGTGCTTCTATTGGGCCAGCCAAGAAAACTAATGCCGGGTTCGTGCTGACAGTTTTATAAAGAACAGTAAGGCTATCTGTACTGCCATAAGTATCTTTTAATAAAGGCACCATTGAAACTAAAGAAAGCGAAATAGCTAAGATCCATATTGGCAGCTTAATTCGCTCACGTTTCAGAATGAGGATAATGAGTTCTTTAACTCCAGTAAACATTATTGCTCCCCATACTTACTCAAGAAGACTTTCTCCAAGTTTTCATGCTCATCACGCAACTCTTCCATGGTGTAAACCGAAACAGTTTCACCTTTACGGATAATAGTCACTCGGTCACAAAGTGTTTCAACTTCACTCATAATATGACTCGATAACAAAATTGTCTTACCAGCATCTTTAAGCGCATGAACTTCTTCTTGGAATACATTTTCCATAAGTGGATCTAAACCACTTGTCGGTTCATCAAAATATAAAGTGGCACGTCACTTGCTAAAGCAGCAATTAATGCAACTTTGGTACGGTTACCTTTAGAATATGAACGAAACTTCTTGGTCTCGTCTAATTCAAAACGCTTTAATAAGTGTTTACGGCGCTCTTCATCAAGACCACCACGCAAATTACCAAGAATATCGATGGTTTCGCCACCAGTTAAGTTAGGCCAAAAGTTAACATCGCCTGGCACATAAGCCAGTTTTTCATGTAACTTAACTGCATTGCTCCAAGCGTCTTGCCCAAATACCTCGGCAGTACCACTAGTCTTTTTTAATAATCCTAAAATTATGCGGATTGTCGTTGATTTACCCGCACCATTAGGCCCTAAAAAGCCATGCACTTCGCCCTTTTGCACTTGCAAATTAAATTTATTGAGGGCAGTAAACTTCCCAAACTTTTTCGTTAAATCTTTAACGTTAATTATCTCTGAAACATCTGAAATCATCATGTATACCTTTTCTATCCAAATACATAATTTCAGATTTTACTGAAAGTTGCAAGACTATCTTTCAGTTTTCCTTGAAAGTTTATTCTCAAATTCATCAATAATTTCTGTAAACCGTGCATCGAGGAAGCCATACAGATCTCGCATTGCCTTTAACCTGTCGTTATTGGGTAGTTTTTTTAACCCTGATTCTGCAGCTGCTGTATATAGTTTTGTGGATTCCACTGATCTGCGAATTGTTTGCAATACATTATCTTTTGTATTTTTATAGTAATGCTTACGACTACCTGGCTTTCGTGTTCTAGTCACCATGCCAACTTTTACAAACATTGTCATAGCTTCACTTAAAGCACCAGCAGATACACCCGTTGCTTTACGAATATCTGCGGCAGTTTGCTCTTGCGGTTCACACACTGTCAGCCAAGATATTACTTTTGCTGCACCTTGTGGCAATGCACTGGTCGAATATAAAGCAATCAACTCTTCATAAACTTCTCGAGTATTATCATCCATTGCGTTATTCATCACCCTGCATCTTTATTTTCTTAGCAAATCAGCAAAAATTTCTTATTCAATTATAGCTTATCGCCTAATTTTCAAGGTTTTATAGCCTTACCGCAGTTTTGTCACAGCTAAGTAGTATTATAAAATCAGAGTAACTTTTAGTGAGGAGATATGGAATCACAATTGCCTCCAACTGCAGCTGAAACTAGCGCTGAACACCCTTGGCCCGTTTCAGTGTTTTCAGAAAAGCTCAAAATGCATATTGAACGAGCACCACAGACCTGGATTGAAGGTGAGATACTACAATTCAATAAACGTCGAGGCACTTCTTTTGTAACCCTTAAAGACTTAAATGCTGATGCTACTGCACAACTCACAGTTTGGAGTAATGTCATGGCTAATGTGGCAGTACCACTTCAAGAAGGTAACCGAGTAGTTGCATTAGTAAAACCTAATTACTGGATAGCTGGTGGACGCTTGTCAATGAGCACTCTTGCCATTAAACCAGTTGGTGAAGGCGAATTACTCCTGCGCATTGAACAGCTAAAAAACAAGCTAGTCGCAGAAGGACTTTTTGCTCCAGAACACAAAAAACCGCTACCTTTCTTACCAAATCGTATCGGTCTAGTAACAGGTCGTGACTCAGATGCGTTAAAAGATGTAGTTAAAAATACTAAATTACGCTGGTCTGCTGCACAATTTGAAATTCGTGAAGTTGCTGTTCAAGGCAAAGATGCTGTTCCTGAAGTAATTGCCGGAATTAAAGACCTTGATCAGCTACCTGAAGTAGATGTAATTATTGTGGCTCGTGGTGGCGGTAGCGTAGAAGACTTAATGCCATTTAACGATGAGGAAATGGTACGGACTATATTCGCTTGTAAAACACCAGTAGTTAGTGCTATTGGACACGAAGCAAACCGACCAATTATCGACGAAGTAGCAGACTTACGTGCCTCTACACCTACTGATGCAGCAAAACGTACTGTACCCGATATCCAAGAACAAAAAGCTATCATCAATGAAGTCCAAGAACGAATGCTTAATTACATGCAAAGTTACTACTTGCGTGAATCTGCAATGTTGCAGAGTTACATGGATCGACCCGTATTAAAAAATCCATTAGCTGACATTGAACTTAAACAAACAGATATTAAGACTTTGCAAAATCGAGCATTACAGGCAATGAAATCCGCTTATTCGCATGAAAAAACATACATTGACGCTCAAGGTAATCAGCTTCGGGCACTATCACCGCAGCACATTCTTGACCGTGGCTATGCATTAATTAGAGATGAAAATGCAAATGTCATCCATTCAGTTTCTGATACGAAAACTGGTGAGCAGTTGTTAATTACTATGGCAGACGGTGCTTTAGAAACTGAAGTTAAAACAATTATTGGAGAGGATACCGATGACTGAAACTAGCACTGATATTGAAAATTTAAGCTATGAGGAAGCTCGCGAACAACTAGTAAATGTAGTTGCACAGCTAGAATCTGGACAAGTTTCCCTTGAAGATTCTGTAAAGCTGTGGGAGCGCGGTGTTTTGCTAGCAAAACGTTGCAACCAGTGGCTAGAAGGTGTTAAAGCAAAAGTTGATGCAGCCATGGAGTCAAAGCAGTAGATTACTATCTGCAGCTTCAATCTTAGCCATAGCTTCAAAAATCATCCACGCCTGCACTTGAGTTGATAAATCAACTCTATCTTTAGGCTCAAAAAAATCAGTTGCCTTAACAAGTGGATCCGCAGAAAAAGTGATTGGCGCTATGTTATCGCTAGTTTTACCTTTCCAAAAACCAATTGCTGTATTTTGAATCATCTCAGTTGCAAGCTTACGAGTTTTAATATCAAGTCGCTCGTCCAAAGCTGCAATTGCTAAGTATCTACATAGAATTCCAGTAAACACTCCACCGTCCCCAGTACCATGAGTCCGCAGCGGACGTAATTTGTTAGTTTCAACTATAAACTCAGCAGCAATACCATGGATTAAATCATCTGCTAATTCAAGCGCTTCTGGAGTGCCTAATTCCAACAACGCTCCAAGCATTGTGCCTTGATTATAAGTAAATAGTAGCTCTACTACATCTGCTCCATTTTTCTTATTAGGGCGAATGCCGTCTAAGAAAAGTTTTTGTTTTGGCTCATATAATTTATCAATTACCCATTTAACTATTGCTGTTCCTAATTCAGAATCACCTTTACGGAAAAAATAAATTGCTGATGGCCCATTACTAGGTGTATTTTTAAAATGGTCTTTTTTCCTAGTAAGTTCATCACGCTTACGCCAATAAATCCCACCACCAAGCTCATCAGAATAACCACTACGCAACTGTTCTTCCAAGGTGTGCTGTGCATATTGCAGCCGATGGTCAGTATCATCAATATGCTCCAGCAAACGAGTAATAGCTAGTATCATCCATGCCACATCGTCATAGTAATTATTTTTCCATTTGTGACCATTTTTCTTTTTAATTGTTAATAAGGCTGTTCTCGCTAACTTAAAAAGCTGGTTAGCTCCTAATCCATTGCTACGAATTCCAGCATCAATGATAGCGTCTACGAAATGGGCTTGCATCCAGTAATGCCAAGCCTGAGAAAAGCGTCGCTCATTGAGAGTCATTCGATCATGCGCCATTCCAATTGCGGTATCCCTTTTACCTGGAAGTGGTTTACAGTAATGTTCAAGAATAGCTCGCTGTGCCTTACTAGCCTTTGTCTCCCACTTCATTATTACCGCCAAAACTTTGTGTAGTTTGCTTTATCAGCAATGTTGAATTCAATCATTTCTTTTAAAAGGTCATAATCTATTGGTTGTGAAAATAAAATTCTGAAAACACCTTTAGTCTGACTATAACCAGCTTTAGCAATTTTGTCTTTGAGCTTTTCCATACCGTAGTATTCTGGGTTAACTGACATGTGTTTACTAGCGGCACTATACCCAATAATGAAAGTGCCATGATCAGTATGCATTTGCTGGTTCCAAGAAATACGTGGTTTTAGATTTGGAAAGGTTTTATCAACCCAAGAAAAGACTTTTAGAAAACGTTCTCGATGCGCAGAACCTTCAAAAGTATCTGGATATTCCTCGAAAGTCTCCAGTACTTTATCTTCCTGTGATTTTATTTTCGTCACACTCACCTCAGAATTTTATTAACTATCTTTAATTTTAATCACTTTTCCTTATTCATGGGCTCTAAACCATGTTTAATATTTCTTTTCCTACCTAAACAACTGACTTATGAGTAGCTTTGCTCGATAAAGTTCTTTTCTAACTTTACTTCTACTATCAGGACGAAGTCGTAAATTACAGATGTAAGCAATTTCTTCGACAACCTCGTCTATAGACTTATTTACTGTATCTATTTTCTCTTGAGTTATTACTGTTTCAAAAGCTTTTAAACACTTATCTAGGCGTCTCATTGGCTCTTTATCAAAACGCCTAACGCCCTTTTCATAACGTTTCCGTACAGTATCTTTATCTGCAAATAAGATTAAGTGTCTTAATTTATTCCCATCATCCTTTAACTGCTTAACAAGCTCATCATAATAATCACTGTTGATGATAGTCATTGGCACAATTATTGTTCCCTTAAAATCTTTAGCTAAGTCGCTAAGCATCGAGTAATTAAACTTGCGCCATTGGTGGAAGTCTTGAAAACTTTCATGCTTAAGAGGTTTTGGAGTAGTACGTTTAATAGCAAACCCACTAATCTCAGGGTCGTAGACATGAGAATTTGGTAGACGCCGATTTAGCTCGTATGCACAAGTAGTCTTACCACTGCCGTATGGGCCATTCAACCAGATAATCATAGTCAACCTGCCGTTTGTGTTAGAACTACACCCTAGCAATTGACTTTGATAGTTACCTGAAAATACTCTAGCTATTCCCTACTCTTTTTCTCATTTCCATGCAGAATTCTGACAGGGAAACCAGAAAAATGACTGGAAATAGCATTTGGGGTATTACCAAACCTTTAAATGTCGACTAATGCTTACTTCTTAGCTTGTTTTGCCATGTGTCGAGCAGCTCGTAAACCAAATACTGAAGCTGGAACAATAGTAGAGCCTGGACCTGGGTATGTGTGTCCCATTACTGTCGCTGTGGTATTACCTGTAGCATACAAACCTTTAATAACTTCGCCTTCTTCATAAAGAACGCGGGCATCAGTATCCGTAATAAGCCCACCTTTAGTATCTAGGTTACCAGCCACAATCTTATATGCAGTATATGACCCTTTTTCCAAAGGCGCTAAACAGGAATTTGGACGCACGGTAGGGTCATCATAATAACGGTCGTAAGCAGAATCCCTTGTGGAAATCCTAATCCTTACCAGTACGAGCATAACCATTGAAACGCTCTACTGTATTTCGTAAATTATCAGGGTCGATATTAATCTTTTCTGCCAAATCCTCAAGTGTCTTTGCCTTTGCCATTAAACCTTTCTTAGCCATACCTTTTAACAATCCTGGCATTGCAGAGAAAGTACGGAAGTACCGTTTGTTATAAGGGCCGGAGGTAATCATCCAAAAATCACCATTACAATCGTAGTCAAGCATGTGATGCCCCAAATTTACATAAGATTCGGCTTCATTAGCAAAATGCTTACCTTTAGAATCCACAATTATCATATATGGCAATGAACGCTCACCTACCAAGAATGCTGGCATTCCGCCTTCTTCAAATGGAGCAAGGGGAAGCGCCCCACCAAGCATCTTCCATATAATCAACTGCAGCACCAATCTTTCGTGCAAATTCAATAGGGCGACCTTGATTACCTGGATTGCCAGAAGTATAACCAGTGACATTTTGGTATTTCTCACGCCATTTTTGGTTAGACTCAAAACCACCAGCGCCTAGCATCACGCCATGTCGTGCTTTCAATACTCGTTCACCATCTTTGGTTTCAACTCGTACTCCCATAACTTGATTATCTTCAATAACTAAATCAGTTGCTGGAGTATTCAAAAGTAATGGCACCTTATTATTTACCAATACTGCGTATGCAAACTGTGCTACAAGTGCACCACCTAGACCAGTAAGTTTTTTTTACCACGTGCTAAACCACCAATAGTACGTACAACTATTAGGCAGATATAACTTACCTAATGCACAGTTTTGTCATATTTCACAAATTCTTGGAGCCCACTTTGTAGTTGTCGCACATCAAACTGGGTAGGCACGCTTTACTCAAGCACCTAGTGACAGTTAAAGTTCTCTAAGCTGCACGAAAGGGGCCGCGCAATGCTGCCCAATGCAATAGCATAATTGTTTTTGCCTCTACAATTTTACCTTCGTCTATCCACCTCAGTGCTTTATCAAAATCAATTTCTAACACTTCAATATCCTCCCCTTCTTCAATTACGCCTCCTCCAGCACTTATTCGATTTTTAGGAGTGTAAGGTGCACAGAAAAAGTGAAGTCGTTCAGTTACTGAACCAGGACTCATATAGACATCAAAAATATGGTCAATTTTATTAAAAGTAATACCGAGTTCTTCTGCACTCTCTCTACGAATAGCAGTAACGGGGTCATCTGCATCTAAAAGCCCTGCTGTCGCTTCAATAAGGAGTCCATTGGGATGATCATTAACATAAGCTGGGTATCTGAACTGTTTTGCAAGCAAAATAGTACGACGTCCTACATCATATGGAAGAATTACAGCACCGTTCCCACGGTCATAAGTTTCTCTTTGCTGTCGCTCCCAGCGCCCATCTCTTCGACGATAATCGAAAGTAGTACGACGAAGCACATGCCAACCTTGTGAAACCAATTCAACATCTCGAATCACAACATCCGGATTTCTAGCTAAATCTCTTCCAATTTCATCTAATCTAGTGCGCCCTCGATGGTCAGGGATATCAATACCAATCCGCTTATTCATAATATTACTTCCTTAATACCTAGAAACCTTGACGAATAATGGTCAATTTCAAATTGATGAAATTTAGAAACAAGAATAAACATGCACTCTTTAATCACCATAACACCATTATACATGCAATAATGTAAATAAATAGGAAGGAATACGCATGCTAGCTGCTCAAAGACGCACTCAATTACTTTTAATACTTAAGGAAACTGGAAAGATTGTGGCCAAGGATGTAGCTGCGGAATTGGGCATTTCAGAAGACAGTATCCGTCGCGACTTGCGTGAATTAGCCTCAGAAGGTTTGTGCCAACGTGTGTATGGAGGTGCACTACCAACCTCTCCGGCCATTGTAGACTATGCAACTCGCCAGTCAGTTCAACCTAAAGGTAAACATGCAGTCGCAAAGATAGCAGCAACTTTAGTACGCCCAGGAAGAACTATCATCCTAGATGGAGGTACTACGGCACTGGCATTAGCACAAGCACTTCCTAAAAATCTGGAATGTACAGTAATTACGAATAGCCCCACAATTGCAGTAGCACTTCTAGATCATCCTAAGATAGAGATAGCCATGATAGGTGGTAGAATATTTAAGCACTCTGCTGTTACTTGTGGTGCAGCTGCAGTTGAAGCCACCGAGAATATTTCAGCAGATCTTTGTTTCATAGGTGTTACAGGTGTTCATCCAGAAGCTGGTCTAACCACCGGTGATATTGAGGATGCTGCTATGAAAAGAGCTTTAGCAAGACGTTCTGCAGACACGTATATACTGGCTTCATCTGAGAAAATTGGTACAGCTTCACCATATAGAGTCCTGCTTTGGAAGCAAATTTCTGGGGTAATTACTGATACAGAGTCAGAAAATCCGATAATTAAGAATCTATCAGCACATGGAATCAATATCCTAAATACAACAAGAGTAAATTCAGAATAGAAGACTTAAGGGTTTTAGAAAATAAGTAAACTGAAATTAGTTTGCTTATAAAATAAAAAGGGGATGCGTAAGCATCCCCTTTAAAATTAAGTGGAGACGGGGAGAATTGAACTCCCGTCCGGTGCAGAATTGTCAGGCCTTCTCCGAGCGCAGTTTGCTAAGAAAAGTTTTTCAACCCTTGCTCAGCTCACAAACAAGAGAGCGAAGAGTTTAGCCATAAATAGTCCCGAGTGAAGCTATGACGGGCTCCACCCAGCAAGTTTCCCAAAACGACGCCATGCCTAAGGCTGGAAACAGGCCAAAGGGTGACGGACTTTTACAGGCTCATAGCGCGAATTTAGGCAGCTAGAGCGAAGTCAGTGCGGTTTGTTTTTTCAGCACTTATGTTTCGTAAAGAACGTTAACGAGATGACTTTACATTCTCGGCCCGCTTCTCCTCACGCAACATACACCGTCGAAACCAATCGTCCCCATATGTAATTACCAATATCAAAACAAATTGTTTCGGCTATTAGCTTACCAGCTTTTACCTTGTTTGCATAGAGCAGTAAGTAAACTTAGCTATTATCTACAATTGCTTCCTGCAGTTTTTGTATATCTTCTTCAGATAATCCAGCATCTTTGAAATAACCTACTACATCACCATGATTTTCAGTAATGTAATCCAATGCTGCTTCAATTGCCAGCGCTGGAGTTTTAAGTACAAGAGTTTCAATTTTTGGCGTCATTGGTACGCCAACGGACTCAATAATAGAAGTCAGCTTCTTAGCAAATGGACCTTTGATATTCTTTTCAGTAAGAGTATAGTCTACAACTATATCCTTACGAGATACTCCAGCAACTGACAACAATAACGCAGCACCCAAGCCAGTACGATCTTTACCAGCAGTACAATGAAACAAAACTCCAGGCTTATCAGAATCAGCTGCAGCGATTACTGCCTTTGCAAGAATTGTAAATTGTTTAGGGCTTTGGCGCAAGATATCAATATATAACTCCTCAATAGTTGGAACTCTATCTAACATACCCATCATTTGCTCTTTAGTTAGATTTAACTGGCTAGGATCCTTTTGCATTACCACTTTAACATTTTCGTCCATTGCTCCACCTTGCATTGGCAAAGAAATAAACTCAATATCTTTACCTTTCGGAAGGATATCTGGGCCATGCTCCTGCTCAGTTTCAGTGCGCATATCAATTACCGTACCGATTTTTAGCTTTTCAAGCCCTTGTTGCCCATTGTCATTAAGCTCATTAAGTGCATCAGCACGGAAAAGTACTGGAGCAATAGTTTTACCATCTTCAGTTTTCATGCCACCCAGACCGCGAGCATTATATGTTATGGGAAGAGTTTTAGTAATATCCATAAGCCCCTTTCTTATATAGTAAAAACTACATAATTGAGTAAGCAGCATTGCTTACATTTTGTTTAATAATTTTAATAATATTGTCGATTTTTTACCGACATCGCACGCTGAGTTTCGCGCTTATCCTGCTTTTCCCGGAGGGCGTGGCGCTTATCATATTCTTTTTTACCTTTAGCGATACCAATAGCTACTTTAGCTCTGCCATCGCGGAAATAAAGCTCTAGCGGCACAATCGTTAACCCAGTTTCACGTGTTTTATGCGCAATCTTTCGAATTTCTTCTTTGTGTAATAGCAGTTTACGTTTCCGCCTAGCATCATGGTTAGTCCAGCTCCCATTTAGATATTCTGGAATATAAATATTTTCTAGCCAAGCTTCACCATTATCAACTTGGGCATATCCATCACTAAGAGAAGCTTTACCATGACGTAAAGATTTTACTTCAGTACCGAAAAGTGAAATACCAGCTTCATAAGTATCTAGAATATGATAATCATGACGAGCTCTGCGATTAGACGCAATCGTCTTCTTACCTTTTTCTCTTGGCATCGCTACCCTATCGTAAGAAACTACTTGGATCTACTAATTTACCGTTTTGGTTAACTTCAAATAGCAAGTTACAACTAACAGCATTACCAGTTTTACCAACGTTACCGATAGTTTGCCCAGCGTTAACTTTTTGTCCAGCTGAAACTGTGAAGTTTTGTAAATGGTTGTATGTAGTCAATAATGGCTTACCATCAACTACACCATAATCTACAACCACACGATTACCATAGCCACCACTACTACCTGCAGAAATTACTACACCTTTACCAGTAGATTTGACTGGAGTGTTACATGCAGCAGTGTAAGTAGTACCAGTAGCACCATCAGTTCCATAACTAATCTTAGTCACTGGATTTACTGCATCACCAAAATTAGAGAATAGTTCACCATCGACTGGCTTTTCCATTTTATTATCAATAGTGCCAGTAACTTCTTTCATTTTTTTGTCTTTAACAAGATAAAGCACCGTGTTACGAAGTTCTGGTGATAATTGCGAAATATCGTTAACACTACTAGAAGTTAGATTTTTATTATCTAATGCCTCAGAAGTGGTACCAGAGTTAGCCAATAACGCTCTAACCTGTACAGAATCTAAGCCAGTAGTCTCTGCTAATTGATTTACTACATCATCTGTAACCTCATCTGGGGCACTGATGTTTGTATTTCCAGTCTGCTTTTTGGCTGAATCAGAATTACTTGAACTAGAGCTATCTGAGCTTGTTCCAGAATTAGAATTAGCTTGCGCAGCTAATTCCTTAGCTTGTTGTTGCTGCGCAAGCTTAATTTGTTCTTTTTGATAGCTTTCTAAACTTTGAGTAATAGTAACTTGCTTTTGTTGCAACTTACTTTGCTCTTGAACTGCTTGCTTACGCTTTTGTTCAAGGCTATCAGCATTTTCTTTGGCTTCGCTGTTTAATCTATCGATTTCATCAGAGGCCTGTTCAGCAAGTTGCTGCTGTTCTTGAGCAGTTTTATTAGCCGCATCAGCTTGTTTCTTTAAACTAGCAATATCAGCAACTACAGAATCTAAACGCGCTTGAGAGTTTTGTAAAGTAGACTGCTGTCCCTGTAGCTGATTTTGTTCCTCTTTTAGATTTTGAACAGTGGCATCAGAAAGCTCTTCAGATTGGGCAATCTGCTGTAACTGATCTGGGTCGAAGAAAGTAGTTAAATCTTGGTTAACATCAGAATTTTCATATGTAATGCGAGCAATACCAGCAATATTCTTTTGAGTTTGAGCTACTTTAGCTTGCTCAGTCTGAACATTCTTGCCAATTTCATCACGACTATTACTTGCAGTATCGAGCCTAGATTTCAAAGAGTCTGCTTGTTTCTGGGCTTGTGATTGAGCAAGTTTAGCAGCATTTAATTTAGCTTGAGCTTGAGCTAGCTGTGACTGGTAAGTCTGTGCTTTAGCAAGAGCATCTTGATAAGACTGAGTATAAGTGTCTACCTGTTGAGTAGTTTGATCAAGAGCTTGGCTATTTTGCTGACGTTGCTGCTGTAATTGTTTACCTTTACTATCAGTAGCAGAAGCAGTAGGGGTAGGAGTTACATCAGCTAAAGCGGGTACACCAATTGATGCCAATAAGAAAGAAGTTGCAGATAATGCAATGATCTTTTTATTTCTCACTAGTACCCCTATAACTTAAACTCTAACCATTTTTCTAATGTTTAGATACCCCACAGTTACACTAATTATAGCACCTAGGATAATCAACGGGAATACTACTTGTAGAAGTTGTGGTGTACCAATATACGGAGTATTTGGATTATCAACAGATAATATTCCTTGGACGAACACAATTACCACTACCGTCAAAGCGGCAACTGCTAAAATTGCCCCTATCAATGTCGATAAGAAAATCTCACCTAATAATGGCAAATTAATCTGCCAAGACTTTGCCCCAATCATTCGCATAATAAAGGTCTCTTTAGTCCTATTTACAGCAGAAAGTCTGATAGTAGTAGACATTAATAAAATCCCTGCCACTAATGTCAAGGCACCAATTATAAACGAAATTATTATCATGACGTTTAAACTACTTACCATCCGGTCGTAGGTTTTGTGTTGATCCACCACTCTATCAACACCAGGTAATGGCTTCACTAATTGAGTAACTTGGTCATATTGGTTAGGGTTATAAAGATTAAGTCGGAAAGATTCTGGCATCGCATCTGAGGTTACCGAATCCCCAAGTGAGCTATTACTAAATTGTTCTTTAAAGTGTTTGTATGCTTCATCTTTTGACTCAAAGTAATAGTTTTTAATAAATTGCTTACCTTGAGTTGATTTCAAAACATTTTCAATATTATCTTTTTGAGCTTGGCTAATAGCACCGTTAGGACAGTTAACTGATTGGCTCTGATCATCACATAGATAAACTGCTACTTGAACTTTGTCATACCAGTAACCTTTTAACTGCTCCACTTGCTTATGAAATAAGAACGAAGAACCCACAAAAAGTAGTGAGATAAAAGAAACTATAACTACAGAAATCACTAACGATAGATTCCTGCGCATAGTGCGCAAAGTTTCTTTAAAGAAAAAATTCATACTTTTTGGTTATTCCTCTTATTGTTTCTTTCTATTCTTATTCTTTCGTATTCTTAACCGATTACGAATCGTGCGTGAATACTTCGACTTAATATTATTCTCTGTTTTAGTTGAATCTTCAACTATTTTCTCATCGTTTACTATAGGCAAAACTTCAGTCTTAACTTCAGAATATGGTTCTGTTTCTTTAACTTCCGGTAAAACCTGAGTCTTAATATCATCATTAGTTACTTGCTCAAGAACTTTTGTCTTATAATCAGACTTTTCAGTAGTTTCAACTGTATCCATAATCTTAGTTTCTACGCTTAACTCAGTTTTTTCTTCTTTACTAGCTGAATCTTCATTCTTAAGTAAATGTGCGTATTTTTCAGTTAAACCTTCTGGCTTTCCAATGATTTCTTTTTTCTTACCTTTATTTATACTAAAGGTATTTTCTGGGAACTCTTGATGAAACTTAGCTTTCTGCTCTGGTTTTTTCTTATAACTCTCCGGCAAAGTAAACCTCTTCTCAGCTGCTTCTTTTTCTATGGCTTCAGGTTTATTATCTTCTCCAATAGTAAAACGCTTCTCATCTGGATTATCTTGAGCAGCTAACTTACGTTCTTTAGCTTCACCAAGAGTGAAACTACGATCCTTAGCATCTTTTGCTTCTGTTTTTTTACCTTTTAATTCTTCTGGCAGCTTGAAACTCTTACTACCATCGTCCTTACCTTCTGCATTTTTATCATCTTTGTACTTATCTGGTAACTCGAATTTCTTACCGGAAGTAGCATTAGCCTCTAAATCCTTAGTCTTTTGCTTATATTTCTCTGGTAATTCAAACTTCTTAGCTTCTTTGTCTTTCTTATCTTCAGACTTTGGTGCAGCCTTAGCTTTAGAATCGGCCTTAGTATTATCTTTGACTTCAGTTTTATCGGCTTTAACTTCAGGTAATGTTACAGTAGCTGCGGTATCGACTTGTTTATTTGTAGCAGTATTAGACTTTGCAGGAGTCTCAGCTTTATTTTCTTTAGCTTTATCATCCGTAACCTTTGAAGTAGTATTATTCGGTTCTTTCGACTTATCTAAAGCTTTAGTGTCTTGTTTAGCACTAGAATCCTTGTTAATACCTTTGACATTAGGCATAGCTTGAGTTGCTTCACTGACAGTCTCTTTTTCAGATTTCTTGATATCAAGTGTCTTAGTAGCCAAATCTTTATCTTTAGCTGTTATTTTTTGCTTAGTAGTATCAGTGGTTTGTTGCTGCTTATTTTTCTTATCTTTATTCTTCTTAGCAGCAGACTCATCTTTGACTTTATGACGCTTACCTGCCGGTTTTGGCAACAAATTACGACCAAAAGGCCTCTTCTTTGTAGCTTCCTGTTCAAGAGCAACTTGTTTCTTAGCTTCAGCTTCAATTTCCGCAAGTTCTTGTTTAGTAGGTTCACGTTGTGCATCTTTAATAGATACAACTCGATGTTGCCACTCATTCACAATATACTCAGCGTGTGTAGCAAAGATAATACTTACGCCACTGGCACTAATATCCTCAAATAAATCCATTACTCGGATGGAATTTTCAAGGTCCAAGTTCCCAGTAGGCTCATCTGCAACAATGACTTTAGGGCTCAGTATCATTGCTCTTGCAATCGCCAAACGTTGCTTTTCACCACCAGAAAGTTTCGCTACGATTGTTTTTTCGTAACGCTCCATATCTAAGCTTTTTAAAATTTTCTTAATTTTTGGTTTAACAGTTTTTGCCTCTTCACCATGAGCTCGCATCACAAATTCTAAATTTTCGTATGCATTACGATCTTCAAGCAGTTTATAATCCTGGAACACTACCCCAATTTCCTTGCGGTATTCTGGAATACGCTGAGATGTCAGAGTAGATAAATCACGTCCTAGGACAGAAACTTTACCCTTTTTTGGTGCAAACTCACGCAATAGTAATTTAAGAATAGTAGATTTACCACTTCCAGAAGGTCCAATAAGGTACACAAACTCACCCTTATCCACCTTAAAGTTTAAAAACTCAAATACTGGTTTCTTAGAACCAGGATAAGTATAAGAAACATCTTTTAAGTTAATCACTGTACTTGCTCCTGTTGTTTTCGCCAGCGAATTCCTGCATCAATAAATTGGTCCAAATCTCCATCAAATATTGCCTGAGCATTGCCAACTTCATAGTTAGTACGTAAATCCTTAACCATTTGATATGGATTTAATACATAAGACCTAATTTGATCCCCCCAACTAGCTTTAACATTACCAGCTAGTTCTTTTTGAGTCGCTTTTTCTTCTTCTTGTTTCAAGAGTAGCAGTCTCGATTGTAATACTTTCATTGCTGCAGCTTTATTTTGAATCTGAGATTTCTCATTTTGCATTGATACGACAATGCCTGTGGGCAAATGTGTCAAACGTACTGCTGAATCTGTAGTATTTACCGATTGGCCACCAGGACCTGAAGACCGAAACACATCAACTTTAATATCGTTATCTGGAATTTCAATGTGGTCAGTTTGTTCAATTAATGGGATAACTTCTACCGCAGCGAAAGAAGTTTCACGAGTACCTTTACCGCCAAAAGGACTAAGTCGCACCAAACGATGAGTTCCAGCTTCCATGCTTAATCGACCGTATGCGTAAGGTACTTTAACTTCAAATGTTGCAGATTTAATCCCAGCAACTTTGGCATAAGAGGTATCTAGTACTTTAGTGGGATAATCATGCCTCTCAGCCCAGCGAAGATACATTCGCAACAACATATTGGCAAAATCAGCTGCATCGTCACCACCAACACCCGTGCGAATCGTAACTACTGCTTCACGCTCATCATACTTACCAGATAACAAAGTAACGATTTCTAGCTCTTTAAGGTCTCTATTTAGTTTCTCGAGCTCAGCTTCAGCTTCTTTCAAACTTGAAGCATCATCCTCTGCTTCGGCGAGTTCAATAAGGACTTCGACATCCTCAATCCGTGCAGCTAGCGAATCTAATTTCTTTAACTCATTTTGATAAATCGAAAGTTGAGTAGTAACTAATTGTGCATTTTCTGGGTCATCCCAAATATCAGGTGCAGAAGCTTGTTCACTTAATTCAGCAATCTTCCCTTCCAGCTTTGTAGTATTACTAACTTCAGTGATTGATGCGTAAAGAGTTTTAACGTTTTTAAGCGCTAGTGCTAAATCAAAATTTGCCATATAGTCTATTGTAACCAGAATCTAAGATGTTAAGTAGCTAATTAACGACGCAAAAAATCTACTGCATCCTCAATATCGCCATCAAATGCTTTCTTACCCTTTTCCATCACAATTCCACGCTCACAGATTTCTTTGATCATATCCAAATCATGAGAAACTACCACTAAAGTCTTACCTGATTCTTTCAGCTCAAGAATTTTCTTCTTACACTTTGCTTGGAATGGTTCATCACCAACAGCAAGAATCTCATCAACCAAAAAAACATCTGGGTCGGTATGGATTGCAACTGCAAAAGCTAGACGTAAGAACATACCTGATGAATAAAACTTTACTTCGGTATCAATAAATTCTTCGATCTCAGAGAAAGCAACAATATCATCAAAACAGGCATCAATTTCAGCTTCAGTCATACCTAGAATTGAACCATTTAGATAAACATTTTCACGTCCAGACAAATCTGGATGAAAACCTGCACCTACTTCAATTAGGCCCGCCACTTTACCCCGAGTGTAGATATGTCCAGCATCAGGCTGCATTACACCAGATATTAATTTTAATGTTGTAGATTTACCAGAACCGTTATAGCCAATGATGGCCATAGACTCACCTTCATAAACATCATATGAGACGCCATCAATTGCTAAGAAGGTATCTTTTAAATCTTCTTTACGTCCTTTAAATAGCCAAACTATAGCTTCTTTAATTGAACGAGTATTGCGTAACGTAAAACGTTTATAAATATCATCTACGATAATAGATTTACGAGAGTTCTTTAAAATACGTTCTCTACGTAATCGCCGTTTCTCTTTTGTCTCTTCTTTAAGTTTTTCTTTTGCCATTACAGTTCCTGAGCGAATTTTCCTTCAAGTTTACGGAACATAAATGCCCCAAGTGCTAAGAAAGCCAAACTAATTAATAAAGCAACGCCCGCATCATGTAATAAATGCGGTGCTAAGGCATGTGCCAATGCTGGGTCGTTAGGATTTTGGTCAATAGTAGGAAACCAAAAAGCCCAGTGGAATAATTCCACAGCTGTAGTGATTGGATTAGACATATATATTTGGAACCAGAAATTACTCAAATGCTCCTGCACCAAATCCCAAGTATAAACTACAGGTGAAAGCCACATTAAAATTGAAAGTAACAAATCTACGAAGTTTTCTACGTCACGATAAAAAACATTAAGCGCTGCAGCAATTAAGCCTAGTCCGACAGCTAGTATCGTCACAATAATAAAAGCCAGTATTGCTACTAACAACCCTTTAACGCTCGGCCGCCAGCCTGAATACAATGACCCAGCAAGTAACACTACTAACGCAGGAATGAAGTGTATACCTGATACCCAGGTGGAAGCGATTGGGAATAGCTCACGTGGTAGATAAATCTTATTTACCAGAGCCCCATTACCAACTACTGAACGAGCAGCATTACCAAAAGCTTCTGAGAAATAAGTAATTAATGCGGTACCACAAAACATGTACAATGCGAAGTTTTGTACGGCTCCACCACGGTTCATGATGATACCTAAAGCTATATACTGTACGACGAAAATTACCATCGGTTTAAAATAAGACCAAAGCAATCCTAATACCGAGTTGCGATACCGGACACTAATTTCTTTTTTAACCAATAAGCGTAGTAATTCTCTACGACGCCAAACATCTTTAAGACCTTTACCACGGCCGGGGATGCTAAAACCTTCTGGGATAGTAGGCTTTTTTGCCACCGTCTTAGTGCTCATATTAGTTATTATTCCTCAGTAATTTTGTCGAAAGTCTTCTTCCAAGTTGCCGCAGAAGTAATCTCTGATAGTGCCTCACGATATTCTTTTCGAAGCCGTGGCCATTCTTTCAATAATTTAGCATGGGCATTTGCAGATTCAACACCAAGTTCTTGGAGCAATTCAGGATCACGGCGATACCATGATGATGCAGTACCTTCTGCGTTAGTTACTACTACAGAATCGTATTGCGCTAAACGATACCACTTAGCATCTTGGTGCGCAATACTTGCCTCTGGACGTTCAGCAGAGCCATGCTTGAATGCACCACTTAGTTGGCGTATTAGCGCTTTACCCATTACTGGCACAGCACGAATGCCCCAAACATGCTTGAAGTTATTTGGCTTCTTGCGTGGCTTATTTGTCTTTGCCATTGGGAAAGCTTCTGGATCAGTCTCGTAAGTCGAATCTGAGAAGTTCTTAGCTAAACCACGTACTTCTGGTAACCGCTCTGTCAATAAGTCATGTAACTTATCTGGACCTTGTATTAAGTCTTGGTATCCCATATTACGCACAGTTTGAGTGTAATACTGCATAGATACTAAATGTTTAATATCTTCATATTGAGTTTCGCGTACTAAACGCCCACCCATTTCGAAATCTGAATGCAATAATGAAGTAATTACTCGGTTACGAATATGGAAATAGGCCTGCCAGTCAGTCGCATCGTCCTTGTCTGCCCATGAAATATGCCAAATTGCTGCACCCGGTAGTGATACTGTAGGATATCCTGCTTCTTTAGCACGTAAACCGTATTCCATATCATCCCACTTAATAAACACTGGTAGTGAAAGCCCAATGTCACGAATAATTTTAGTAGGAATTAAACACATCCACCAACCGTTATAGTCTACATCGTAGCGGCGGTGTAACCATGGAGTTTCACGCAATGAAGCAGAGCTGAAGTCATGGTAATGTTCCATGATTTCGTTTGGTTTAGCTGGTAAGAAACGGTAGTGATCAATAGTCTCACCGTAAACATATAGTGATGGGCGATTATACAAGTCAAAGAAATGACCGCCGACAATAGTCGGACGACGAGAATAGTCTGCAAATGCAGTTTGACGCAAGAAACTCTCTGGTTCCAGCATAATATCGTCATCAAGCAAGATTAGGTAGTCTGCATCAGAATTTTCACTAGCTTCATACATCGCACGTGAGAAACCACCAGAACCACCGACGTTCTTCTGGTTAATCATCTTTAATTGTTTGCCCAGTTTTTCAGCTGTTTCATCAAAGCCATCTTCATCTTGGGCCTTTTGAGTACCTTGATCCACGATAATGATTTCTTTAAGCTTGCCACGGATGTCATCGTTATCAGCAATAACCTTTGCAGTAGCTGCACAATAATCTGGACG
The DNA here is from genome assembly GCA_047608145.1 of Micrococcaceae bacterium. Classification (GTDB taxonomy): domain Bacteria; phylum Actinomycetota; class Actinomycetes; order Actinomycetales; family Micrococcaceae; genus JASGDC01. The sequence continues at coordinate 68,552 of JASGDC010000034.1, forward strand.
GTTGAAAGTAGTAATACCAAGCGAATAGCTACCTTCATTACCATTATCAATAGTCTGGTAGTGCGCTTCGACTAGTTTGAAACCTTTAGCTTTTGCTACTAGGTCAAACCAATACCAACCACCATCACCAAATGGCTTTAAGTTAAGATCAACTACAGTAGTCTCTTGACCTTTCACTGCAAACGAATCTACGCGTTGCTGTGAACCTTTAGCATTAGAACGGTTTACTACTACCGTACCTTCACCTTCAGTCTTTACTACAAGCTGAATTTTTTCAACTGAAGTCCAACGCCTCCAGTAACTAGCAGGGAATGCGTTGAAATAAGTAGCAAATGAAACACGGTCTCCGAGAGCCACAATCATACTTCTTTTATCAAGAATTGCTTCAGTGAAAGCATCACCGCTACTCGCTGTAGCACCTGATACTAAATTTTCTGTCGCAGGACCCATAGTAGCTGCTAGATTTGAATAACCAGCGCCTGAATCAATGTAAAGTGGAATGACATCTGTATCTTTAGCATCTGGCAAAATAATACGCTGGATTACACGCCAATTTTCTTTTTTCCCTTTAGGCTCAGAGATTGTTCCCATAATTTTTTGTGTCATTAGTCGTCTACCCCACCGCTTTCCAGCTTAGCTTTACCTTCAAAATATGGTTTAAGTTTATTGTCAAACATTGATAGCGCTGCACCAATTGCCATATGCATATCTAAATATTTATATGTACCAAGTCGACCACCGAATAATACATCTTTTTCACCTTTAGCAAGATTACGATATGCTAATAAGCCTTTACGGTCTTGATCAGTATTTACTGGGTAGTATGGTTCATCATCTTTACCAGCAAAGCGAGAGTACTCACGCATAATTACTGTCGCATCTTTCGTGTAATCACGTTCTGGATGGAAATGACGGAATTCATGAATACGTGTATATGGCACATTAGCATCAGCGTAGTTCATTACTGAACACCCTTGAAAGTCTTCTGTTTCAAGTACTTCTTCTTCAAGGTCGATAGTACGCCATGAAAGGTCACCTTCAGCATAATCAAAGTACCGATCTACCGCACCGGTATATACTACTGGGATTTGTCCGGTAACTTTAGACTTAGAGTATTCGTGGCTATCGTCAAAGAAATCTGTATTTAACCTAACCTCGATATTTGGATTATCTGCCATGCGCTCTAACCATGCAGTATAACCATCAACTGGCAACCCCTCATACTTATCATTAAAGTAGCGATTGTCATAGTTATAACGGACTGGAAGACGACTAATGATACCTGCTGGCAAGTCTTTTGGATCAGTCTGCCATTGTTTACCCGTGTATTCTTTAATAAATGCCTCATAAAGTGGACGACCAATTAATGAAATACCTTTGTCATTTAAGTTTTCTGAATCAGTACCAGCAAGTTCCGCAGCTTGTTTCTTAATAAGCGCTTTTGCTTCTTCTGGACCATAAGCTGCGTTAAAGAACTGGTTAATAGTACCAAGGTTGATAGGCATTGGATATACGATGCCTTTGTGGTTAGTATAAACTCGGTGCACATAATTAGTGAACTCAGTAAAACGGTTTACATATTTCCAAACTCGTTCATTTGAGGTGTGAAAAAGATGTGCTCCGTAACGATGTACCTCAATACCTGTTTGCTTTTCTTTTTCACTATATGCGTTACCACCAATATGATGACGACGGTCTAAAATAACTACTTTTAATCCCAAGTCATTTGCGGCACGTTCTGCGATAGTCAAACCGAACAGCCCAGAACCCACAACCACTAAATCAGCACTCATATGTACTCTCCACTCTAAAATATATTTATTCTATTTTAACTTACGCTCAGCAACTTCATGAAAATATCTAGCTAGGTTTATGCTGAGAAAATCTGACTATTTTTCCTTTGCCAAAATTTTACGATAAAGCTGCTTTCTAACGTTTTCAGGGATAAATCTATATCCACCTCGGATAGCAATATTCCGTACCCACTGTATTGGGGACACAAATCCTTCTGATAGGAAGTTGTTCTGTAGTTTAATTTCTGAAATAAAAACTTCTGCACCACCTCTACGTTTATAAGCACCAGCACTAACACGATAAAGCAATAATGGCTCCACCACATTTGCTACTTTTGCTCCAGCTTCGATTAGCCTTGCCCATAACCAATAATCTTCAAGTAAGTTTAATTTACGATATCCACCAGCAGCTACAACTTTTGACTTTCTATACATTACAGTCGGGTGATTAAAAGGACAAGAGAATCTTGCTTGTTTGATAATCTCCTTTGGATCATCTTTTACGATTCGTTCGGCAACTATGTGGTCTTCACTACCATTAAATTCCAGCAATGAACTACCTACAATATCTGCGCCATCTAGGATAATCTTTAATTGTTTTTCAAAACGCTCTGGCAATGAAATATCATCGGCATCCATACGTGCCACAATTTCATAACTACAACGCGCTAATCCCACATCAAGAGCAGTTGCCAAACCACTATTTTCTTCGAGGATATGATGAATGAATGGCACTTTCGCTGCTGTTGCGAAAGCTTCAATCATCTTTGTTAATTCAGCTCCCACTGGCCCATCTTGCACTATTACGATTTCGTCTGGCTTTAGAGTTTGATCTTCCGTAATAGATTGATATGCTCTTGCAAAAAATTCTGGGAGGTCATTTTTGTAAACAGGTAATAATACTGAAAACTTTGCTGGAATTTTTTCTTTAGTTTTACCAGTTAGTATTGGCTTTAATTCATAAGTTTCTGCTAAAACTGTCTCATTACTCTTAGGTGATTTAGTAAATCCGTCTTTAAGTCCGGTACCAAAATGTTTCACTAATTGGAGCGGATCTTTAGACTTTGCGATAGTCTTACCCCATCGTAAAGCTGAAGCCCCCCCATACAAGACCTTTTCTGCAGGTGATAATGAATTTGAATGTTTAAACATCCATAATTTATTACGAACTTCCCACACAAATCTGACGCCTGGATCTTTATCTGTCGAACCAAATTCTTTGGTAAGGTGCAAAACTTCGCTAGTTGGTGCGAATAGTCCTACTGCATGCTTTGCAAGTCTAGTACTATACTCAAAATCATCATTCCAAAGGAAATAATCGGCAATTGGTAGTCCAACTCGTTTCACATCTTTAGCATCTACTAATAATGAAACAAAAGAGGCACTACGCACCTGAATTGCACTAACAGCTTTAGCAGCTTCAATAGCACTAGGTGCGACTGAAGGTCGTTGTCTTGGGGTATTCATTGGGTGTTCACGCCCATCATTCCAAACTACTTTACTAGCAACGAAAGCAGGACGACCAGCAGAAATTGGTGAATACTCAAACCAAACACGTACTAGTTCCTTAAGAGTCTGCTTTTCCGGAACAGTATCGTCATCCATCAGCCATAGCAATTGTGGATCTAGTTTCATTGCTTCAGCCATACCTATAGTAAAGCCGCCAGCACCACCCATATTTTTACTTAAAGAAATCAATTTTAATGGGACTTTTGAATCATACTGAGCAAGAAAAGCTTGAGTATCATCTGTAGAAGCATTATCAACTAAAACAATTCCTTTTGGAATAACTTCACCATTATTAATACCATTTAAAGTTTGCTCTAAAAGCTCACGCCTATTGTAAGAAACAACAACGGCGATAACTTTAGAATTGATAAAATCTTTGCCCACATAATAACTATAGCTGTAAATATAGCTAACAAAGAATTTTTTGGCCCATTGCTACAATAAAAAATTCTTAGAATTTCCTATGAACCAAGGTTTTGTTACTTTGAACTATATGGTTCAACAATATTCTGTGGATTCAGAAAACAATATAACTATCTATAGTCATGCTGCAAAAGAGTTCTCTAATACTGACATATCTGTCGGTAACTGTTTAGCGCTCAAAACTAACAGTACGCTATCGTTATTTTGCATAACTGGCCTAGATGCAGGGCTAGTAATACCAATATCTAGACCTTTAACTATTGGTCGGAGTTCGCTTTGCGAAGTCCAAATTGCAGATCCCCATACCCCACGTTTAACTTTAGCAATCACTACCGAAAATTCTCGTTATTATTTTGAAACTCTAAGTAGCACAATAACTGTAAAGTCAGCTTTTAACAGTTATCAAAATAGTTTTACCACAAGCATTAAATACCTGTTAATTCATAATATAATTTTCAAAATTGGGGCAAATACTTTTTATACTCAAAACTCATGGCATAATATCCAGTTTGAAACTTTACCTCCTAGCCAAAATAAAAATACTGGATCTAAAAACTCAAGATTTATTTACGCTTTAGCTACATTAACAACTGCAATTATTACTGCTTTACTATTCCGCTCAGTCGCACTTTTAATATTTGGATTAGCGACTTTACTCACGTCAAGCTTGATATTCTTTTATGAAAAATATCAAAAGAACAAAGCGACTAAAAACCAAAATAATAAAGTTAGTTACTATAAACCACTTGATTTATTTCAGAGAAAAGCTATTTTTCCCAAAACTGCTATTGCTTATGGTGATAACGCAGTTCAAACTCTAACAATACCTGCAGAATGCACTACTTTATTTTTAGATGCTAGACTTCCAAACTTATCAGGAATCCTCCGCTGGTTAATATTAACTTGGGTGGCACAGCGAAACTCAAAAGTTCATATTCATGGAATTATTTTCCCATGGTTAGCACTTTGTTACCAAAATAATTCTTACCTACAAAAATGCCTAGTATTATGCCCAAACAAAGAATGTGCGACGAATGCTCCTAGTATCGATATCGGCAATTACTGCAATACAACTTCTAACGTTAAATATTTTTGCATTCCCATAACGCTAAATGTCAAAGACACTGTTGCCTGCAATCTAGGATATTTTCTTTGGTTTATCACTAAGCAATTACCACCACAACTTAGTCAAAGCAGTTATCAAGACAAAATTGCGCACAAGAAACCTTGGCATTTTTTCTTAGAGTGTGAACTTGAAACTGGTGAAGATATTTGGCTTGATATCAACAAAGCTGGCCCGCACTTCGCAATAGCAGGAACTACAGGTGCCGGCAAAAGTGAATTATTAACTGCAGCTTTACTTTCTTTATGTCTGAGCGATGAACCAACTGAATTGGCTTTATTTATCTGCGACTTTAAGGGTGGGACTAGCCTACAATTACTTGAAAAACTTCCACATACTGTATTTGCATTGAGTAACCAAAATTTACTAGAAGCAAAACGAGCCTTAACTTTATTAGCTGCTGAGATAACTAGACGAGAAATTTTATTTACTAATAATCATGTAAAGAATGTAAAAGAGTACCGTCAAGTAAATTTTAACGACCCAATGCCAAATCTGATTATCGTAATCGATGAGTTTCGGATACTTGCGGAAGAACTACCCAATGACTTAGCCATATTAGTTCGTAGCGTGAGTGTAGGACGTTCTTTAGGAATAAATGTAATATTTGCCAGCCAAAATATGCAAGGTATCCTAGATGCTGCAATACGCTTTAATATCGGGAGTTTCATTTCTCTGAAAGCGAAGAATATTCAAGATTCATTAGACATCATCCAAACTGCTGATGCGGCAAATATTGCTAATCCAGGGCATGAAATACTAGTAGATAATTTTGGAGATAAAAAGTCATTTCAAACTTCACTTGTTGACCAAGAATATCCCGCTAATATAAATCTAGAAAATTTTATAAGTTATGGATCTTTAAAAACGCTAATCAAAGCAAAACAATCGAACTACCTAGAATCCCAAAAATCAATATAACTCAATATATAACTGGCCTGAAACCATTTGCACTTTTCCCGCCACTATTACCCAAACAAATACTTTTGGATAATAAGCAAGTATTCAATAAAAATATCATTTACCTAGGAAAAATTGACTTTCCTACTATTAAAAACCAACAAAACTTATATTGGGATTATCACAAACAAACAAAATTAGTCATTGCTGGCGCTGAAACTCAAGCACAAGAAAATTTTGTAGCCGCAATAATAAAACAGTTACTAATGAATGATAAAAATTGTGCAATTATTGGGACAGCTAACCAATCAATAGTTACTAATAAAACGCTTAACTACCAGAAGCTCCTCTTTGCAAATAAAATAACCGAAATAGAGACACTACTTTTACTTTTGAAAGAAGCTAACTTATGTTTAATCATCACTGATTGGCAGAGTTTATGGCAATTATTAAAAACCGCTGATTTAGCAGTTTTGCACGCTTTTGAAACATTTTTATTAGATTCAAAAAATATCGTAATGGTATCTGCTGATGCTAATTTCTTTAATAATCCATTAGCGAAATATTTTACCGCGAAATTAGTTATGCCTTTCTATGACAAAACTAACCAGATGTTGGCAGGCTGCAGTAATGACAGTTTTATCGACTTTCCCGAAGGTAGGGCTCGGGCCTATAACGAGCTAAATACTCAAAAACTATCGAATACTGTGCAACTGGTACAAAGCCTTCAAGAGACACATCAAGAAACTATCGCCCCACCACTTAAACCTTTAGCTGTAAAAGTAACAAATAAGATAATTTATGGGTTAGAAAATCGTAAGTTAATTTGGAACGTGACTGACCATAAAACACTATTAATTGCTGCTCACACAATCCCTGAGCTTGAACACTTGGTATTGACTGTAGTTAATACCATTCAGAAAAACTACATTTATTTCTTCGATTGCACAGATCAGGCAGAATTATCTTTCCCAGAAGATTGTGAAGTGCTAGTAATTGAACATAATGATAAGATTTCACCTACAGCAGATGTCATGCTTATTGAAATTATGAATACTGGAAATATTGCCGTTTGCGCGAGTGGTTTAGTCGATAATCTATTGAGTTGCTTTGCAAAAGCCTATCAAAGATTAAAGACCTATCATCATGGAATCATTATTAATCCAAAAGCAGCGATTGATGGCTTGGCAGTTGCTAATAAAATTAATACCATGCCCAGTAACATCAAGAATAGAGGAGTATATTTTCATCCAAATGCTGGAGAATTAATAATACAAAGTTAACTAGCGAGGTAAACGCTTTGAACTAGTAATTTTCTTTGCACCTACAATTGCTGAACGACGACTACGGCTTGATGACATAGCAGGTCTTTCTTTAGAACGACGAGGCTGCGCATTACTTGATACCGCAGGAGTACTATCTGATAACGGATTAGAGTATAAGTCGTCAGCATTTCTAGTTGCTTGTATCTTGCGTTTAGTTGAATTTCCACTATTAGTACTAGATAGTTGGCTTGGTCGATAAGAAGACTGAGTAGCATCTACACGCTGTTTTTCTAAATTACCTTTAGTCTTAGCGTGCTTAGCTTTTTTAGCATCCTTGGAGACAAATTCCTGCTTAAAGAACTTATTAACATTTGTATATTGCACTATTGGTGGTAAGAAACTAGCTAAGAAGACTAACAAACCTGGTACAAAGGCAAGTAGGCCATACCCTACTTTGCTATTAACAAAGAAAGCAATACCTAACAAAATTGCAAAAATCTCAATGATACGGATAGCAACTCGAGTCCAGCTTTGTTTCCTAAAGAAAAAATGTGCCACAGCTAAAGCCCAAAGCATCGAGCCTAGGTAAATAATAGTAAAAGCTACTAAAACCAAGATACCCAGCCAGCCTTTAGCACCTATAATTTGATGCAAATATGGGAATGCAAAAGTACCTAATGCAATACCTTGTATTACCAAGATGACTGAAATCACATAGATTAATGAGTGCCGCTTTGTCTTTCCGTTCATAACTTCCAGTTTCCCATACAGATTGCTAAAATGACAAAACTTTTACGAGTTTTTTTGCAAAATATTATTTATACCCCTTGATTATCAGGTAATTATCAGCAATCATGGAATAACTGGTATTTTACTGGTAATCAAATCAATTTAAGTGCTGAGCAATGTCGTGCTCATTAGAAAATTAGAAAGTGGCATAGGGCGAATATTAATAATGGATTGGCTAAGTAAATCTGCGTGTTTGGAGCGTGACCCTGAACTTTTTTTCCCAGTAGGTAATACTGGCTCTGCCCTTACTCAAATCGAAGAAGCTAAACGAGTATGTCGCAGTTGTTCAGTAGTGGAAATTTGCCTTGAATGGGCGTTAGAAACAGGCCAAGACTCAGGCGTATGGGGCGGACTTAGCGAAGAGGAACGTCGCGCACTTAGGCGCAAAAAAGCACGTTCTCGTCGCACTCGAGTATAAATATAAATAGCCACTATTTTATATTTATACTACCTATTAAGTAGACGACTTACTTATCATACGTAATTTATTAAACAGCAGGTAGCTCGAATTTTATTTCTACGGTAGTGCCACCTTCAGCATTGGTATTCCAGTCGATCGTACCTTGCAATTCAAATTTAACTAGAGTCTTAACGATTTCAGTTCCTAGACCTTCTTTAAGCTTACCGTCTTTCATTCCACGGCCATTATCAATAATTCGCACAGTCATTTCGGAACGACCATCTTCAAGTGGCTTACGCTTCGTTTCTAGAATTACTTTGCCTTCTTTTGCACCTTTAAAACCATGCTCTACGGCATTAGAAACTATTTCGTTAATAATTAAACTCAAAGGCGTAGCCGCTTCTGCTGGAATTAACCCAAACTTTCCGACACTTTTGGTGTAGATTTTTTGTCCAGGAGATGCAAGTTCAATTGCAAGCAAAAAATTTGCATCAATAATTTTATCAAAGTTCACTACGTCATTTAAGTTATGCGATAAACTCTCATGGATTAACGCAATAGAGTTAATACGATGCATTGCTTGTTTTAATGCACTTTGTGCTTCTGGCACCGGCATTCTACGAGCTTGCATTCTTAACAAAGCTACTACCATCTGTAAGTTATTTTTAACTCGGTGCTGGATCTCACGAATAGTCGCATCCTTAGATTCCAGCTGTTGTTCCCTACGTCGTAGCTCAGTATTATCTTTGCAAAATAATAGAGCTCCATAACGACAATATTCATCAAAAAGTGGTATTGACCGTAAGGTAATACTAGCTTTTGGAGTAGTTAACTCAGTAATAGTATTACGTCTACCCGTAATTGCTTCATGGAAATTATCTTCAATTATCTGACGTTCTGGCATTACTGCTTTAACTACCTCTTGTAACTGGGCACCGTCTAATGTTTCTTCGTAGCCTAAACGCCTGAAAGCCGAAACCGCATTAGGACTGGCGAAGGTAATATAACCATCGACATCAATACTTAAAAGCCCATCACCAGCACGTGGCACCCCACGTTTATTCCAAACATTGTCAACTAACTGGAAGTAATACCCTAAAGAATTCATATAAAGAAGAGCGTTCGCAAAGTTTACATGAACCTGTTCAATCCGCACTGGTTCTTCAAAGAGATAGTCTCCAGTGTGCCTTGACAGTAAAGCTACTACTTTACCGTTAAAAACCATTGGGAAAACTTCTACATAAGCATTAAATTTCCGCCCTTTAACTTGCCCAGGAATTTTAACACTTTTTACTTCATTCCAAGCTTTATCTGCGTACGGCTTATACTCTTTAGGAATCTGATCGCCTACAATATCCTGGTTATACAATGCTGCTGTAGTTGCAGGGCGACAATGAGCCGCTGAAACATAGCCACGCGAATCACTTTTACGCCACAAAATTAGGTCTGCAAAAGATAGATCGGCGATAATTTGCCAGTCTTCAACTATTAAGCGTAATACGTATTGTTCTTCTTCTTTAGGATTAGATCCTGTGTCAAGTGATTGCCCTAAATGGGAAGAAATATTCATATTACCGCTCCATAACGTTCCTAATTTGTCGCAATGCAACTGCGATTGGCGCTAAATCGCTTTCTTTCATATTAGCAATTTCTGCAAATGTCGCACCTAGACTATCAAGAGTTTGCTTATTGCGTTTCTCCCACTTTGCTAAGTGTTCTTCGGTATCTGCAATAGTAGCATCTTTTGGCAAAGTATCCACAATTTGATTACAAATCAAAGCTACAGTAGCGTACAAATCATCACGCATCGCAGCACGTGCTAATGAATCCCAACGGCTCACTCGTGGCAATTTACTAATAAACGTCAATAGGCTATCCATACCGTAGTTTTCAGATAAGAAAAAGTAACACTTCGCCACAATCTTTGGTGATAGACCATGCTCATTTGCAATATCGGCGATATCCATGAATGTAAATGTTTCAAGCAACACCGCAATAATATCCGCTTGTTCCTTAGTAACACCGCCTGCTACCCATTCAGCTGAACGAGTTTGCGCACGTTTGCGATCACTTGGGCCAAGGATAGATGTTAGATCATCCCATAACTCTGCAATCATTGGCTGATATTTTTCCAGGCTTTCACTGATATTCAAATTGTCATTAGAACTACGTACTAGACGACGCATCGCTCGGTCTAATAACCTCTCAATATTGCGGTGCATCTGTAAATAAGTTTCTGTATCAATTTGGTTAGCCAAACTTTCAATATGTTGCAACAAAGTTGGAATATTGAAAATTCCACTAGCAATCATAAACGCTTTAGCTGCCTGACTAGCACTGCAACCAGTTTCTTCGCGTAGTCGGAAATCTGCAGTAACACCTACTGTATTGATAAAGAAGTTTGCACAAAGGGTACTAATAATATTAGAACGCAAAGGATGTTCATTAATTTCTTTGGCGTATTGTTCTTGCAACGGAGTAGGGAAATATTTAACCAACACAGACTCTAACCAAGGATCCTCAGAGAAATCACTAGCAATTAATTCTTTAGATAGTGAAATCTTTGCATAAGCAGCCAAAACTGAAATCTCTGGGCGAGTCAAAGCTGTTGCTTCTGGGCGAACTTGAATTTCTGCATCACTAGGTAATGATTCAATATCACGATCTAGACCTGCTGTATTTTCAAGCTCATCCATCATCCGACGATAGAATGGTAAATAATGTTTTAGGCGGAAGATATCATTTGATAGCAAGATATTTTGCTGAATATTATCTTCCAATACTAAATAACCTACTTCATCAGTCATGTCAGCAAGCAATTCATTACGAGCTTCTTGGGCCAATTTACCGTTAGAAACGATACTATCGAGTAAAATTTTGATATTAACTTCATGGTCCGAACAATCTACTCCAGCAGAGTTATCAATTGCATCAGTATTGATTAAAATACCTTTATTTGCAGCTTCGATCCTACCTTTTTGAGTGAACCCAAGGTTACCACCTTCAGCTACAACTTTAACTCGTAAGTCTTCACCATTGATACGAATGATATCATTAGCACGATCTGCGGCATCTTTATCACTTTCGGTACTAGCTTTAACGTAAGTACCAATACCGCCATTGAAGAATAAGTCGACTTTAGCGCTAAGCACAGCTTTCATCAACTCAATTGGCGTCATTGTTTCAGCTTCAGTTTCAATACCTAAAGCTTCCTTAGCTGCTTTACTGACAGGAATGCTCTTTAGCTCACGCGAATATACTCCGCCACCTTCACTAATTAGCTCGGAATTGAAATCTTCCCAAGAAGACCTTGGTAAGTTAAATAAACGAACACGTTCTGCAAAAGTACTTGCTGCATCAGGATTAGGGTCAATGAAAATATGACGGTGGTCAAAAGCAGCAATTAAACGCGTATGCTTAGAAAGCATCATACCGTTACCAAATACGTCACCAGACATATCACCAATACCTACAGCGGTAAAGTCTTCATTTTGAATATCAACACCAAGATTGCGGAAATGGTGCTTTGCTGATTCCCAAGCACCACGAGCAGTAATACCCATAGCTTTGTGGTCATAACCTACTGAACCACCAGAAGCAAAAGCATCACCTAGCCAGAAACCATATTCAGCAGAAATACTATTAGCAATATCTGAGAAACTAGCAGTACCCTTATCAGCAGCAACTACTAGATAGTCATCGTTATAATCAAGTCGTACTACATCCTTAGGTGGGATAATCGCATCTCCAGCTTTACTCAGATCACGATTATCAGTGATATCTAGTAAACCACGAAGGAAAGTTCGGTAACAAGCTTGACCTTGTTCCATCCAAGCAGCACGATCACTAGGATCCACTGGGTTCTTTACGTAAAAGCCGCCTTTGGCACCTGATGGAATAATTACTGCATTTTTAACTTCTTGGGCCTTAACTAGACCAAGAATTTCAGTACGGAAATCTTCACGACGATCAGACCAGCGCAAACCACCACGGGCAATATCACCAAAGCGTAAATGTACCCCTTCAACTTCAGGTGAGTATACGAAAATTTCGTACTGTGGACGTGGTTCCGGCACTACTGAAATCTTACGTGGCTGTAGTTTAAAACTAATATATGGCTTTGGCTGCCTTTCAGTCGTGCGCTGGTAATAATTAGTACGAATAATTCCTTGTAAAATTTCAAACAACGCACGTAAAATTGCATCTGCTTCTAAAGTTGCTACATTATCAATAGCTTTGTTGATTTTCTTTACAGCCTTTTCAGCTTGCTCTTCGCTATTTTTCACTGGAGAAAAACGCGCCTTAAAGTACTTTAAAGTATATTTTACAAACTCTGGATGAGATAGTAAAGTATTACCAATTAGGCCATATGAGTGTGTGGACCTAACTTGACGCAAGTAACGACTCAAAGCTCTGAATAATGCCACTTCGCGCTCAGTAATATTGCAGTATGTTACTAAACGTGAATAATAATCTGTTTCAGCAACTTTACTTAAACGCTGTGAGAAAGAGTCTTGAATCTTCTCTGGATTAATCGTTAAATCTTTATTTCTCTCAGCTAAGATAACACCGATATCATAGATGTATACTGGCTCTGTACCCTCAGGAGTCACTGTAAAAGGTCGCTCTTCGACTACTACGAACCCAGAATGATGGAAGAATGGCACAATGTCAGATAAACTCTGTGGTTTTTCTACAAATAGTCGAATACGGTAGTCTGTGTAGTCATCTTCTGATTTTTCCCATTGCACCACGTGTTTTAAGCCTTCAACATCTTCTTGTTCTTTAAGCTTTTGGAAAGTTTCAATATCAGCAATAGCAGTATCAATATCATAGAATGCTTTATAGTTTTCACTAAAGGCCCCAGCCCAAGTCTTTGCTAGGTTTTCACGCTCTAAACTTGCGGAATCCTTATTTAGCTTGTACTGAATTCCTTCATTCCAAGAACGAACTGCTTCAGCAATTTCAATTTCAATTTGCTGCGCATCGACTAATTCGTCAGCTTTGTCAACCGGCTCTGCTAAACGAATCATGAAGTACAAACGTGCTAATGCTGAATCAGTGATATGAGTATCGTAATCAATAGTTTTTACATCAAGATGATGTTTCAGCGCCTCTTCGATACGAAGGCGCACATTTGTGTTATATCGATCTTTTGGTAGATAAACAATTGCGGAGAAGAAACGTCCGTATACATCTGGTCTTAAGAATACTCGTGTTTTACGACGTTCAGAAAGCAAAAGAATTTCATTAGCTGTACGTGATAATTCATCTGTATCCATTTGAAATAATTCATCACGAGGATAGGTTTCCAAAATAGTAATAAAATCTTTACCAGAGTGTGAAGCAGCTGAGTAGCCACTACCCTTAACTACTTCTTGGACTTTTTCCTTAACTAGCGGAATATTGCGCACTGAAGAAGTGTATGCGCTAGAGGCAAACAACCCAATGAAACGGCGCTCTCCTACTACATTGCCTTGTTTATCAAAGGTCTTAACGCCCACATAATCTAGGTATGCATTACGGTGCACAGTAGAGCGACGATTAGTCTTAGTGACAATTAAGATTTTCTTTTCGCGTGCTTTTCGTTGGCCTTCTTTAGTCAAATGCACTTTATGGTCGGCTTTGTTCTTTAATAGCCCTAGTCCGGTATCTTTAAGCGGCGCTAGTACATCTTCACTACCGTATTTATCAAGTACATATTCACGGTAGCCTAGGAAAGTATAGTTATTCTCACCAAGCCAGTCTAAGAAATTCTTAACAGTTTCAACTTGATCACTAACTCCCGCACTTTCTGGAATTTCTGCCAAAGATTTTTTAACATCTTCAAGCTCTTTAAGCATTGATTTCCAGTCAGCTACTGCATAATGCACATCTTTCAAGACTTCAATTACACTGCGACGAATATCTTGAGCGCGTTCCTCATTTAAAGTACGTGCAATCTCAAAAACACTCCAAGATTCTAGCTTGGCTTTGTCTTTAATAACTGGAAGTGGCATTGTTGATGAGGAATCTGCATCGTGAGTAGGTTTTGCTTCTTCAATCCCTACTAACTCTTCCCCATCTCGCTCAATCATCAAAATTGGATGAATGTTTTGTAAGATAGAACATTTTTGACGGTTTAATTCTCCAGAGACTGAGTCAATCAAGAATGGCATATCATTCGTAATTACGTGTACATAGGTACGATTATTAATCAGTGATAATTGACAAAAAATATCGCCGGGTTTGCGTTCCTGCCCCAGTCGACATTGCTCTTGTGCAATTTGCTCAATTTCTTCTTTAGTAAACTTAGCTGTCTTATCAATAGCTAGTTCTTTAGCAATAATTTTAGATAACGATTTCTCAGGTGACATCCTTGGCTCCGATTAAGTAATCAATAATAAATCTTTATTTTAAGTTCTAATTAGAGCCTACCATATTAAACTCATAGTTTCTCGAAAGCACAAACCCCGAAAACCCTATAAAAATAAAGGCAATTACCTACTCTACTAGCACTTCTTTATTTAAACTGATTCTAAACATAAAAAGGATACTTGAATTCTATTTCCCAACTATTTTCTGGTTTCCACCCAAAATTATGCCTGGAAACCAGAAAAATTACAGGAAATAAGTTATATAGAAAAAGGGAGAGCTACCCTCTCCCTTTTTAACTAGTTACTAAAATTAGTCAACTTCGTATGCTTTCTCGATTTCAGCAATCAAGTCTTCATCTTTAAGCTCAGTAACTTTAGCCACTATATCTTTAGCTGAATCTTCTTTCAGCATTTGCTGTAGTTCTACACTTTGCTCATCTTGTGGGTCATCATATTTAAGAATCATCGCCACAACTTCTAGTAAGTGATCATAGCTTAAGTTACGTTCTTTAGCTTCACGCACTGGGCGGATGAAACGCTCATCATAGCCTAGCTTACGGATTGGTGTCCTAGCTACACGAGAGATGTCATCTGAAATGTATGGATTCTCGAAACGACCAACGATTTTATCAATGTATGCTTGGTGCTTTTCTTTGTCAAAGTCCCATTTCTTAACAAGCAATGCACCAGTTTCGCCTAGCACATCCTTAAGCTGCTGAAGCACAGCTTTGTCTTCAATAGCTTCATCAATAGTCTTGTAACCTTTTGTAGCACCAGTATATGCAGTAGTGGCATGACCAGTGTTTACCGAAAATAGTTTACGCTCAATGTATGGCTCTAAGTCATCTACATAAAGCACACCATCAAGTTCGGTGTCTTTATTCTTAGTGCTGCTAGCATCAACTACCCATTCACTGAATGGTTCTACCGAAACGAACAGTGGATCATCGTGGTGCTGAATTGGCACAATACGGTCAACAGCTGCATTTGGGAAACCTACATATTCTTTTACATAGTCTATATCAGCTTTGTTCAAGTGCTCTTCAACTTGCTTGAATAGGAATTCGCTACCACCAATCATATTTTCACATGCGATGACGTCAATTGGATTTTTAACGCCAGCTTCACGACGTTTTTGGATACCCTTAGCAATAAGCTCAGCAATGAAAGGCAATACATTTGGACCGATTGCAGTAGTTACGATATCAGCTTTAGCTACTGAATCGATTACCGCTTCAGGATTGTCTTTATTGTTTAGCCCAGTAACGTTTTTAACTTCAATCTTCTTCTTGTCTTTATCAGCAAGTTCAATTTCATATTCGTTACGTTCACTAAGTGCGTTAATAATAGTTTCGTTAATATCTACGAAGTCAATTGAAAAATCATTATTAAATAAGATTTCACCAATAAAACCACGTCCAATATTCCCAGCTCCAAAGTGTGTTGCCTTCATGTGTTTACTATCCTACTTCCTGAATGTATGAAATAATTTCTTCTTTTGTCTGTGCATCAGCTAGTTTTACCACGTTTTTCACGTCAGAACAGAACATCGCAATTTTCTGCAAAATGTCCATGTGCTCATTACCTACACCAGCAATTCCGAAAAGCACCATTGCTACATCATCAGTGTTATCTGCACCAAATTGCACGCCTTCTGGAGCTTGCACAATAGTAATGCCACTCTTCTTTACATACTTTTTTGCTTCATCAGTGCCATGTGGAATGGCAATGAAGTTACCCATGTATGTAGAAACAAGCTTATTACGTTCAATCATTGCATCTACGTAGTTTTCGTCGACACAACCAGCATCTACTAATAACTTACCACATGCCTTAATTGCCTCATCCTTATCGTTATATGACTGATCTAATAAAATCATGTCCTTAGATAATTCCATTTTCTTCCTCGTTAACTTTCTTGTACTGCTTTTAAAAATAGTGAACTTAATAGTTGGTAGATAATTTCACTGTCGCCATACTTATAAATGTCAGAGTTAATATCACTTTCAATTACTGAGCTACTTATCTTACCCAATAATAGTTTTTGGCTTTCTGACATTGGTTTCGGCGCCAGCATTAATAAAATTCGATTTAATTCGATATTTTTTCGGTCCATTCCTTGAATGGTAAAAGAACGATTAATATCAAAAACTTGGAAAAACGGCTGTTTAACTTTGCTATTTGAGCTGTGAAATAAGGCAAAGTCTTCATTAGGAATACCAATTGGAGCTTCCTGATAACGCTCAATAACTTTCTTAGTAACATAACTAGCATCAGACACAAATTCACTAGTAATACCAGTAACAATCTTTGCTAGAGTATCTTCAATGGTATTGGAGCTACTTATTACTGTAACTTTAAAGTTTTGTAACAACTTATCTGCAGTTTGAGCAGTTTCAAATAAGTTATAGAAAGCTTCACTTGGGTCTTTGCCACTACGCTGATTAGCAACTGTAGTTAAAGCAGCAATAGCACCACCTTCAGCTTTTAATAAACTCCGTAATTCAGAAATAGTTTCTGTAGGCAGCAGTGGTGAAATCACTTTATACGGTTCAGCAAAATCAGATAAGAAATTAGTAGAAAGAATCAAATCATAGGCGTTAAAATTTAAATTCCCGAACTCTGAAGGTTTCGCTAATTTAACGCTTGAAATTTCAGGTAAATGTTTGCGTAGCTGACTTTCGACAATACGACCGGTATCTATGCCACGTGATGAAATTACTAGTACTCTCGCATTACCCACATCAGGATGCTTTTCTAAAGACACTGCAAAATGCACTGCAATATAGCCTAACTCATCTGCAATGAACTCATGCTGTGGGAATACCACTTCTAATTCTTTAGCTACCGCTCTAAATAAATCCTGATACTTTTCCTTAATCTTTTGTAGCACTGGAATATTGGTAACTTTACCTGCTAGCGTAAGGTTTCGTTTTAAAGCAGCTTGCATATGCGCCAATAAATCAGCAAATAATTGCTCATCTTTTGGAAAATCATGCTTCGTATCCCGTGCCACTAAACTGATTAGTTGCTTTACTTTATATGATAACTCTGCATCAAAATCATCAATAAAAATACTGTGCGGTTTCCGATAATTGATACCTTCAAGTTGCTGTGCTAAAAACCGTACTTCTTGCCCAGGAATAGCACTGCCAGTAGTACTAGCCACCTTTGCCATCACTTGATTAGCAACTTGCATATTTTCAGTGCTTGGCGCAAAATCATGAGCTACATCAACGAACATACCTTTAGTAACTCGATCAATTGACAAAGCTAACAGCACTAAGCTGCGCTGTAATTGATTGTCAGTTACCTTATCAAAGGATTGTTTAGACACTTGGTACAAAATAGTTTTAGCCAAGTATAAACTTTTTGGATTTAACTGTTTTAAAAAGAAGTTTTCCGAAACAGGGAGTTTAGCTGTTTCAAGTTTATTTAAGAATTGAAAAAAGTCATATTCACTTATGCCATTGGCAATTAAATTGTCCAGAATCTGGCGTTTTTCTTTTTCATTGCCTACTAACTTACTGCCTTTGCCTTTAAGCTTGTCAAACTCTAGTTCATAACCACTTAGCTTTTGTTCTAGTTCTTTAATATCTGCAGTAATAGTAGCTGGGCTTACCGAAAACTCAGTTGCGAGATTTTCAGCAGTCCACTCGGTATCGCTGGCTAATAAAGTGCATAAAATAGCATTTTGACGTTCAAAATGATTAGAAAAAGTATCTTCTTGAGTATTAGTAGCTAACAATGCTTTTAACTCAGAAAGCTTATCTTCTTCACCAACTAACTGATAGCCTACGCCTCGTTTTTTAATAATCTTAATACCTAAAACTGCAATCCGTTTTTCTACGTTTGCAAGCTCGCGATATACAGTCCTATTACTGACGTTTAGGACTTCTTGTAATTCTCCAATAGATACTCCTTTTGGATACGCCAAAAGGAGCGATAAAAGCTGCTGTTTTCGTTCCGAGAAGTACACTTTGAATCCCTATCGTCATAAGTTAAGTATCTGGTGGGAGTAATACTGAGGCACTACTCCCACCATTTTTAATACTTAAGCTATTATTTATTAGCCTTTAGCTTAGCAACTAAATCGTTGTAATCACCTTCAGTAACTACATTTTCTAGTGATATGTGCTGAGCTTTACCAGCCTTTTCTTTAAATTTAGCTGTTTCAGCTTCAGTAGTAACTACCAAAGTATTTTCATTAGCTTTAAGCTTTGCAATTGGTGCTGTTTCGATTGGAGTTTCGATACCATTTTGCTTAAATAGTTTACGTAGGATAGTCGCACCCATTGAGCTAGAGCCTTTCGTTTTATCGTAAGCGAAAGTTACTTGCTTAATGTCAGTAGCTTCATCAGCTTTTTCTTCTTCAGCAACTGCAGTGCCACCTGCTGCTACAGCACCAGCGGCTTTAGCTGTATTTGTTGAGCTTTCAGCTGCAACAGCTTTCTTGCCACCACCCTTAAGGTGTTCCACAATCTCGTCATAACGAGGTGAGTTCATGAAGTTCTCTACTGATACGAATGTCGCAGAAGGTGCATTATCTTTAGCACGATCTTGCAATTCTTCTTGAGTCACAATTAACGCTTTACTGTCATCTTTAAGGTCTCGAACAGCAGAGTTAGTTACTGGATATAGTAGACCAGCTTCTTTAGCTTTATTACGCAATATAGATGCACCCATCGCACTTGAACCCATACCAGCATCACAAGCGAAAATAATCTTATCAATTTCACCCATATCTTGGCTAGCTACGCTACCTCCAGCATTATCACCAGCAACAACCTGGCCTTTACTCTGTGCTTTAGCTTGCTGAACTGATGTTTGAGTAGCTTCGAAGTCATCATCTTCACTCTTATCAGTTTTCAATAATGCACTTGCCACTAAGAATGAAACAGCTGCCGCAACGAATACTCCTGCTAGTACCGCTAAGTGACCACCTTTTGGCGACATTGCCATCAGTGTCAAAATTGACCCTGGTGAAGCCACTGCCTGTAGACCTGCACCAAATAGTTGGAATGTGAAAGTACCTGATACACCACCAGCAATTACTGCTAAGAATAGTTTTGGCTTCATCATTACATACGGGAAGTAAATTTCATGGATACCACCGAAGAACTGGATAATGATTGCACCTGGCGCTGTAGACTTTGCAGTACCACGGCCGAAAATTGTGTAAGCCAAAAGTACACCAAGACCTGGACCAGGGTTTGATTCAAGCAAGAATAATACTGACTTACCCGCTGTCGCTGCCTGTTGTGCACCAAGTGGCACCAAAATTCCGTTACCAATTGCATTATTTAAGAATAGAACTTTTGCTGGTTCAATAATGATGTTTGCAAGTGGTAATAGGTGATGTGAAATCAACCAGTTAACTCCGTCACCCATAATTCCTGACAAGCCTTTAACGACTGGCCCAATTATGTAGAAGCCAAGAATTGCTAGGAAAAAGCCGATAAATCCAGCAGAAAAGTTGTTAACCAACATTTCGAAACCAGCCCTTACCTTAGGCTGAACTACTTCATCAAACTTCTTAGTTAAGTAACCACCTAGTGGTCCCATCATCATGGCACCGATAAACATTGGAACGTCAGTACCAACAACTACACCCATTGTTGCCACTGCACCAACTACTGCACCACGCTGCCCGTAAAGCATATGACCACCGGTGTATCCGATAAGTATCGGCAGTAAATAGGTAATCATTGGCGTTACCATTTTGGCTAGTTCTGCGTTTGGAAACCAACCTGCTGGGATGAAGAAACAAGTAATCAAACCCCAAGCGATGAATGCCCCAATATTAGGCATCACCATACCGCTCAATTTAGTACCGAAGTGCTGGACTTTTACCCTAAGACCAGCGTCCTTCTTTGTTGCATTTTCCACTTATGCCCCTTTGTAAAGTATTAGTTAAATTTTTAGTTATAAGTCAATTTTAAGGAAATTCACAGATACTGTACATGGGAACTATTTAGATATTTGGCACACTTTAATGTGCCAAATATCTAAATAGAGCTAATTAAGCACTAAGATATAGTTAATACTTGTTACGAAAGGAAAGAATTATAGCAGAAGCTAAAACCCTTGATAACGACGTCAGTCTACTTTAATGCAAGCTGGCCTATTAGATTACTTCAAAACTTTGAAACCACACCGTCAAAAAGCGTATGTAAATATGATTGAAGAATCTAAGACTGAAACTATTAAGAAAAATCGCATTCAAAAGATGATTTTTTCCTTAATAAGGATAAATAACTAGAAGATTACTTATAAGATAGGAATCAACGCTAAGGGCACAAAACCAGTTGAGCATACCTTTGTTAAGCCAAAATACAAAATAAATTACTGGGAAAAACTACGTTTTTAGGCAACATCAATGTAGGAATGAATCCTATGGCAATAAAAATAATAGAGATAACATGCCCTAAAGTTGGCAATGCCACATTTACAATAGTTGCATCTAATGCTGGAGCCAAAGCACCAACCAACAGAATCCAAGCCTGCTCTTGCAATCTCTTTGAGATTTTATATGGTTTCATATTATTCCGTATAAACGCTCGGTAACCGCTGATTTCCTACTCTAACTTTACTCTACATAGCTCTGTATAGAGTTACTGTTAAATTAAGTAGCAATATCACAATAAAATAGGTAAAATTATACTGATAAATATAAACAATCATTATCATTGTTTAGAATGAATTTTATAATAATTGGTATTCATTAACCTCACATCCAGTTATGCTGATAGCATTATGGAACTGCTTGTTTCCCCACTGCTACTAACTAGCAACAAAAAGCATGCCACGATATTTTGCACTCGAATCGTGGAGCTACTATTTGAGATGCTTTGTGGAGATAGACCACTCAAACAAGTACGAATATTACTTGTTCCAAGAATTTATCGACAATTCGCTAAAAGGCTATAGCTTATAAATAAAGCAAAAGCTCGAAATCCAAAAATCCCCATACTGCTTTTCAAAAATGTAACAGTACAAAAACTACGGATTCAGAGTCCAAATCCTAGCATTTTAGAAGTAAGTTGCATTGCAAAGGACCAAGTCAGAATAAGAGCACTATCATTTAAGCTAGTTGAAACTAAACAAATCTGGCAACTAACTCAATTAGAAATTGGTTAACTTAACCGACGGCCTGGCTGCTGCTGTGGTGTAGCTTCGCCTTCTTCGTTAGGCGCTAAGTATTGTAAACTTTGTCCATCAAAGTTTAGTTGTAGTTGCGACTGCTCTCCCGGCACGGTATCTATCTTGAATAAAGATTTAACAGTTTCTAGACGGATGTTATCCATCATCATATTAAACAGTGCATAACCTTCACGCTGATACTCTACCAATGGATCACGTTGAGCCATTGCTCGTAGCCCAATACCTTCTTTCAGATAGTCCATTTCGTATAGATGTTCTTGCCATTTTTCACCAATAATTGATAGCAAAGTTTGGCGTTCTACATCACGAAGACCTGGACCAAGTTGATCTTCTTTTTTCTGATACTGAACTTTTGCATCTGAAATTAACTCACGAGTAATAAAGTCAGCAGTTAAATTGACCTTACCGTGGGCTGCTTCTTCTACTTCGTCAATTGAGATATTAACTGGATAAATCTCACGCATATCACTCCAAAGCTGTGGTAAGTCCCAAGTTTCCCCAGTACCTTTATCATGTGCATATTCATCTACTTTGTCAGTAATAACGTCTTCGAAGAAGTTTTCAACTTTCTTTTTTAAGTCATCACCTTTAAGGATCTGACTGCGATCACTGTATATTGCTTCACGTTGACGGTTCATCACATCATCATACTTCAAGATATTTTTACGCTGTTCAGCATGAGTTGACTCTACCTGATTTTGTGCTGACATAATTGCTTTAGAAACCATCTTAGATTCAATAGGCACATCATCTGGAAGTGATGAATTCATAATACGTTCGCCCATAGCTGGGTTAAACATCCGCATTAAATCATCAGTCATTGAAAGGTAAAAACGAGATTCACCTGGGTCACCCTGGCGTCCGGCACGCCCACGCAACTGGTTATCAATACGACGCGACTCATGACGCTCAGTACCAAGCACATAAAGACCGCCAAGTTTAATTACCTCATCATGCTCTGCTTTAACTTGCTCTTTAGCTTTAGCCAAAGCATCTGGCCATAATTCTTCATAGTGTTCTGGTGTATGAGCTGGATCAAGACCAGCTGCCTTCATCTTATCTACTGCAATATGCTCATCGTTACCGCCAAGCATGATGTCGGTACCACGACCAGCCATGTTTGTCGCAACTGTTACTGCACCTTTACGGCCAGCCTGGGCCACAATAGACGCTTCATGTTCGTGGAATTTCGCATTCAACACCTCATGCTTAACTCCGACTTCACGAAGCTTAGCAGATAAGTATTCACTTTTTTCCACGCTAGTAGTACCAACCAAAATTGGCTGGCCCTTTTCATGACGTTCTACAATATCCTCTACTACTGCTTCAAACTTAACAATCTCATTTTTATAGATTAAGTCAGAATGATCGATACGTTGCATCGGCTTATTAGTAGGAATTGGCACTACACCTATCTTATAAGTAGACATGAACTCTGCAGCTTCAGTTTCCGCAGTACCAGTCATACCAGAAAGTTTGTCATAAAGCCTGAAGTAATTCTGTAGCGTAATGGTCGCCATTGTCTGGTTTTCTGCCTGAATTTCTACATTTTCTTTAGCTTCAATAGCTTGGTGCACACCATCGTTATAGCGACGTCCTTCTAGAATACGTCCTGTGTGTTCATCAACAATCATTACTTCGCCATTTTGCACTACATAATCTTTATCGCGTTTAAAAAGCTCTTTTGCTTTAATTGCGTTGTTTATAAAACCAATAAGTGGAGTATTTTGTACATCATATAGGTTACTAATGCCTAAGTAATCTTCTACTTTATCGATACCCGGATCAAGCAGACCTACAGTCTTTTTCTTTTCGTCTACTTCGTAATTTTCATTAATCTTTAAACGCTTCACAATACGGGCAAATTCCACATACCAACGGTTTGCATCTCCAGATGCCGGTCCAGAGATAATTAACGGAGTACGCGACTCATCAATCAAAATTGAGTCTACCTCATCAACTATTGCGAAGTTGTGTCCTCGCTGTACTAGTTCATCTTGGCTCCAAGCCATGTTATCGCGTAAATAATCAAAGCCAAACTCATTATTCGTACCGTATGTGATGTCGCAGTTATACTCAGCTAGTCGTTCATCTGGAGTCATTGAGGAGAGAATACAGCCGCAAGAGATACCTAGGAAACGGAAAATACGTCCCATTAATTTGGACTGATACTCAGCCAAGTAATCGTTAACTGTTACGATATGGACACCTTTACCTGTCAACGCATTCAGATAAGCTGGTAAAGTCGCAACTAACGTCTTACCTTCACCAGTTTTCATTTCTGAAATATTGCCCATGTGTAGGTTAGCCCCACCCATAACTTGCACTCGGAAATGGCGCATGCCCAAGGTGCGTTCTGCTGCCTCACGCACAGCAGCAAAAGCTTCGGGCAAGAGCTCATCAAGCTTCTCACCTTTCTGGTAGCGCTCTTTTAAAGATTCTGTTTCAGCTTTAAGCTCTTCATCGCTTAGCTTTTTAAATTCATCTTCAAGAGCATCCACAGCATTAGCATAATTGCCAAGCTTTTTTAAAGTGCGTGTATCTCCAACTCGGAGTACTTTTTCAAGAACTTTCACTAATTATCTCTCTATACAAGTATCGACCCAATAACTAAGTACTCTTTCCAGTTTACTAGTTATTGAGTCGAATGGTGAAGTTAGTTAGTCAAAATATTAACTATTTTGCTTTGTAGTTAAGAACCTCTTCATCAGAAGCTTCTTCAATGCCATCTTCAAGTGTAATAACACCGTAGTCCCAACCTTTACGACGGTATACTACGTGTGGCTGCTTTGAATCTTCTTCAATGAATAAGTAAAAATCGTGACCTAATAGCTCCATATTATCTACCGCATCTTCAACTTTCATCTCAGTTACTGGGAAAGCTTTGCGACGGATAACTACTGGTGAAGCGTATTCTTCTTCCTCAGTATTTGTATTCTGGGTAGTTAAATCAGCTTTACTTTCTTCAAAAATACGTTCAATTGGATCTGGAATCACGCCACCTTCAACATCTTCAGAATATTGAGAACCTCCTTGCTCAGGCAATGCTGTAGCTGTTGCGGTAGAAGTCTTCTTACGACGACCTTTACGGGCAATGTGCTTCCTCTTATCATGCGCACGACGCAAACGTTCTATTAACTTTTTGAATGCAAGATCAAAAGTCTCTTTTTCCTCAGAACCAGTAGCTTCAGAACGAATTGCTGGGCCACGGCTAATGACTGTTAATTCAGTTTTAATAGCTGAGTCGCTTACTTTTGCATGTTCGTTTTCAGAAACCTTAACGTCAAGACGAGCTGTAGAAGCTACACCCAATTGAGTAACTTTCTCAGCCTTTGCATTAACGTATTCCTCTAAATCTTTGGAGATTTTGTGGTTTCTACCAATGAACTGTATCTTCACGATAACCCTCCTTGATCATCATTTTCCCTTTACTTAACCATAGCATCTATCAAGGAAAACAGCACTTTCAAAAGCAATTTTGGCTTGTCTACTAAAATATGGTACTTTACTTGTAAACAGTGGCTAAAATCGCCGCACAATTAACTGAAATACCAGTGGCTTTTAGTGCTCTGGCTCCTTCTGCCAAAGTAGCACCAGTGGTACAGATGTCATCAATCAAAATAATCTGTGAATTTGGTAGGTATTTCAACTGTCGCTCTCTTTTTAAGGGAACCCACATTGTCTTATACACATTCCATTTACGATTACTGGCATTGGAACTAGTATGATATTTTGCACAGTACTCTCACAAATTGCAGCTTCGATAATTTGAGTTAATGCACTTGCGATAAAAGGTAATAGGTCACGGCGCCCAGCACTTTTATAATTTTTTAATAAAACATCAAAACCATCACCATAGATTGCATAATGCCACAAAGGAAAAGGTAAACGACTTTTATAAAATAAAGTTGGTTGGTAGTCGAGGAATTGTGCTTTACAAACAGTGCACCATTTTTCCCCAAATTTTTTACACATCGCACAATGATTGGGTAAAAAGATTTCTTTTAGCGCTACTAAGCTCAGGAGTTAGTCCTTATTACTATTAGGAATAATCCGTAAATGATTCCTAGAATTACGCATTCCAGGAGGGTTTGTAGGTTTAGGTGGAGTCATTGCAGTTTTTTCTTCACGAGGACTCTTAATCTGCACTTGCTCTTCTTTTAAGACATCTGCAATTGCCAGTAAATCTTCATCCTCAGTTTTTTCCATGTCTGGAATTTCTAAACGTAAAACATCCCAACCTTTAGGCACATTTAGCCGCTCGGTATGTTTACGACATAAATCATAAGCATGCGGCTCAGCATAAGTAGATAACTGCCCTAGAACTGCTGTCGAATCAGCATAGACAAAAGTTAAAGTGGCTACAGCGATGCCGTTACACCCTGGTTTTGAACATTTTCTTTTTATTTCCACAATTTCTAGGTTACCTTATCCATCCCGAGTAAGTGAACTACTGTCTATCACTTAATATCTAATACTGATGAATTTCAAATCATTGAAGTTACATGTTTGATCAAGGAATAATCCGTACTTTTTCTTGCTGATCATTTTGAGCAGCACTACCAATTTGAGCTGAGGCAAGATAAGCACCGTCTCCTCGAGACATATTTTGGCCCACATATAAGTCACCAGAATTTACTTCTAACAAGTAGCCATTTTCAGTTAGAGGTAAACTACTGGAATCAAAAGTACGTTGTGTATTAGCCGCAAAACTCAGTGAGGTTTTCACACCAACTTCACCAAGATTATTTATTGGTGCAATTGTAGCTTGTGCAGCCGAAGTCGCAAAGAAGGTAAATTGGTTATCAAGCTCTGGGGCTGGGATAATATAGTTTGCACCTTTAACAGCATCACCTGTGCTCATCCAAGCTAAATCTGTAGTCTTTGGATCATCATCACTAATTGCAAAGTTACGAACTCCACTAGCTACTGGCACATCAGAGGTTACTACAAAACTATACTTACCTCCAGCAATGCCATCTAAATCTTTATCGAGAGAAGTTTTAGGTTGAACCTGGAATTTCATAGCAACACTTAATGGCGATCCTTCTGCATAGACTGTCACGGTAACATTTGCAACCTTGTCTCCTGGGTTAGTTACTCGGACAATACCCTTTGAATCACCATAGACTTTCATGTCCTCATCATTAACTTTAGAAATATCGTCCAAAGAAACTCCAGTAATTACTTGCCTCTTGCTCAGAGCTTGAGATGGCATTACATAAGAAATACCACCTGGTGTAGTACCACGTAACACTGTAGTTTGGGCAAAAATTGAAGTTGCACCACCCGTACTAGTTGCATGGATCGCGATATTACCTTGATTACCGGTTAAGGCTGCAATATTAACTAACTTTTGACTATGTGACCCAATAACGTAGCTTTGTGCTGATGTTCCATTGACATTGGGATTTTCGGTAAAGAACTCCAAATTAACAGTACTTGGCTTATCTGAAATATTAGCAATAGCTAACACAGTACTACGACCAGTATTAGTAGAACCACCAATAAGCCACGTGTCATTACTTGGAATTACACAATAGCCTGCTGCTAGCCCCTTTAAGTCACCAGAAGTAGCTGCTGATGCCGCTAAGCCATTATAGTCATTTAAGGATTTAGTATTTTCCCAAAACAAATCGGTTAAACCAGCGACTCCGACACTCTTTTGGTTCGCGACTTGTTTTTGCAACATACCGCCACCTACATCTTTTAAGTTAAGGTTATCTGCTATCGCATGATCCTTATTAGCAAGTGCTGTAACGGCACCTCTAACTTCAGAATACTTTGGCGCAAATTGAGCATCAACATCGCCTCCTGCCGATTCAGGAAATTTAACTGGCCCAGGACAAACCCTATGTGATACGACACTATTAACTTCACTATCTTGTGCAGTAAATTTTTGATTAAAAGTATTTCCAGTAAATTGAGATCCTGCGATGGCAAGAGCAGATACTGCGACAATACCGCTAGTTACCAGTATGCGTTTTTTATTGTCCGCCATTTCGCCCCCTTAACTTCAAATGTGGCCAAGGTAATAACTGGATTAACGATAGTAAGAATACTATGAAAACTATAACTGCATAAATTCGGTAAATTTTATCTTCATACCAAACTTTAATAGTTCCAGTATCTCCAGAGACTATAAAACTCTGCTTCCAAGTAGAGTTATTAGCTACTAATTCTTGACCATTAAGTGTGGCTTTCCAACGCGGGTTGGCACTTTGACGTAGCATCAAAACTCGTGCATTAGGACTAGCATCCACTACATCTTGCGAGGTGTATAACCCGGAAGAGTTTATTCCTTGCAATATTGCACCGCTACCATCAAGTAATTGTGCATTATAGAAAGCCGACTCATCTTCAGCACCAACTTTCCATAGATGACCGCCAGGAATTTGCCCAATATCAGTTACTGAAGAGTTTACGTTAATTTTGTCAGTTAGATTTTTTCCACCATTAGTACTATCAAGTAACACTACGTATTCAATGCCTAAATTATCCAACTCATCGCTAGAATTTTGGTTATTTCCGCTAACTAGCTGAGCAGTAACATCGTGAATTGCACTATCTCCGGTATTTAATTTACTTGGCTTAACCCCAGATAAATCAGAAACAATATTACGATTTTCATACAGACTTGAGCCATATTCATAGTAGTTATCATTTGTAGTAACCGCACTTGAAATCAGAGTACCGTTATCTTGAGAATCTAAAACCAGCGCCTTAGCACGGCTCTGCCCGTGGAAAGCACTACGTAGACTGTCAGGCAATATTAATGGAGTTTGCGCCTTTAATTCTGATTTCTCAGCACCAATACGTAAGTTATTGAAACTCCAAAATGTCCCTAATCCTAGGCTTAGAATTAATAAACCAACTACCATAATGCTGCGTTGTTTTTGAGTTACTTTCTTTAATGCTTTTTTATCTATGTCGCACAATGTTTCAGTAAAGTAAGCAAAGAAAATCAATAAAACAAAGCCAATTACACTAGAGCTTGATGCCGGATAAACATAAGTATATGAATCTCCCGAAATCCCCATTGGGAAATGGCTAAAACCTGCAATGACTGCAACTGTGATGACGATAATACCCCAGCCGGCCACGGAGAAACGTATTTGCCCTTTCCAGACCGTATAGACTACAGCTATTAATAGTAATGCAGCAGTCAAAATTATGAAGCTATCATGTACTGAGAAATCTGAAAGCATTACATTTAAAGTAGTGTACTTTGGTGTAGATACTTGAGCATCCGGATCAGCAAAAGGTGCCCACATATTAGTACGATTAGTTATCAATAATGGAATAAAGAATAAATAGCTAATAAACGGCACAAAGATTAAAGCAACACGAATCGAACGTTTTGCCAAAATCAAAACAAAAATCAGTATCAAAGTAAAAGTTATTAGTAATACTGGTGAAGCTGCAGTTGCAAAAGCCATCGCTACTCCAGCACTTACAAACACAGTTGTCGAACTAGCTTCAATTTTATTAGCAAGTGTCGCATATAATACTCGCCCAAAAATTGGCAACACAATATGTGGCACAATACCGCTGATACGTCCTTCAGCTAACGAGATTAAATAACTAGGGTAAAAAGCCCAAAGCACTATCAAAAACCAGGCAAGTTTACGGTTATGCCAAGGTGTTACTCGGATAAACCGACGCATGGTGACCGCAGGTAAGACAAAACTAAATATATATAGCGCTGGCGTAACTAACCAGCCTAAATTCCCTAAGAACAAAGAGACGAAAGAACTTAACCAAGAAAATGGATCTAATGGTGCTCCATAGCCTAAGCCTAGTGGTCGCCAACTATGGAACATATTTGCAAGCGCATCACTTCGATAAGAACCAAAAGATTTTAATGCCCCACCCGAAATACCACTATGTCCTAGAGACTTACCGAATAGCGTTAAACCTAATATTAAAAGCAATGCTAAGAATGGATACCAAAGTTTTGGGACAAAAACATCTCGTAGTATCCCATATCTACGCTGCTGTTCTTGTAACTGATCAGTTAGTTTAAGATATCGTTGCCCTAAAGTTTCAAGATATGAAAGCCGTCTTAATCGTAGCTTACTGCCTTTAACATGTCCCATAAAAGAGAATAGTATCTTTAAGCGTTGACCAAAATCTTTAAGCGAAGCTGAGTAGCGCCCCACAATAATCCCGTAAAAAAGACTGGCGAAAGCACCTAACAGACCCCAAAACCAAACTAGAAATTTTTGTGGGTATTTTATGTGCTTTAAATTTAAATAAATACCTTTTGCGCCTTCAGTTAGTTTTCCTGTATCAGGATTTGAAACTAAAAACTTCGCATCTGCACTATATGCAATGGCCAAATCTTGGGAAATAGCGCGAATACAATAATCTGCTTCACCATCTTTTAGCTCTACTTTAGGTGAAAAACCCTTTAATCTACGCCAAATACTATATTTAATTAAAGCGCCTTCAAGTGGCGCTGTAGTTTCAATAAAAGAATCTTCTGTATTAACTAAGGAAGATGCTCCAGTATAATAATGCTGATATTGTCGTCCATCAGCACCTATGCGATACGGAGTTGCAACTAATTCTTCTCGATTACGACTCGACATTAATTTACCGCTAACAATAGCGACATCTCGACGCGTATCATTAAGCGTAGTTAGCATACTAGTTAGCGCTTCAGGCTCTGGAATAACGCCAGACGGTAAAAACCAAAACCAAGAATCCTGAATTGGAATATCAGAATTTTCAAAAGCGCTAAGGATAGAAAGATTCACTTCCCGAACACTGAGCTTTTCTTCTTTTTGAACTTTAGAGCGTGAATAATATTTATAATCAAATTCAACGCCATACTTTTCACAGATTTTTTGCTCTGCTTCATTGCCTAAGCCAATAACAACCGTACGAGGCGGAGTTAAGGTTTGCTTTTTGAGAGCTTCAAGGGTGTCCTCGAGCTCTTTCTTAACCCCAGTAGAGATAACTAAGGCAACAACATGTTGGGTAAAAGCATCTTTCATATCAATTTATAAGTTACTAGAACTTTCTGAAAAAATCCTTAATTTTTAGTAGTAACTTATCATTTACATTGAACGTTTGCGCAATTTCCTGCGCTCACGCTCAGATAATCCACCCCAAATACCAAATCTTTCATCACTTGAAAGGGCGTATTCTAAACACTGATTCTTTACGGAACAAGCTCCACAAACTTTTTTCGCATCACGGGTAGAACCACCCTTTTCTGGAAAAAATGCTTCAGGATCAGTCTGTACACAAAGAGCATCAACTTGCCAGCTAAGCTCTGAAGTATCATCTAAATCGTTATAAATGACTTTTAACAATTTTGCTTTATCTGTTTCTTGTTTCTTTTCTGAAATTTTCTCATGCGTGCTGAGGAAGGCAGTCGCTTCTGCTTCTAACTTTTGGCTTGAAGCATTTGATTTAACTGTAGACACTTGAGGATTTGTTGGATCTTGGAACCAATTTGCTGGGACATCAGTCGCCTTGAAACTTGAGTTTTGCTCGTAGCTTTGTTCACTTTTGCGTTGTTGCGCAGAATTCAAAACAGTCCTACTCTTCCATAACAATCTCTGTAGTAACACTACATCGTCTAACTAATTAGGTTTTAACCTATAAATACATTCTCTAGGTAAATTGCAAAAAATACAATACCTAATTTTTCAAACGTCATTCCAATAATACAGGATTTAGCTCCAAATAGAAAAAATAAAGTTATAAAAACAATTTAATAAAACCATGTAGAATTAACCCATGAGTACTTTAGTTACAGGTGGCGCAGGATATATTGGCGCGCACGTTATTGATTTATTACATAAACGAAACGAAGAAGTAGTAGTCGTTGACGACTTATCTAATGGAGTTAAAGAAAAAATTGGAAATACCAAGCTTTATACATTGGACTTAGCTGAAGATGGCGCTGCTGATAAACTAACCACAATCATGCATGACCATGATGTAGATGCGGTAATTCACTTTGCAGCGAAGAAGCAAGTGGGTGAATCCGTAGAAAAACCACTTTGGTATTACCATCAAAATGTTACTGGCATGGTTAATCTACTAACCGCTATGAAAGATGAGAAAGTAAAAAAATTTGTGTTCTCTTCTTCAGCAGCAACTTTCGGAGTTCCTGAAGCATCAGTAGTTAACGAAGACTACCCTTGCGCACCAATCAACCCATACGGCGAGACTAAACTAATTGGCGAATGGATGGCCAATGCTTCAGCTAAAGCTGATAATCTTCGTGTGGCAAGCTTACGTTACTTCAACGTAGCAGGCGCTGGTAGCCCAAAACTTATGGATACTGCTGCTTTAAATCTTGTACCAATGGTATTCGAACGCTTAGAGAAAAAAGAAAAGCCAATAGTATTTGGCGATGATTACGATACTCCTGATGGCACTTGTATCCGTGATTATGTTCACGTAGTAGATTTAGCAGACGCTCACCTAGCAGCACTTGACTACCTTGATAATGAAAAGCGTGATTATTCTGCATTTAACGTAGGTACTGGCTCTGGATCTTCAGTAAAAGAAGTACTAGATATTATTAAAAAAGTAACTGGCATAGACACTACTCCTGAAATAGTTAAACGTCGCGCAGGTGACCCACCACAATTAATTGCTGATGTCTCTCGCATTAATAAAACTCTTAACTGGGAAGCTAAATATAATTTGAATGACATCATTGAATCTACTTGGGAAGCAATGAAAGCTAAAGGAACACCGCTTACTAAATAAAGCACGCAGTGTTTTCCTTTGGATGTCTTTAACCAAACTCGCATAAACTATTACGCTTTATTAGCTTTTAGCGTTATGCTGGTAGATATAATTAAAAGATACTCACGACTAGCAATTAGGCGTTAGTTTTTTGAGTGTTTATTTATGTAGGATTGTAGATACAATTAAAAAGTTTACTAATAAGGAATATAGTGGCGAATAACAATACTCTATATCGTGGCAGGGAAGGCATGTGGACGTGGGTGTTACACCGTATTACTGGTGTGGCAATCTTCGTGTTTTTGTTAATCCACGTTCTTGATACATCTTTAGTTCGAGTTTCCCCGGAAGCTTACAATGCTGTTATTGGCTCATACAAAAACCCAATTATGGGTATTGGTGAGACTGGTCTAGTAGCAGCTATCTTGTTCCACGCTTTTAACGGCGTTCGTATTATCTTAATTGACTTCTGGTCAAAGGGTGCAAAATACCAGAAACAACTTTTCTATGGCGTAGTAGTGCTATGGGTTATTTTCTTTATTGGTTTCGCTGCCCGTCATCTACCTAACGTATTTGGAGCGCACTAATGACAGATAAATCTTTAAATGTAACTAGTATTCCAAATCCACGTACTCCAGAACGCTACCGTAGGACTAAAAAAACTAAAGGTAGCAGTCAGCGTAATGCGTGGTTATTCATGCGTATCTCTGGTGTTGCACTAATTGTACTTATCTTTGCACACCTATTTACTAACTTGATGGTTGGTAAAGGCATCCAAGCAATTGACTTTGGTTTTGTTGCCGGTAAATGGGCACATCCATTGTGGAAAGTTTGGGATTTATTAATGCTATGGCTTGCAATGCTACACGGTACTAACGGTGTTACTACTATCATCAATGATTACGTAACTAAACCAGGTGCTAATAAAGCATTAAAGATGACATTACATATTGCTGCAGCAGTCATCATTATCCTAGGTTCACTTGTTATCTTTACTTTCGATCCTTGTCCAAAGAACGCAGACCCAGCGCTTCTAGCGTCATTCTGTTCTAAGTAAGAAAGGGCTTAAATGCAAACTCACGAATACGATGTAGTTATCGTAGGTGCTGGTGGCGCAGGTATGCGCGCTGCAATTGAGGCAGGTCCACGCGCAAAAACAGCAGTAATCACTAAACTTTATCCGACTCGTTCTCACACAGGTGCTGCTCAAGGCGGTATGTGCGCGGCTCTAGCCAATGTCGAAGAAGACAACTGGGAATGGCACACATTCGACACTATCAAAGGTGGCGACTACCTTGTAGATCAGGATTCTGCAGAAATTATGGCAAAAGAAGCCATTGATGCAGTAATCGACCTAGAGAAAATGGGTCTACCTTTCAACCGTACACCAGAAGGTCGTATCGACCAGCGTCGTTTCGGTGGCCAC
This sequence comes from Micrococcaceae bacterium, assembly GCA_047608145.1. Lineage (GTDB taxonomy): Bacteria > Actinomycetota > Actinomycetes > Actinomycetales > Micrococcaceae > JASGDC01. The sequence continues at coordinate 102,416 of JASGDC010000034.1, forward strand.
ACACGTAACCATGGTAAAGCACCCGTACGTCGTGCATGCTATGCCGCGGACCGTACTGGACACATGATTTTACAGACTTTGTACCAGAACTGTGTAAAGCATGGCGTGGAATTCTATAATGAGTTCTACGCACTAGATATTCTGATTAATGAAGATGGCGGCAAAAAGAAAGCTGCTGGTGTAGTGGCTTATGAACTTGCTACTGGTGAAATTCATCTCTTTAAAGCTAAGTCAGTAGTTATGGCTACTGGTGGTTTTGGTAAAGTATTCAAGACTACTTCTAACGCACATACCCTAACTGGTGATGGTCCAGGTGTTGCTTTGCGCCGTGGTATTCCACTTGAAGATATGGAATTCTTCCAGTTCCACCCTACCGGCCTTGCAGGTCTTGGCATTTTGCTTTCTGAAGCAGCTCGCGGTGAAGGTGCAATTCTACGTAACTCTGAAGGTGAACGTTTCATGGAACGTTACGCACCTACCATTAAAGACTTAGCACCTCGTGACATGGTAGCTCGTGCAATGGCAAATGAAGTTCGTGAAGGTCGTGGTTGTGGTCCGCACAAAGACTATGTGCTTCTTGACCTAACTCACTTGGAACCAGCGCATATTGATGCGAAACTTCCAGATATTACTGAGTTTGCTCGTACTTACCTAGCTGTGGAACCTTATACAGAGCCAGTACCGGTATACCCTACTGCACACTATGGCATGGGTGGTATTCCGACTAACAATGAAACTGAAGTACTAGCTGATAACGATACAGTCGTTCCAGGCCTATATGCTGCTGGTGAATGTGCTTGTGTATCGGTACACGGTGCAAACCGTCTAGGCACTAACTCATTGCTTGATATTAACGTATTTGGTAAACGTGCTGGTGTTGCTGCAGCCGAATATGCGAATTCTGTTGAGCAGGTAAAACTGCCAGAGAATCCTGCTGGTCTTGTAGAAGATCTAGTAGATCATGCACGTAACTCTAACGGCAGTGAACGTGTTGCAGATATCCGTAAAGAGCTACAAAGCACTATGGATAAAAATGTGCAAGTATTCCGCACGGAAGAAACAATGCGTGAATCTCTAGCTATCATCGAAGAATTACGTGAACGCTATAAGAACATCAACGTGATGGATAAGAGCCAACGTTATAACTTAGATCTTCTAGAAGCAATTGAACTTGGATTCTTATTAGATCTTGCCGAAGTAGTTACAGTTGGCGCATTACATCGTAAGGAATCTCGTGGTGGACACTTCCGTGAAGACTTCCCAGAGCGCGATGATGAAAACTACATGGAACATACTATGATTTATAAAGACGAAAACGCTGAATCTGAAGGAATCAAAGGCTTGCGCCTTGAAACTAAACCAGTTGTCGTTACTCGTTATCAACCAATGGAGCGTAAGTACTAATGGCTAATACTCAAATTGAAGAATCAGAAAAAGTTGAAACTGCTGCTGGTGATGTGCCAACTTTCCATGTCACTATGAAGATTCTTAGGTACAATCCTGAGGTTAAAGAAGAGTCGCACTGGGATACTTTTGATGTAGTAGCATATAGCACGGAACGTGTACTTGACTTGCTACATAAAATTAAGTGGGATATTGACGGCTCTCTTACTTTCCGTCGTTCTTGTGCCCACGGTGTTTGTGGTTCTGATGCAATGCGCATTAATGGACGCAACCGCCTAGCATGTAAAACTTTGATTAAAGATTTAGACCGTTCTAAGCCAATTACAGTAGAGCCAATTCGTGGTCTACCGGTTGAAAAAGATTTGATTGTAAACATGGAACCATTCTTTGATGCGTACCGTGAAATTCAACCATTCTTAATTGCTGATAAGACGCCAGCTGATGGCAAAGAACGTCTACAGTCTGCTGAAGAACGCGCTCGTTTTGATGACACTACTAAGTGTATCCTTTGCGCAGCTTGCACTACTTCTTGCCCAGTATTCTGGAGCGATGGACAATACTTTGGTCCTGCAGCTATCGTAAATGCACACCGTTTCATCTTTGATTCTCGTGACGAAGCTTCAGACGTACGTCTAGACATTTTGAATGATACCGAAGGAGTATGGCGCTGTCGTACTACTTTCAACTGTACTGATGCTTGCCCTCGGGGTATCGAAGTTACCAAGGCAATTGCAGAAGTGAAGAAAGCAGTGATCTCAGGCAAAGTTAATTACACTGCCTAATAAGACTTATATATAAATAGCTTATATATAAACCCCTAACCCCATAAAAATAGACCGAAGTATTTTCTTCGGTCTATTTTTCTTAGATTTAAAGTTAATACTGATTAGTTATATTAGAGTTATTACTAACACTAAAAGTAATAATGAATGCTAATTTCACTAGACACTAGGGGCGAGGCTACTTGCCGCCTTGCCACACAGCATCAAATGGTGCTTTTGAAGAAACACGATTTTTGATTGCTGTATGTACGAATTCTTTAGCAGTCTTACAAGCGTCAAGTGGAGTAACCCCTTTAGCAAGTTCAGCAGTAATTGCTGCTGCTAGAGTACATCCTGCACCACTAACACGTTCATTACCGACTTTGTCATGCTCTATTACTGTAATCTCTTTGCCATCATAGAAAACATCTATAGCTTTATCGCCTTCAATTTCTACGCCACCTTTAACCAGCACATTCTTAGGACCTAGCTCTACAATCTTCTTAGCCGCTTCTTTCATGTCCTCTACATTATTTATAGTGATACCAGAAAGTGATTCTGCTTCAAAATGGTTAGGCGTAATTAAGTATGCCAGCGGCACAATATGTTGCTTTAACGTATTATCAATATCAAGAGCTGCACCAGGCTCTTGTCCCTTACATATTAAAACAGGATCCACTACTAACTTTTTGACTGGGTTACCATTTAAGTGCTTCGCTACTGTTTCAATCGTAGGGATCGTACCTAACATTCCAATCTTCGCTGTTTCAATATCATAAGTATTAAAAGCTGCATTCATCTGATCACTGATAGTTTCTGGTGCAACTGGCACAAAGATATGATCAAAATTATTATTTGCATCAAAAGACACAATACAAGTAAGGTTTTGAACCCCAAAGACTCCTAATTGCTGAAATGTTTTCAAATCTGCAGAGGCGCCAGCACCGCCTGTAGCTTCATTTCCAGCAATTGTTAATACGATATCTACCATATTTTTATGCTCCGATTCTATTAGCTTCTCTAAGCTTAAGTTTAACGCTATTGTTTAATCAAGGTAAAGGTCTCGCCACCGAAACTGACTTTATCACCAGGATGAAGCTGTCTACCGCGTTGCATGACAACTTCGCCATTAACAGTAACTAAACCTTCAGCAATAACTTCCCTGGCTTCGGCGCCGTCGTAGACTACATTAGCTAATTTCAAAGCTTGACCGAGCCTAATCATGTCATTTTTAAGATATAGCTGCTGATCCATTTGGCACCGGTTTCTTTGCTTTATCTGATTTAATCTTTCGAGCCATCTTCTTTGGCTTCTTCAACTTCTTATGCTTTGCATTATCAAGAATGTCTTGCCACAAAATCTTAGTAGTAGATGCACCATAAAAAATAATAGTACACATTAATCTAAACCATAAAAGCAAGATTAACGGTACTGCTATTGGAGTTAAAGCAGGATACTTATCGACAGTACCTGATACTGCTGAAGTACCAACCAATCCAATAGCTGCAAGACCGAAACCACCAAGTAAGGATCCTAGAATCAATGGCTTGAAAGGTACCTTTATTATTGCAATTACTCTAATAATTACCACCATCAATAAGGTATTTACTGCAACAGTAATAAGGAAACTAGATACCCTAATCAAATAATGCATTATTGTACCTGACATATTCATAGCTTCTAAAATATGTACTAAGAACCTTGAAGATAATACACTGGCAACTGAAGATAGTGCTAATAATAACGCTATTAAGATTACACCTAATAGATCCACGGCTTTCTTCAATACACCATTTTTAGCAGAAGGTGGCATTGCAAAAATACCACGCACACCCAGACGCAAGTAGTTCAACATATTAAGACCAGTCATAATAGTCGCCAATAACGAAACAATAGCTGCAATTGACATACTTGGACCGTGCAATAACGTCGCTGGGTCAATGATACCTTCAGGATGAGCTGGAGTTTTTAACAAACCTGGTGCTGCATCACCGATAGAGTTAATAAGAGTATTTTGTAATTTAACATTACTTTTTAAAAACAAGGCAAATAGTGAAAACATACCAGTTACTGCTGCTACTCCAGAAAAGAAGAAGTAAAAAGCTGTACCAGCAGCAAGAATCTGACCTTTGTTTCTAGAAAAGTTATTGGCAATACGCACTGGTAGTAATGTTTGTACTTTGGCAGCTTTTTCAGCAGCTTGGGCCGCTGCAACTTCTACCGTTGGCTTGTTCAAGCGTACTGCTCTATTGTAGGCAATCTTTTTCTTAGAAGCCTCAACTTCTAAATCATGTTTCCTAAGTGGGCTTATAGGTTGCTGCGCCAAGAGGAATCTCCTTTACTGTGTGCCACACGTCACCTTCATAATGCTCGAAAACCTTAACCGAAGTTACTTGGAATTCAGCACTGTAATCTCCTAACATTTTTTCGGCTTCGTCAAGATTTTCATCTTCGACTTTAAAAGCCACGGTAACGTGTGGATGATATGGGAAAGTATGTTCAAGATTAACGACACCGGCATCTAGCTCTTTTGCTAGTGCCATACATTGTCGATATCCTTTAACAAGTCTAAGAAAAACTACAGGTGAAATTGGGCGAAAAGTATCTGTACCTTTTAATTCCACAGTAAAAGGAGAAAACCTTTTCACTATTTTTGTCACATGTTTTTCTAATGCTTCTATTGAAGTTAATAAAGTCGTACTAAGTAGTGTGATGTGAGCAGGCACGACCTTGGCCATCTCATCACCAAATGACCAACGATACTCACGTAATTCAGATGCCAAAGGCTCAGGTAATTCAATAATTACCCCCACCCTACGCTCTTTGACAACTTTATTTGGCATGATTGGCCTTCAAAAATCCGATATGGTCATAAACTTCAGTCAGAGTTTGGTCAGCTAGCTCACTGGCCTTCTCAGCTCCATGAGCTAGTATTCGATCAAGTTCAGCTTTATCGTTCATTAGTTCAATCGTACGTTCACGAATTGGACCTAAAGTCTCAACCACGATATCTGCTAATGCCACTTTAAAGTGTCCATATCCTTGGTCAGCATACTCATTGGCAATCTCTTCATTGGTTTTACATGTTAGTGCGGAATAGATAGTCATTAAATTCGAGATACCTGGTTTATTTTCTGGGTCATAGAAAACTTCAGTACCTGTATCGGTAACTGCCGAGCGAATTTTCTTTGCAGTCTTTTTATCAGTATCCATGATATTCACTAATCCAGCTGCCGATTGCGTTGACTTAGACATCTTGGCAGTTGGATTTTGCAAATCCATAATCTTAGCTACTTCTTTAGTAATGAAAGCCTCTGGAACTTTAAAAACTTCACCAAACTGTTTATTAAAACGTTGTGCTAAGTTACGAGTAAGCTCTAAGTGCTGTCGTTGGTCTTCCCCCACTGGCACATAGTTTGGTTTATATAGCAAAATATCAGCCGCCATCAACATTGGGTATGCCAATAATCCTACAGAGGATTTTTCTGCACCACCCTTTTTCGATTTGTCTTTAAACTGTGTCATGCGTGCTGCTTCACCATAGCCAGCTAGACAATTCAATACCCAAGCTAATTCCGCATGTGCTGGCACATGAGATTGAATAAAAAGTGTAGCTTCCTCTGGGTCAATACCAGCGGCAATATATTGTGCTGCGGTTAATCTAGTCGTATTAGCAAGATCCTTTGGATACGGTGGCATCGATATTGAGTGTAAATCTGGCACAAAAAAGAAGGCATCATAGTCTTCTTGCATCTTTGCCCAGTTAGTTAATGCACCAATATAATTTCCTAGGTGCATTGTCTCAGACGTGGGCTGAGCACCAGATAATACGCGTGATTTCATAACTTCCATTTTCCTTGACGAAACAACCTTAATCAAGTTTATAAATCATAATCTACAATGACTGGTGCATGGTCACTCCAACGTTCTTCATAAGATGCTGCTCGATCAATTTGGTAGTCTTTAACTTTATCAGCTAATGCCTTATTTGCCATGTGATAATCGATACGCCACCCAGTATCATTTGTGAAAGCTTGACCACGATTAGACCACCAAGTATATGGACCAGGTACTTCGCCATGGAAAGTACGCCCGACATCAATCCAACCTTGCTCATTAAAGAACCCGTCAAAATAAGCACGCTCTTCTGGTAAGAAGCCAGAACGTTTTTTATTGCCGCGCCAGTTTTTAATATCTAACTCAGTGTGTCCAACATTTAAATCACCGACTGCTAGTGCGTATTCTTGTTTCTGCAATTTTGGTAAATATTTAGTCATTGAATCTAAAAACTGCTTTTTTTCATCTTGACGTCGCGTACCAACCTCACCCGAAGGCAAATACACTGAAGCCACTGTTAGTGTCTTACCTTCAACATCAAAGTCTGCTTCTACCCAACGACCACTTTCGTCAAAAGTAGGGTCTTCCAATCCGACACGGGTCTCTAGAAAAGGTAGTTTTGAAGCAATTAAGACTCCTGCTCGCCCTTTAATAATGGAATTTGAATTATGCACATGCCAATCTTCAGCTAGAAAATCGTTAACGACCTTATCGTTTGCTCGAACTTCTTGCAGGCATAGGATATCTATATCACGCTTTACTAGCCATTCACCCATTCCTTTACGATAGGCAGCTCGAATACCATTTACATTTACTGAAGCAATTCTCATATTAAACTCAATCACACTTTTCTCTTAGAAAACTCTAAAGTAATTATAGTGCATTGCACATGCTTTAATAATGCAATACTGTAGAAGTATGCTAGATCAGACTAAAAATGGGTATCGTGTGCTCATCGTTGATGACGAAGAATATATTTTAGACTTGTTAGATACAGGTTTAGATTTCGTGGGTTACGAAACCACTACTGCCAAAACTGGAGAAGAAGCTATCAACTCTATCTTGGCTGATGAGCCTGATTTAATTCTTCTTGATATAACAATGGAAGATGTCGATGGACATGACGTGTTGGAATATATCCGCCATCGAGGTTATACCACTCCAGTAATTTTTATTACTGCTCGTGATAGCACCGAAGAAACTATTGAAGGCCTAAATATGGGTGCCGATGACTATATAACCAAGCCTTTTAGTCTGAAAGAAGTGGTAGCTAGGTGCGAGGTAGTACTTAAACGTAGTACCAGTAAAAAAACTGTTATCAATGTCGGCGACCTTGCCATTGACACTGAACAATATGAAGTGACCCGAGCTGGGAAACCAATAGACTTATCAGTCACTGAGTTTAAATTATTACATTTCTTAGCTAGCCGAAAAGGCAAACTAGTTACTAAATTAGATATCATTGACCATGTTTGGGACGGTAAAGTTAGCGATGATTCTACAGTAGTTGAGAGCTATATCTCCTATCTGCGTAAAAAAATCGATCGCCTGGGGCCTCCCCTTATCCATACTTCACGTGGTACAGGCTATATTATTCGGGAACCACGAGACACTATAACTGCTTAAGATCATGAAGATTACAAACTTGCGCAATAGGATTTTAGTTGCCCTATTGATTGCACTTTTTCTTGGATTGTTAATTACCAACGTTGTAACAATATTTGGGACCAAAAGATACGTTCATGATAAGACTGATAAACAGTTACAAGTAGTAACTAAGTCATACGAACGGGTTTTAATCTCAACAAGTACCAATAATCAAAATCTTACTTCGGTGTTGGTCGAACAAGCGTCTCCAGAAATTCCACCAATTATTGAACCAAGAGCCGCACGTATTAATCCTGATTACAAAGTAATAGCCCAAACAAAACCAACGATTGACTCAAGCTTCGATTTCAGTCAGATTTCAAAAGAAACACTTAGAGCAGGTGCTGTCAGTGCCCACTACTTCAATATAAAGAGTGTCCATAATGACGATCAAAAATTCCGTGGTGTAGTATTTCCACTGCAAAATACTAAAGATTTAGGAGTAGTCTTACTACCAACAGGTAACGACGAAGATACTGTTTATCGAGTAATGTCACTTTCAATTTTCACAAGTCTAACTATCCTCTCACTAGCTATGCTAATGACATGGAGAGTTGTGACTAAAAGGTTAAAGCCTCTTGATGATATTGCCGATGTTGCAGAGAATATTGCTGAAGGTAATACTTCAGAACGTATCGAAGTTACCGGAGATGAAGAAATAGCACGTTTAAGTGACTCCATAAATATGGCTTTTGAATCACAAGAGGCCGTAGAAAAACGATTACGCAACTTCATCGCAGATGCTTCTCATGAACTTCGTACACCACTGACTTCCATCAGGGGTTATGCTGAGTTAATTCAAACAGGAGTAATGGACACTCCAGAAAAACTTAACAAAGCTGCAACTCGTATCGAAAAAGAAGCAGCTAGGTTATCTGGAATAGTGCAAGATTTATTAAATACCGTAAGAATTGAAGATTTCAATAACCTTACCCAAACTAGTGTGAATGTCGTGCCTATTATTCATGATGCGATTTCTGATGCTTACGTAGTAAATCCTAAGCAACGAATTACTTACCAAGGCCCTAAAAAAAAGGCTAAAATCCACGCTGATGAAGGTGCTATTCGCCAGATTTTGCTTAATTTATTAACTAACGCCCGAGTGCACAATACTCCCGATACTGAAGTAATAATTTCGTTAGAAAAAATCCACAAGTATCTTAAACTTTCTGTACGTGATTTTGGCAAAGGCATGACAAAAGAACAACGCGAAAAAGCCTTTAGACGTTTCTGGCGCGAAGATCGCCGTATTGGCAGTGGGCTAGGTCTTACCATCGTATCTCGCTTTACCAAAGCTCACGGAGGCCACGTAGAGGCTGTAGCCCCAGAAAGCGGCCCTGGCACTCAGATAAATGTATACTTACCAGATAACTAAGTTTCTACTTTAGATAAAACACTGTTGTAAGCAAACAATCTAGGGATATTGTCACTTGTGGCACTTCAGTATTTTATTTTTACTCTAAGTGAGTAAAAAAATCTTATTTATATCTAGTATTCATAACCTTTTGGTACGAAAGTACGTGCCACACCATACGATGCACTAGAGCTACACGTAATTCCATCCCATTTCATATGACCTATTTTTTCTGGAGTTAATTGTGGTGTCGATGAAGTAGCTCCATTACCGATGAAACTAGAAATACCCCATCCGTATAAATCACCATCAGTGGTGATGCCTAGTGAGTGAGATGACCCTGCTTGCACATCGTACCACTTCAAACCCGGAGTGCTAACAGATATTGGGTTAACGCGTTGAAGAACTGTTGTACCATCCCCAAGCTGCCCAGCCAAATCATCACTATCATGATCACGATTACTACCCCATACATACAAATCACCATCAAGAGTAATAGCTAAGTTGTGGTCATAATGCGTATCAAGTTTCTTAAACAGTACAGTACCTGCTATAGAAGTTGAACTTGGTTGCGTGTAATTCGTAGTCCCGCTAGTACCTTTTCCAAGCTGACCATATTCATTACGACCCCAACCATACATTGTGCCGTCACCTTTAACAGCTGTACTATGCGAACCTCCACCTGATGTACTCAAAAAATCCCAGCTACGAACTAATGTTGGCAAAGAACGATCGGTTTGATCGCCTAACCCAAGCTGCCCTTGAGGATTGTTACCCCCATGAATAGAGATTTCCATCATCTTGAATAGCAAATGTATGGTTTGCCCCTGGTATTACGGACATATATGAAAGCAAAAAAATCTTGATAAAGATACCGCAGTACAACAACTAATAAATAATGCACTTGATATACTCATAAAAAGCTTAAAAGAGAAAAAGTCCGCACCACCAGTTGTTTATCCTGTAGAAGAAAAAACGTACACAAGGAACGGTATATTTAAGAAAACACAAACACTAAGAACTTCATATAAAGTAATAGCCACCACTGAAAATATCAGTGCTGGCTATTACTGTGATAACACACAAAATCTAGCTAGGAAGCATTGTATATAATTCTGTAAAATCTATGTTAGCTTTCTGGAGCACGAGTGCTAGTATCAGGTGAGTCGTAGTTGCTAAATTTATTATCTTTAACCACATTTATACAATGCTAAGGTGTGGTCGTATTTACCGTCAGAGACTTGGGTCCACTTACGAGTGTCATTTGTCGCTGTACTTATAGGTGCAGGAGTCAACTGTGTAGCAGTACTGCCAATACCTAGCTGCCCATTTTCATTATCACCCCAAGCGTATAGCTCATCATTAGTGGTAATGGCATGTAGCATATATGTAGCAGCAGTATTGTCGCTAAGGGCTTTGAATTTAACACCTGGAGTAGAAATAGGAATGGCAGTTAATACGTCATCTGTATTGCCTGTTCCTAGTTGACCATAATCATTATAGCCCCAAGCTACTAGATCACCATCAACTGTTAGAGCAACGCCTACAGAAATAGCAGCAATTTTAACGCCGTCAGGCATCGGTACCTGCTGTAAAATATTGACACTAGCAGGAGTGGTGGTGCTGTTACCAAACTGACCATTTTTATTACTGCCAGCAACATATACGTCTCCTTCACTAGTAAGCGCATACATTGTTCCGTATGATGTACCCTCAGATGAATGAGCACCAGTTATATCTTTCCAGGTAACCCCTGTAGCCAATGGTGGAACTGGAGATAAAACTGCAGTAATAGGAGCTCTAGCTGAACTAGCACTATAAAATCCTTGTCCTGCTTGACCAGAAGCGTTATCACCCCAAGAATACAGTTGACCGTCCTCAGTAATAGCATAAGCGTCTGTACGTCGCGACACTACTTTGGACCAATTATTTACAGCACCAGTTACAGGATCGGGAAGTAACTGTGGAGTATTTGCGTTACCTAGACTAGTACCTGTGTTACCCCAAATATACATGATACCATCTTCAGTAATAGCATAAGAGGTAACTCGAGAAGCAGCTACATACTTAAAATTGAGGCTAGCTGTAGTAGGAATTAAAGTAGGAGTAGTAATATTAATGGTGGTGCCCTGCCCCGCTGACCCTGTACCAGCAGCAGATCCACCCCAACTATACAGCTTTCCTTCTTCAGTAATACCTAAAGAATGTGTGGCACCTGCTGCAACCTGTTTAAACCAAAGATTATCCGTAGCATAAGTAAGTGTAGTAGTATTTCCGCCAGTAGTGCCCAAACCAGTCCTACCATTTGCATTGTTACCTGCTGTCCATAGGTTACCGATCTTCCAAGTAGCATCAGGGCTAGTAGTAACCGTAGCGCAGTCCTTTATCGCAGCATTCACGCTTATATCACCGCAATTGCTCTCCAACGGATCTTTAATGCGCATGCGATAAGGGTTATTTATGCTACCGAAAGCGAAAGTTCCAGTAGTGTTAGGAACTGTAATCTGCTGACCTAAATTATTCCCACTACTGTCTTCAAAATATGCATCTCCCGTGATAGTAATAATAATTTCACCAGTAGTATAAGGGCCGTTACTATCAGCAACCTCTAAAGTGGCATCAGCTTTCAAATATTTAGTAGGACCATTAGTTTTAGGCAATCCACTGCCACCATTAGTAGGCAACTGATTGAAAGCAATACTCAAATCATCAGGACAATCATCACTAGCCATAGCGGCAGGAGCCGTACTTACCGCAGCTACTACTGGTACGCTCCACAAAGCAGTTTTATTCAGACTACGACGGGATATACCTTCGTTAGAAACTGCACTCTGACCATTGTTAGAAATCATTTAAGACCTACCCTATTAAATACAAAGAAACTTACACTTAACTCTACCCCCCCCCCCCCCCCTTAATAAAAACAAGAAAGACACCAATAAACTGAAAAGTTACCTGAGAAAAAACTAGCAACATTACTGCAGTTCTTGTGTTATGTATCAAGACATCGTTGACAGTTCTGTATCAAGACATCGTAGACAGTATGGGTTTTTAAGTGTAGACAGTTCTCTTTATTTTAGTTTTAGGGGATGAGTAATAATGAAAGTAATTCTAGTAATAAACCTGTAGGTACTGAGGTTCGTTTGACTATTGTTAATTGACCTGTTGATGCCCTGAGGGGGTGCTGTTATTTCGTTTTGTTTGGAGCATGGCATTTCTGGTAAGACGTTTTATAAGATTAGGAAGCAAGCTTTTGAGTTTGGTGCAGCAGCGGCTTTAGAGCCTTTGTCTCGCCGTCCGAAGTCTTCTCCTAGAATGCTTGATGATGAAATTCGTAGACAGAACACTAGAAAAACAAAGAAGCCAGGATAAGCACAAGAAGTGTAAGAAATAGTGGAATGCTCAGAGTAAGTAAAATTGAATACCACCTCGGAGCCTAATATGCAGGACAACTTACCTACATCCGCAAACACCAAGACAAAATCAGCTTCTTCGATAAACACGGCACCCACATCATCGAACACCAAAACCAGGAACCACATACGTAGGAAGCACCAAAAAAGCTAAAAGTGTCACTCATGTCTATAGACATCACACCCCAGTAGTGTCAGTAGCCTTAGCCGAATTAGGAGAGACGCCATTAATACTATTAGAATCAGAATCCTTTTCATCGCCAAGAATCTTCTTGGAAACTGTTCCTTCAATATCTTCACTAGTAGAAACAGTAGCGGGATTGCTAGATTCTAAAGCCTTAGCTTCGTGCTTGCGAGATTTAGCTTCTTTCCTTAGAGCTTTTCGTTCAGCTTTAGACTGTGCTTTTTCTTTTTGAACCTCAGCTTCTTCTTTCATCTGGCGAACCTCAGATTTAAAAATTCGAAGAGACTGCCCCATATTCTTGGCTACACCAGGCAACCTAGGCGCCCCAAAAACAACTAATGCTATAGCAATAATAATCAACACATGCTCTGGAGAAATTCTCATAAAAACCTTCCTCAAAGAAAACTAATAAATACTAAATCTAAGTAGGTGCTAGGGTATGTGGTTTATTCAAAACTATTTTTAATAAACCACATACCTGTCCTCAATAGTCTTCCTTAGCCTTACACTAGGAACTTGCCATCACCTTTAGCCGCATTAAACTTGCCTAACGGTCCAGCTGCTTTAATGTCATCGTACATCAGCATCCAACCAGCATGATCATTACCACCAGTAGCCTTAACATATTGATTAGTACCAGCAGTATTCTCAGCGACACCGAGCTGTAACCAGTTAGTGGCATCAGTATCTTTCTTTGGATTAATAGTAAAGGTAAACTTACCAGAATTATTAAGTGCAGAACCTAGATGAATTTCAACACTACCATCAGCGTAGTTACCCAAAGTAACACCATCAACACCATCTTCGAACGCATTCCCATTCGCATCAAGAATTTCAAGGAAATCATCAACAGAGTAAGAAGAGTCAGCGCTCTGTCCAGGGTTAATAATCAAATAACCACTATTAGCATTCAAAGGAGAAATATTGGCCTCTACAGTAAACGGTGTACCAACAACAAGTTCTTTAGAACCACTGGCACCGGCCCACTGAGCAGAATCTGAATCCCAAGACACACTATTCACAGGGATACGAACTTCAGCATCACCGTAATCCAACGTATCAGAAGCACCAGTCTTATTACCATTAGTAACCGTAACATTACCAGCTTTATCAACAGCCTTAATAGTAACAACACCAGTTTCAGTAACCGTAGCAGCCACCGCTGAGACAGAAGAAGCAGTAGGCACATCAACTGCACTACCTGCAGCCTCGCCATTCAAGCTAACATTATCTGATGGAATAAAGGTAACGATACCACTTTCTTCAGCACCAGCTTCAACACTAACATTGAATAACTGGCCCACAACAAGGCTATCAGCACCTGTAGCCTGAGCCACACTAGCAGTACTAAACGCTAACGAAGCGAGAGGTTTAGAAACAATAGCCTTACCATAACTCATCCGCCAAGTAGTAACACCATTACCATTAGTAGAATCAACCTGAGCACTAGTACCACCACCATCATCTGCAGTCCACAAACCAAGCTCAACAGTCTGATTATCGCTAGAAGCTTTAACCTTAATGGTAAATGTCATCTTTCCATTATCATTATGAGCAGAATTAAGCGGAACACTAACCCCGCCAGAATACTTACTATTAATCGGGTTAGTAGTAAATGCCTGACCATTCTCGTCAAGAACCTCAAAACAAGCACCAGAATAAGCACCATTTACTAGTGGAGCAACAATCGCATACCCCATATTTGCATAATTCGGTGTAATTTCAGCCTCAACCTTAAAAGTATCATCAACAAGAACACCCGTCTTCACTGCATCATCGGCATCGTCACGAGTAGCATTAGAATACTTAACAGCAGCGGATTTAAACCCAGCTAACGGACCATAATCAATAGTATCTGGCGCACCTGTAGCGTTACCATTAGTAATGGTAACGCTACCCACCTTATCAACAACCTTAAACGCTACATTAGGAGAAGCTTGTGTCGCACTCTTATCAATAACAGCAGTAAAAGTAAATTTACCACCAGTAACATAATAATCTTTAGCTAGCCCTACATTATCAGGCTGCGCAGTGTTATCTTTCAAAATAGCAAATGGTGGTGGCGTAACAGTAATCCAACCAGCCTCATTAGTAGGGCCAGCATCAATCTCAATATTAAGAGTATCACCCATCTTAACACCACCAGCAGCAGCGGCAGTCAAACTAGCCTGAGCATACGCCAACGAACTAATTGGCTGAGAACTATCAGCAGCAATAGCACCGTACCTATTCCACCACTTATTAGTAGCAATGTTACCATTTGTTGGATAAATCCTATCACTACTATTACCAGCGGTAGTACCATCAATGAACAACCCCAATTCCGCAACATCAGAATAAGGTTCATCCGCTTTAATATTGAACGTAAAGATACCGTTATTATTATGTGAAGAATCAATAGGAATACTAACACCATTAGACCATTGTGGATTAATAGGGTTAGTAGTGAATGATTGTCCATTCTCGTCAGTAATATCAAAATTACTCAAATTATAATTATTTAATTCACCATTACAAGGCAAAAGAATTATATTCTTAACATTAGCATCCGAAGGTGTAACCTTAGCTTCAACAGTAAAAGTATCATTGACTTTCATCGTGCTAGAACCATTATTATAGAAAGTATTAGCTTGATCAATAGTATTTTGAGTATATTCAATAGCAGTAGGAAGAATAGGCTTAATAGTACTACCATAATCTAGAGTATCTACTGCACCATCAGCATTACCATTAGTAACCTTAGCATCACCTTCCAAAGATTCAAGCTTAACAGTAACCTCACCAGCATCAACAACAGACAAAGAAACTTGCCCAGTTCCATCCTTTGCGTAGAATTCACGTGGTTGTCCCGCTGCACCACCGTTCAAACTCACATTAGAAGATGGAGTAAGCCTAACCTTCCCAGTACAATTACTAGGAGCTAGGTTGAAAACAACATTAGCTGTAAATGGTGCTTTACCAGCAGTCTTGCCAGCGATAGCCTCGTCAACACTACTTTGGGCAAAATATATAGTATCAGGAAAAGCATCAGAATAAGCTTGTCCATAAGTTAATCCACTCCAATCTGAGCCAGTATTACCGTTAGTAACATTAAGGTTTAATCTATTACCTAAACCATCATAAACACCAGCTAAACTACCATTTCCGCCACTTAGACCGATGCGGTTGCCAGTATTATGTATTTTTGTAACCTGGAAAGTTCCTGAAGCCACACCATTAATAATTGGGTAAGCTTGAGCAGTACGACCCCATGACCCATCAGGGACTTCTCCCTCAGTCGCCGGCAAAAGCGAAATAGCATCATCACCCCAACCTGCTATTGAAGTAGCAACAAAATATCCAGTATTAGTAGTTGCTGGACTTACCTGAACAGCAAAAGGAACAATGTCTCCTAATCGCAAAGGAGGGTTATTACCGTAATGGGCATTAGCTGTATTTTTAGTATCATTAGTCCAATGGTAAGCGGTAACAGTAGCTGACTGTCCGTAATCTAAAGTATCTGCCGGTGTTCCATTACCATTGGTGATGGTAACAATACCCTTCTTATCAACAGTCTTAAACGTTATATTGCCATTGGCTGTAACTCGAGCAGGTACAGTAACTTTACCGTAAGAAAGCCATACATCAACAGGTGTACCAGCTGCTTTACCCTGCACACTAGCATTAGCTGACGGAGTAATAGTGATCCAGCCAGATTCACCAGTACCAGCATCAACCTCGAAACTAAAGTTCTGACCTAACATCAAGCTACTATTTTCAGCATTAGTTACGCTGGTAGGGCTATATTGCAAAGTTGTGAAGTCTTTAGCCTCAGCAACAGAACCATACTCTAGATTCGGCCCAGCGGTACCAGCACCGTTAACATCTTTATTACCATTAGTAACAGTAATATCAGTAATCTTATTACCAGTACTATCATAAACACCATTTTGCGGATCAGCATCTGTAGATGGAGCAGCACAAATAATAATCTTATCCGCACCACTAGTTTTACTAATAGCAGTAAACGAGCCTTTAGCTACACCATTAACAATAGGGTACCTACGAAGATCATTTGTACCCCAATCCTCCGCAGGTGGAACAAGCGCAGCAGCAACCTCAGGAGTAACATCTGGATCATCTAGCTTAACATTACCGCGACCATGGCCAGCCATCGTACTAAGAACTACATAACCACTATTAACCTTTGTAGGTGTTATATCAATTTCAAAAGGAATAGTCTGTCCCACGACAATAGGATTACTACTACCCTCATACTGCATAGCAGTAGCATGTGAATCATCAGACCATTTAGCAGCAGTTGGTACAGCAATAACAGCACCATAAAGCAAAGCAGCATGGCCATTACCAAGACCATTACTAGGCGCAGCAATATCAATTCTGTTATCGTACTGATCATACAAACCAACAGCATCAGGAGTCAGCACAGAGCCGGTACTGTAACCGTGCTTAGCCGAAATAATAACCGTGTCAGACACAACATCGTCAACAGTGAAAGACCCACTAGCCTTACCATTAACCACAGGGTAAGCCATAAAATCAGCACCAGCAGGAGCGCTGTCAACAGGAGTGGTAGGAGCTTTAAACGTTATCGCACCCTGACCATACTTAGGATCCTGCTCAACGCCGACAATAACATAGCCATTAAAGCCAGCATAAGAAACATCAATCTCAAAAGGCACCTCAGTACCAATATTCAGTTTCTTTGTACCACCGTTATAATCATTAGAATCACTCACAGACTGATCTGAATAAGTAATCGTGTAAACATCTTTACCATAATCAACAGTATCTGCAGCACCGGTTTTATTACCATTAGTAGCATCAGCAGTATGATTACCAGCGATACTACCTGTAGCAGCAAAAGTTACATTGCCAGACGGAGTACCTGTAGGAAGAGCATTAGCAGTAAACTTCAAAACAGCCTTGCCATTACTAACTGGAACATCAATAACCTGTCCAGCAGTAAGCGGTGCATTACTAGAATCTGGCAAAACGAATACGCCATTCCAAGACGAATCAGCGGTAAAAGTGTAATGAACAGTGTCAACATTATTTGCAGTCACACCAACAGTGATCGGTACACCTAGTGCGATACCATTTTCAAGATAGTACTGAGCAGCACCAAAGACACCACCAGCGTCAACACCACCAGTATCATCATCAAATGCTAACGAATAAACTTTCCAATCAGCATCACGGTGAGGATCAGTAGGGTTCGCAGTAGCATCAACAGTAGCAATCTTGGCAGAATCTGGGTAATTAGTTCCATCAGTAGATTCAACAATAGCCGCGTTAATACTAACATCTCCAGCATTATCACCAGCAGTCAACTTAGGAGCAATAACTGTATCACCAGTAATTTCAACAGTAGCTCTCTTGCCATTACCATCAGCAAACGTAGCATCACCCGTAACAGTAAAGACCACATGCCCAGAAGGACGCTTACCATCACCTGTAGGAGTAACATCGACCACAATATCAGCAAATTCACCACCAGCAGCAGGAGCCGTAGAAGTTAGAGTATCATCCGTAAACGCAAGAGCTGCAGCAGGCACAGCCCACTCAACATCATAATTAGTAGCAGTAACACTAGAGTTAGAAGCAAGGTGAGCCTCAACCTTCACATTGTTGACATCTGTAGTATAACCAGCAACTAACTCAGGATAATCAGCACCACCATTACTAACCGGAACAGTAGCAGTTTTACCATCAGGGCTAACAGATACCCCAGAAGGCAAATTATCTTTACTAAACGTAGCTACACCACTAGTAATAGCGAAAACAATACTGTCACCTTCACTATCAGCAGGTTCAACAGTCACACCATCACCAGGAAGATCACGTCCAGGGCCACTAACGACTCCAGCTTCATTCTTCCACTTAATCTCAGTAATAGGCAAAGGCAACTGATAAGACAAATCAGGACCATTACTACCAGAGTCAGTAGCAACACTAGGATATTGGGACACAGCAGCATGCACTGTCATATCACCAGTATTCACAGGATCAGTAACATAAACTGGGAATCCACTAGCTACAGTACCAAACTGAGCAGTACCATTAGCATAAGGCACCTCCATAGTCTGAACATGCTGATGCGTAGTAGGATCAATAAAATAAGCATCGCCACTCAAAGTGACAGTAACAGTACCACTGCTAGTAACCAGCTGACCATCTTTATCAGTAATAGTCGCAGTAAATGGACTAGCAAAAGGCTGCCCAGCAGCAGGAGCAGGAGGTTTAGTGGTATCGTCACCAAGGCTAATACGCCAATCAGTAGCAGGAGAAGCAGCAGCACCAGGAACTGCAACCGCACTTACCACAACTGGCACACTCCAAGCACCAACTTTAGTCACACTGCGGCGGGAAACTCCACTCTTATTTTCTAAACTTTCATTATTGCTGCTATTGTTTTCAAAACTCATAACCACTAACATCCAATTTCCTTAACTCAACTTAAATACAATTTTTAACAGAAAAATAAACTTATAAAAAAGTAATTCAATATTACCCCCCCCCCCCCCTTGCATAGTCAAATCCAAAATGACTCACTTAAATAATGGCTGGTAAAACAAAATACAAATAACTATTTTGTGATACCAAAAATGGGCTAGGAACAAACTATATGTTCCTAGCCCATTAATTAAACTAATTACTTAGCTTCTGCTACCGCTTTAGCTAGAGGTGTCTTACCATCCCATTGTTTATCATTAATGTAGATAGTTGGAGTACCTGATATTCCACTGTCAATACTATTTTGACTTACCACTTTCGTCCAGCTTTTGTATGTTTGATTTTTTACACATTTAGATATGTCTTTACCACTTGCCTGCTTACCTAAAGATGCAAGTTTATTATCATCAAGACCATCCGAATTTTCTTCTGGCTGATTAGCATACAAAACACTAATCATGGAATAGGCATTTTCTGGACTTTGATTAGCGACACAAGCCACAGCATTTAATGCTCTCGTTGAATAATTCGTGCCATTAGACATTCTGTCCAAAATTGCAATTGGATGATATTCAACTTCTACTTTACCTTGGTCTAATAAACTCTTAATTGTCGCACTATTTGCCTTTTCAAAAGCACCACAAGCTGGACACATAAAGTCTACGTACATAGTAAGTTTTACTTTGCCATTAGTACCTTTGGATCCCAGCGCATGTTTAGTATCTGGTTTAACAGTCGTCGCAGAGGTTTTAGTAACGTTCTTATCAGAGTTGAATAAAATACCACCACTTGAAGAGAAATTTGCTGGTCCTTTAGCTGGGCCAGCTGGACGGTTCGTGAACCAAATGAAAAAAGCAATAGCTAAAATTAATACAGCTGCAAGCCCCACAATTCCCCAACGTGCAAAAGCTCCACTTCGCTTATCAGCTTTAATTTGGGATTTTGCAATTTTACGAGCTTGCTCGCGTGAAGAATTTTTATCAGGTGTAGACATAAATCTTTCCTTTTTTGGTTACATGAGTCTATGTTATAGCTTAACGTTTTATCCGCAAAATTTCAGGTTTCCAGTTATAATGTCAAATAGGGATACCTATAATAATTGAGACAAGGAAGTATCATGACATCAGCCAAAGCAGAAAAGTTTGACTTTATTGTAATTGCTAACAGGTTGCCTGTGGATAAGGTTCATACTGAGGATAATACTATTGAATGGAAACGTTCACCAGGTGGTTTGGTAACTGCATTAATGCCTGTTATGCAGCAAAATAAAGGTGCTTGGATTGGCTGGGATGGTGATGCTGATGAAAAGCTAAAACCTTTTGATCAAGAAGATATGTACCTAGTCCCAGTGCCTCTTACTTCAGAAGAAGTAGAGCTCTACTATGAAGGTTTTTCAAACGGTACTTTGTGGCCACTTTACCACGATGTAATTGTGCCGCCAGAGTTCCACCGTACTTGGTATGATGCATACAAAGAAGTAAACCAGCGCTTTGCTGACGAAGCTGTTAAAATTGCCGATGAAGGTGCTACTATCTGGGTGCATGACTACCAGTTACAGCTTGTACCACAAATGATTCGTAAGCAACGTCCAGATGTGAAAATTGGTTTCTTCAACCATATTCCGTTCCCGCCAATCGAGCTATTCTCTCAGCTACCATGGCGCAAGCAAATTACTGAAGGTGTCCTAGGCGCTGATGTAGTCGGTTTCCAACGTCCATCAGATGCTCGTAACTTCATTAGTGCTATTGATAAATATACTGAGGCATCTCATGCTGATGAGCATACTTTGAAAGTTAAAACTGGAGATGGAAATCAGCACGAATGCTATGTAAAAGCATTCCCAATTTCAATTGATGCGACTCGGATTACTCAACTAGCTAATGATCCTAAGATTATTGCAGCAGCAGCAAAGATTCGCCACGATTTGGGTAATCCTAATACTATCTTCTTCGGTGTTGACCGCCTTGACTACACTAAAGGTATTCGTCATCGTCTAAAAGCATTCTCAGAGTGTCTAAATGATGGCTCATTGAGTGTGGAAGATGTGACTTTGATTCAGGTAGCAAGCCCAAGCCGTGAGCATGTAGATAGCTATATCCAGTTACGTAGTGAAATTGAAGAGACTGTTGGCCGTTTAAACGGTAAGTTTAGTACTGTTTCTAAAACAGCAGTACACTACATTCACCGTAACGTACCGCTTGAAGAAATGGTGGCACTTTACCTGGCTACTGATGTAATGTTAGTAACTTCACTACGTGACGGAATGAACCTAGTTGCAAAAGAGTACGTAGCCACTCGTCAAAGCGAAAGTGGCGTACTTATTTTGAGTGAGTTCACTGGTGCAGCTGATGAACTTAAAGATGCAGTTATGATTAACCCGCATGACATCACTGAGATGAAGAATAAAATGGTTAAAGCTGCTGAAATGCCAGCAGCTGAACAGCAAGAACGTATGCATAATCTACGTAAATACATCAGTGAAAATACTGTTCACGATTGGGCAGAATCATTCCTAAGCACTTTAAAGCGACACTAGAAAGTAGCGTATACAATGACACAAAACCTGCATGATGCTTTGCAAAAATTTGCTGAAAATAAACATATTTTAATTGCTCTAGACTTTGACGGCACTCTGGCTCCTTTTGTGGCTAATGCTGAAGAGGCTCGAATGAGCGAAGAGAACGCTACAACTTTGAAAAAGCTATCTCAACTTCCAGATACTGACTTAGCATTAGTATCTGGTCGTAATGTCGAGAGCTTGATAGCCACTGCAAAACCTGAAGATAATTATTATTTAATTGGCAGTCATGGCGCAGAGATGAGCTTTTCAAATGAAGGTCCGGAGCTTTCTAAAGAACAACAACAATTACTTGCTGATATTACAAAAGCTGTAGAAAAAACCTCAGCTGAAATTCCTGGTTCAAAAGTAGAGTATAAACCAGCTGCAGTAGTATTCCATTATCGTGAAGTGGATGAAAATAAAGCTGATGAGGTACAAAAAGCAATTGATGGGCTTAACGACCAATTCCCTATGCTACATTCAATGGCAGGTAATAAAGTTGAAGAGTTTGCAATTTTAAGTCTTACCAAAGGTGATGGCATTAAAGCTATCCGTAAGCACTTAAATGTTGACGCTATTTTATTTATAGGTGATGATGTCACCGATGAAAATGGCTTTAAAGAACTATCAGACAATGATATAGGTATTAAAGTCGGTGAAGGTGAGACTAAGGCAGCATATCGAATTGCTGATACTGATGCTGTTACTGAAACTATTGCTGAATTATTAAAACTTCGTGAAGCAGTGACGGCTAAGAATTCTTAGCCGTTTCTGTTTCTAATAGAAAATGTCGCAAAGCACCAATTTGATTTGCTGAGTTTTCATAACAACAACCAGCTATCTCTGCAGGCTGTAATAACATGCCAAATATTTCCTTATCACAAAGGCTTTTATACTGCCTTTTTACTTCAGTAATTAATTTTTCTTGACTACTAATTCCGCCACCCAATACTACCTTTTCGAGATCTAAAACTATACCCATACTAGCAATTAATGTTGCTGCATTCCGACAATAAGTGTTAAAAAGCTTGGTGACTTCCTTGGATTCATTATTATCAATTGCTTTGAAAACCGTTTTATAGTCATCTTTATCAACACCTAAGATTTCTGAAGCATCTCTAATAAAGTTAACTCCAGAACAACTCCCCGAATATACTTCAGTTTGCGTATCAGTGTGAGTGGAGTCAGAAAATAGCATACCTACTTCCCCGGCCTGGTAGTTAGTCCCCTCATAAAGTTCATTATTAAGGATTAAGCCACCACCTACACCGGTACCAAATACCACAGCAGCACCATTGGTGATACCTTTTAAGTTACCGATCCAATGTTCTGCTAATGCCGCAGCTTTAGCGTCATTTATGACAGCAAAAGGTAGTTTTGTTTGCGTGCTCATCCACTCATCTAATGGCAGCTGTTTAATGTAATATATTGCTCCACCATCACGAACAAATTTTGATTTAGGATTAACTTTTCCAGGAATACTATAAGCGATGCCTTTTATATTTGGTTCGCACTTCTTTATTTCTGTTCCAACAGTTCTAAAGAAATCAGCTAAATTATCAGGTGTAGGTGCTTTCCAAGCTTTTGTGACTTCGCCTTCTCGGGTTAATAAACCAAATTTGATAAAAGTGCCACCGACATCAATAGCTAAATACTGCATACATGTCCCTCCGTTGGAAAATATTTTCTATTGCTGATTATAGCGTAGTTAACATGTTGCTTTGAAAAATCTGCTTTCGCAAAATGAAGATGGTCACTATGACTAATACCAAGTAACCAAAGCTTGCAACACCTAAACTAAATCTTGCACTAGTATTGCCAAATAAGGTACCAATACTGCTAAGTAAAATTGGTGATAGGAATACTCCAATATTCGTAGTTATCAATAATAAATTAAATGCGTAGTTTACTGATAACTTCGGTGTAGCTCGGGCGACCCAAGTATAGATAAACGGGATGGTTAATGCAAAACTTAGCCCAATTAATACCGTGTTGATAATTAGTAATGTAAGACTATCAGAGGTTGCAACTATAAACTTATAGGCTATAAATAGTGGATAGCAGAGTGCTTTTGGTCTTTGTTTTCATAGGGTGTTTAGGGTGTTGCTTTATCTTTTAGGGATGAAGCAGAAGAAGTCCTTGAAAAAGTTTTGGTGCGTGCTATGCGGTGGCCTGTTGGTTAAAAATGGTAGGCATCCTAATGGTAGCCAGCGTTGGAAATGTCGTGAGTATGGCTCTAGTAGTCTTAGAAAAAATGAAAGCTCAACGAGAGTGTTTCAGCAGGAATTGTTCCTTAAATGGCTTCTTGGTAAACTCTCTCAATCTGAACTAGCCAGGACTGTTTCTGGGCGTAGTTTCAGGCGTAAAACTTCGTGGTGCTGCAACATCAACCCACAGTTAACCGCTTTTCCTGCTAGGCAGGTGATGGTAGATGGAATCTACATCGGTAAAAAAACTCGGAACAACACATGGTGTTGCCCCATAGCATCGAATGCTGTAACACAGTGTCCACTTGCTTTTCAATGGTGTGACAGAGAGAAAACAACAGCCTAGAAAGCCTTGTTCAAGCTTCAAAACTGGTATGCCAATTACAAAGATTTTGTCAATGAAACAACAAAAACTAAAACCAGTAAAGAAAAACAAAGAGCAAATAGCGCCAAAACACCTAGACGATTCCCACCAAACAATCAGATACAAGAACGAAGGAAACTGGGCCAACACAACCAAGTAACACACCCGCCCCACCCACTATTTATAACCTATAAGTCAAA
>JASGDC010000035.1:0-22997 GCA_047608145.1 Micrococcaceae bacterium
AACAAATAGGGCCAAAAGAAATCGACAAATCATACCAAACAATCAGATACAAAGGAGGTGCAATCTGGGCCAACACAACCGAGTAACACACTCGAACCAACAACACATTATGGCCTATAAGTCCAAATTAGTGCTAATTTCAAAGTTAAATTGATAAACAAAAATCGGTAGTTACTAACTTAAGTAACTACCGATTTTTCTTAATCCTTATGCGTTTGGACGCTTACCGTGGTTAGCGCCGCCCTTACGACGTTCCTTACGCTTACGACCTCGTTTGCTCATTAGAGTCTCCTTGAAAATAGTTCTATTACCTGTACAAGTATACCTGAATTACTGCTTTGGTTCAGACAAACCTAACCATGGGTACCAGCCGCGGTGTAGCACTAGCCAAGCCATCAAGCCATAACCTGCTTGACCAGGAAAACCTTGACCATCAGCTAGGTCTGTGCGCCACTGATCATGTGAAACTAGTGGGTTATACATATCAACGTATAGAACGTTACGTCGAGCAGCCACATCACCTAGTACCCGTGAGAACTCAGCAATCTTTTTGTTCATAGTTGCATCAACTGTTGGTGGGGGGCCTACTACCATAGTAGTCACATTGCGTGACTGTGCCTGGTCGAGAATATTTGCAAGGTTAAGACGACTACGCGCCAATGATAGCCCTTGTTTAATATCAGCGTGCCCTAGAGCAATAATTAGCCTGTTATCAGTACGCTCTTCAAAACGTGGTGCTGCTTCTTTTTCCCAACGATCAACAAGTTTAGCGGTACCCTCATTAGGCATAGCTAGAGGGTACACGTTAATTTGAGGATCTTTACGAGGAGTGCGTGCAAGTACACGTCCTAGCCAACCTAAGGCCCTAGTGTCGCCCACGCCAGCTAATAAATCATCACCGACTGCGACAATGCGCATATTCTGTTTTTCCGCCATTAACTACTTCTCTCCAAATATCTGCTTAAGCAATTTCTGTTGCTCTTTAGCATGCATCTTGTTAGATCCAGCTGCTGTAGAAGCACTAGCAGAGCGAGCGTAAACTCCAAGTTTCCTATCCAATACTGGGGCTAGCCTATATAGCATAGAAGCCCAAGCTCCTTGGTTTTCAGGTTCTTCTTGAACCCAGAGAACTTCAGCATCAGGATACTTGTCTAGTTCACTTTGAATTTCTTTGTTAGGAACAGGGTATAGCTGTTCACAACGAATGATTGCAGTGCTAGTATCGCCAGATTTCTTACGAGCTGCAAGTAAATCATAATAAATTTTACCAGCACAAAGCAAAACTCGCTTGACATTTTCTACATCTTGCGTTTCTGAGATAACTGGACGGAAACTACCATCAGTGAAATCTTCGACGCTAGAAGCAGCTGCTTTTAATCTCAACATTGACTTCGGCGAGAATACAATCATTGGTTTAGCTGATTCCTGATATGCGTGATTACGCAATGCATGGAAGTAAGAAGCAGGGCTAGAAGGGAATACAACTTGCATGTTATTTTCTGCACATAGTTGTAAGTAGCGTTCAATACGTCCAGATGAGTGGTCTGGACCTTGTCCTTCATAACCGTGTGGCAACAGCATCACTATGTTAGATTTTTGACCCCATTTTTGCTCAGCAGAAGATACAAACTCATCCATTATAGTTTGGGCACCATTTGCAAAGTCACCAAACTGTGCTTCCCAAAGGATAAAACCATCTTCTTTTTCAACTGAGTAACCATATTCAAAGCCAAGTCCTGCATATTCACTCAATAGTGAATTATACACATCAAACTGAGCTTGTTCACCACCAAGAGTATTCAATGGTACCCATGGTTCATCAGTATGGCGATCATAATAAACAGCTTGACGTTGCACAAAAGTACCACGACGAGAATCTTGACCTGCAAGACGGATATATTTTCCTTCAAGAAGTAGGGAACCGAATGCCAAGATTTCACCAAAGCCCCAGTCAATGCCACCTTCTTTAGACATCTTTGCACGGCGTTCTAACAATGCCTTTAACTTAGGATGAACTTCAAACCCTTCTGGAATATTGATATGTGCATCACCAATCTTTTCTAGCACATCTTTACTCACTGCAGTTTCTTCTGTATGAACTGGTTTATCAATTACATCTTCTGGGTTATTTTCAGAAACTATTGGAATTTCGTCAGTTTCAACTCCACGAGTTGATTCAAATGCTGTCTCAAGTTTGCGCTTGAAATCAGCAAGAGCTTCCTCAGCTTCTTCCTCAGTAATATCCTCACGACCGATTAAATCACGAGTGTAAAGATTACGAACGCTATCACGCTTATCAATCTCAGAGTACATTGAAGGCTGAGTCATAGAAGGATCGTCACCTTCATTATGTCCACGACGACGGTAACAAACCATATCAATTACAATATCGCGGTTGAAACGTTGACGGTATTCGAAAGCAAGTTCTGCTACATGTACTACTGCTTCTGGGTCATCACCATTTACGTGAAAGATTGGTGCATCTACCATTTTAGCAATGTCAGTACAGTACATTGAAGAACGACCATCTTCAGGTTTGGTAGTGAAACCAACTTGGTTATTAACTACCACGTGGATAGTACCACCAGTCTTGTATCCTTCAAGCTGTGAAAGTTGCAAGGTTTCAGCAACTACACCTTGTCCGGCCATTGCTGCATCACCATGTACCAAAATTGGCAGTACACCGCGAATATCTTCAGCATCTTCTTCAGCGAGTTTATCTTGCTTAGCTCGGACAATACCTTCAAGAACTGGGTTAACCGCTTCAAGATGTGATGGGTTTGCAGCTAAATAAACATTGGTTTGTTGCCCATCATCACCAGTATAAATACCCTCAGTGCCTAAGTGATACTTAACGTCACCAGAACCATGAGCATTTTTAGGATTCTTCATGTGGCCTTCGAATTCACGGAATACCTGAGAATATGTCTTGCCCGCAATGTTAGTAAGCACATTCAAACGACCACGGTGTGCCATGCCAATAGCAACTTCTGGAAGGTCGTTCTTTGCCGCTTGGTGCAAAACTTCATCAAGTAGCGGAATTAGTGATTCGCCACCTTCAAGACTGAAACGTTTTTGACCTACATACTTAGTTTGTAGGAATGTCTCAAATGCTTCAGCTTCGTTAAGTTTGCTTAAGATACGACGTTGTTGGCTACCACTTGGTTTTTCATATGGGCGTTCCAGCTTTTCTTGGAACCATTGACGTTGTTCTGGATCTGAAATGTGCATGTATTCAGTGCCAATAGTGCGGCAGTATGCATCACGTAAAATTCCAAGAATATCGCGTAGCTTAAGAGTTTTCTTATTAGATAGTCCAGAAACTGGCCATTGACGGTCAAGGTCCCAAAGAGTTAATCCATAAGAAGTAGTATCTAAATCTTTATGGTCACGTTGTTTATAACCAATTGGGCTAATTGCAGCCATCATGTGACCACGCTGACGGAAAGTATTAATCATTTCTTGAATACGAGCTACTTTACCGATTTCATCATGTGGATTTACTTGGTTGTCCTGGCTCCATTCAATAGCTTTGTATGGAATTTCCAAAGCACGGAAGATTTCATTATAGAAATCATCTTGCCCCAGTAGATAACCATGAACAATCTTTAAGAACTCGCCAGAAGCAGCTCCTTGGATTACGCGGTGGTCATAAGTAGAAGTAAGGGTGATAATCTTACTGATTGCGTTCTTTGCCAAAATATCATCAGAAGCACCTTGGAATGCAGCAGGATATTCAAGAGCGCCGACACCTACGATACAAGCCTGACCTTTACTTAATCGAGGAACAGAGTGAACTGTACCAATACCACCTGGGTTAGTAAGTGAAACTGTAGTTTTGGCGTAGTCAGCAGCAGTAAGTTTGTTATTACGAGCTTTTGCAATAATTTCATCATAAGCTTCGCGGAATTTTTGGAAATCAAGTTTTTCTGCACCTTTTATATTTGGTACTACTAGCGCACGAGAACCATCAGGGCGTGGTAAGTCAATTGCTAGACCGAAATTAATATGATCATGGATTACCTGAGTAGGCTTGCCATCAACCGCTTCGTAACTGATATTCATACCAGGTAGTGCTTTAACAGCTTTAACTACTGCATAGCCAATAAGGTGAGTGAATGAAATTTTACCACCGCGAGTACGCTTTAAGTGATTATTGATAACAATACGGTTATCAATAAGTAGCTTTGCTGGTACTGTACGTACAGTGGTAGCTGTAGGAACACTCAGACTGGCATCCATGTTATTGGCAATTGCCTTTGACATACCTTTAAGTGCTTCATTCTTAGTTTCTTCTGGAAATATTGGTTTTTCAGGCATAGTCTTTTCTTTAGCGTATTTTTGTTTTGGGGTAGTTTTCGGAGTGGCTTTTGCTGGCTTTGGTTTTGTAGACTTTTGCTCAGTTTTAGCAAGTTTATTCGTAACTTGCTTGTTTGAAGTTCTAGCCTTTGGTTTTTCAGTTTTATTTTCTTTAGCTTCGATTGGTTTAGAAGTTACTGATGGTTTAGCTTCAGTTTTTATTTCCACCTCTGGTTGTTTTTCAGTAGGCGGGTTATTTTCAAAGATTACGCGCCATTCTTCATTTACAGAATCTGGATCTTTTTTGTATTGTTCGTATAGCTCATCAACTAGCCAATCATTTGCCCCGAATTCGTCAGGGCTAAAAGTTGAGTCTGACGTCATTGTTTATCCTCATATCGAAATTTATTTAAACACCTATACATTTAATCCTAATATGAAACGCCAAAATAATGAACTTCCAGAGAATGATATTTAACTATTTGTATGAAAACTCCAAGCAAGTTAGTAAATAACTAGCTATTTGGTAATATTTTAACTAATTATTTACAATAAAATAATGCTTTAAAACTGCCTAGAAGTTAATTGGAACTAATGAACAATAGATTAGCTCATACACTTAATGTGTTAGTGCTCTTAGTTATGAGCATTATTTATGTTGTGCCATTACTATCAGCACCACCTGATTTAATGTACGATTACCCTTTCCATTCTTCTAGAATTATTGGTCTAGATAATGTATTTAGTTCACCAGTTAGTTTTACGGGGTTCGGTCAGCATGGAAATATTGTTAATGAATTTTACCCATGGTTAACTATATATCCCGTTTACTTATTATTTAAGCTATTTGGAGACGGGGTTACTACTTATCATACTTTCCTATTTTGCAATACGATAATAACTGCATTAGTTGCTTATTTTGCGACATATCAAATGAAAAAAGATAAACTTTTGGCAGTAATTTTTGGTTTGACGTATACATATTCCGGGTATCGACTTGCCAATATTTTAGATACCGGAGATATGGGCATAATCAATTCAATAACATTTTTACCTTTAGTTTTATTGGGCTGTTATGAAATATTTGTAGGAAATCATAAACGTTGGCATTACTTAACTATTGGAATGTCTTTGCTAGTTTACACGCATGTTTTAAGTAGTGTAATTGCCGCCAGTTTTATTTTTTTGGCATTGGTTATCAGTTTCTATACTTGGGATAAAAAGAAAGAACGACTTATAGCTTTAAGTTTCGCAGTAGTGATGAGTCTATTGATATGTTTAGCTTATTTGACGCCTTTGTTGCAGCAAGTTATCGCACAGCCATTGATTTTTCCGCAAACTAAAGAACTTATAGGAGTTAATCCTACAGAATTTATTAGTGGCCAGTTTACGTATAAGACATTTATTGGCAATATGATTGGAATGATTACTTTCTTAAGTTTCTTTATTACTTTACTTTTAATTAAGATATTACAGAATGCTGAACGATTTATTTTTGGAATTGGAGCAATAGCGCTAATAAGTGTGACAGCAATTTTCCCTTGGCATATTTTTGCTGGAAGTTTTTTTGATACAGTACAGTGGCCCGGTCGCTTTATTATTGTTGCAGTACCTTGTTTACTGTATGCATTTAGCGCAGCTACTTCTACTGGCACAAAGTCGCTTCTTAATATCAAGACTAATTTTGTAATGCTCGGAATATTAAGCATTATTTTGATTATTGTAAATAATTCAGCTATTAAACATTTATATAATCAAGATCCACGTAACCATCAAGATATTAAAAGTTATAGCCAGGTTAATGTAAATTTCCTAGACTATGGCAGTAAAGGGGAAGTAGCAATTACTTCAGAATGGTTGGCGCAAAATAACTATTATTTTAATGATGAAGTATTACATACAAATGTGATTCAAAAAGCGGCTAATATTACTAAAACGCAACACAAGACAAAGCCGAGTGCGACAGCTTATGTAACTGCTACACATGATGCTAGCAATTTTGAGATTACCGTCACTAACAACACTAAACACAGTGCAGAATTAACGACACCAATCTTTAGATATATTGGGCAAGAGGTGCGAGTAAATAATGTACTTGCTACAAGCGTATTATCGAAATATGGTACGACGCAGATTACTGTGCCGCCTGGAAAATCAACTATAGATATCTCATATCACTATACAAAACTGGCTAGATTTGCTCAGATTACTTCATTGTTAGTGTTTGCTTGGTTTTTTATTTATCTTTGTAACTTCAAGTACTTTAAAAGCAACAAAGTTTCCTAGTGCAATTAAAGGGAAAAACTAGCAAGTGTCCAGGAAACTTTGTTAAGATTAGCTATCTAACTTATATTAAGGATACTAACAACATATTAAGGTAAGGTGTTCAGTCTTTGGAGTGGTTACTCCTTGGTCTTGGCATGTTGCTCGTTTTGGGCACAGGCTTCTTTGTCGCCGTAGAATTCTCTTTAGTCGCGGTAGACCAACCCACAGTACAGCGTGAAGTGGAAAAAAATGAAAAAGGCGCTGCAAGCTTATTAGCTAACTTAAAATCACTTTCAACGCAGCTTTCTGGCTGTCAATTGGGTATTACTATTACTACTTTACTTACTGGTTACTTGATGGAACCAGCTTTAGGAAAGTTGCTGCAAGGACCATTGCACAGCATTGGTATTACTGGTAGTGCTGCTACTACCGTTGGTGCTATTGCCGGCATGGTAGTTGCTACTGTACTTTCTATGCTATTTGGTGAACTTATTCCTAAGAACTTAGCAATTGCATTGCCTATGAAGGTCGGGAAAGCTCTGGCAAAGCCACAAGCTATTTTTACTAGAGTTTTCAAGTATGTAGTTTTGTTTTTAAATAATACGGCAAATTTGGTGTTAGGGCTTTTCGGGCTAGAAGCTAAAGAGGAGGTTAGTGGTGCGCGTACGGCAGGAGAACTTTCCTCAATGGCTAGACGTTCTGCTCAAGAGGGAACTTTGGCTGAAGGAACTGCAAACTTCTTGGCACGTACTCTTGATATTTCTGAATATACTGCCGAAGATGTGATGCGTCCTCGTGTGCAGATGGAATACATGGTTCCAGAAGACACGGCTGCTGAAGTCATCAAGCGTTCACGCAAGACTGGTTATTCCCGTTTCCCAGTTATTGGGGAATCGACTGATGAAGTTAAGGGATTAGTTCATCTTAAGAAAGCAGTAACAGTTCCAGGTGACAAACGTAGTGAAGTTCCTGTAGTTGCATTGATGGAAGATATTTTAGAAGTTCCAGAGACTTTGAAACTAGATTCATTGCTTACCCAATTAAAAGACGCCAATTTTCAAATGGCTGTTGTGTTAGATGAATATGGTGGTACTGCCGGAATTGCTACTTTGGAAGACTGTGTTGAAGAAATTGTTGGTGATGTAGCTGATGAGCATGATCAGTCTGAAGATAGTATTCGTGAATTACATAGTGGATCATGGGTAATTCCAGGTATTAGTAGATCTCATGAGATTGCTGACCGGGTTCCAGAGTTTGATATTGACCCAGATGATCAAGCTAATTATGAAACTTTAGGGGGGTTCATAATGGAACAACTTGGTCGAGTGCCAAAACCAGGAGATGTGATCGAGACTGCAGAAGGTACGCTTACGGTAATTAGTATGGATGGTAAACGAGTAGATAAAGCACACTTGGCCATTAAGCCACGACTTACTGAGCAGGAGGCTAGTTAATGCATGCCTGGTTAGGAGTTTTTTGGTTAGTACTCTTACTAATCGGAAACGCTTTTTTCGTCGGTGCGGAATTTGCAGTTATGTCTGCACGCCGTTCTCAAATTGAGCCATTAGCTGAAAAAGGTCACAAGCGGGCAAAAACTACACTTTGGGCTATTGAAAATGTTTCATTGATGTTGGCTACAGCACAGCTGGGTATTACTGTTTGTTCATTGTTTATTTTGAACGTGTCAGAGCCAGCTATTCACCATTTATTAGCTGAGCCAATGATTTATCTTGGCATGGGAGCAGAACTTGCTGATGGTGTAGCATTTGTTATTGCTTTTGCTTTGGTGACTTTATTGCACGTAATACTTGGTGAAGTCGTTCCTAAGAATATTTCAGTATCCTTTGCAGATAGGGTTGCGATGTTGTTAGCGCCGCCGTTAGTATTGATTTCCAAGCTGGTTAAGCCAATTATTGTTGCCTTAAACTGGGCTGGAAATGCGTTTTTAAAGATGATTGGTATCGAACCAAAAGACGAAGTTAACTCTGCTTATACTTTGGAAGAAATGCAGTCAATTGTCGAGCAATCAAAGAAGCAGGGTACGGTGGAGGATTCTGATGGATTATTAACTGGAGCACTTGGCTTTTCTAGTTTGAAAACTCGGGAAATTATGGTGCCGATTGCTAAAGTTAAAACTTTACCGATTACAGTAACACCGTTGCAGTTTGAAAAAGAAGTTGCAGATACCGGATATTCTCGTTTCCCATTGGGAAATAATAAAGGTGTTTTAATTGGATACTTGCACTTGAAAGATGTGTTAGGTAAAGAAGAGAAGGATAAATATCAAGTGCCAGTACCGGCTAAAAAGATTCGACCTTTTATCAATGTGGCAGAGCAAATGGGTATTGAAGATGCACTTAACTTAATGCAGCGTAATGGGACGCACTTAGCGCAAGTAATCGGCGCTAAGGGTACTGTTATTGGTATCTTATTCCTTGAGGATATTTTAGAGAAACTGATTGGTAAAGTTAAAGACGTAACTCAGCGTGAAGTAATTGCTTAAATCCTTATTGATAATTATTCTCAATAGTGTGATATAGTATCGAATATGAAAAAGATACTAATAGCTATGCTTGTAACTGCAACCATGGTATTAACAGGATGTAGCTCAAAAGCAAACAATGATTCTAAAGATACTCCAGACATTATTGCCAGCACAAATGTGTACGGTAATATTGCCCAGACAATTGCTGGTGATCATCTTAAGGTTCAGTCATTAATCAATGATCCAAACCAAGATCCACATGAATTTCAGGCTTCAAGCCAGGATAAATTAGCAATTTCAAAAGCTAAATTGGTTATTGCTAATGGTAGCGGTTATGATGACTTTGCTGATCAGATGGTAAATTCAGTATCTGATAAAAAACCAAAGATGGTAAAGGTTTCTGATCAATACCAAGGTAAAGAAGATAATGAACATTACTGGTACAACATGGCTGTTATGGATAAATTAGTAGATAAACTTGAAGCGGAGTTTACTGAAATTGATCCTGCTCATACTGAAGACTTCCAGAACAATGCTAAAAAGTTGAAAGCACAGATTGCTAAAGTTCATGAAACAGAGCAGCAAATTAAGAAAACTCATAGTGGTCAAGGAGTACTAATTACTGAACCTGTTCCGCTATACATGCTTGAAGATGCTGGTTTAGTAAATAAGACGCCAGAAGATTTCTCTAAAGCAGTAGAAAACGGTAGTGAAGTGCCAGCACAAGTGCTAAATCAAACTCTTAACTTAGCTAATCCAAAAACTGTGAAGTTGTTAGCATATAACTCACAAACTATGGATGACCAAAGTGACAAGCTTAAAGCAAAAGCTGACGAAACTAAGTTACCAGCAATTGGCTTTACCGAAACTTTGCCTGAAGGTAAAGATTACGGTACTTGGATGCAAGAAAACGTCGATAGCATCCAGAAAGCTCTTGGCAACTAGATGTTAGAAGTTAAAAATGCTTCATTGAAGTTTGGTTCAGAGTACATTTGGAAAGATGCCAACTTTGCGATTGAAGATGGAAAATTCATCGCAATAGTTGGACCAAATGGTTCAGGTAAAAGTAGCCTATTGCGAGCAATAGCAGGGCTTAACCCATTAAATTCTGGAAAGATTATCTTTGATGGGATGCGTGTTAAAGATCACGGTGAAGCAGTGTCTTATGTACCGCAGTTCACCGAGCTAAATAGGCAGATTCCCCTACGTGGTGTTGATTTCGTGAAATTGGGTCTTTACGGACACCACTGGGGGTTATCTACTCGAAACCATGAACGACGACATAAAGTGGAAATTGAAGAACTCTTAAAAAAACTTGACGCATACTCTTATGCTGATAAGGGTGTTACTGAACTTTCAGGAGGGCAACTCCAAAGACTACGAGTGGCTCAGGCACTAATTTGTAAGCCAAAATTACTACTTTGTGATGAAGCACTGGCTTCGCTAGATGTACATAGCCAAGAGGTAATTGTGCAGACTATCAATGAGCAACGTGAAGCTACAAACATGACTGTACTTTTCATCTCACATGAGATGGAAGCTCTAGAAAAGGTTATTGATAAAGAACTAGAAGTGGCAAATAAAGAGGTGAAGTGGGTATGAATCAAGTATTTAACTTCGCAAATTATTCTGAACTTTTACCACTTATGTCACAAAGTATCTATGCTGCATTGGTACTAGGTATTGTGGGTGGCGTAGTAGGTGTATTTGTGCAAGCTCGCCAAGCTGCTTTTGCAGTGCATGGTATTTCGGAACTTTCATTTTCTGGTGCTGCTTTATTTTTATTATTGGGCGGGAACGTAGTTATTGGCTCAATATTTGGTTCAATGATTGCGGCAGTTTTAATTGCAGTCCTTAGTTGGGGGTCTAAAGGTAAAAATCAGTCAATGATTGGTATCTTGATGCCAGTAGGATTGGGATTAGGTATCCTGTTTATCTCACTTTATCAAGGTCGTAGTGCTAACAAATTTGGTTTGTTAACGGGACAAATTGTAGCTGTAGAAAGTAGTCAACTTACTGCAATGGCGATTATGGCAGCGGTAGTTTTAGTAGCTTTAGTTGCAGTTGGACGTCCGTTATTGTTTGCCTCAGTTGATAGGGATGTAGCACAAGTTCATGGGGTACCAGTAAAAGCTTTAGATATGGTATTTATGATTGTGCTAGGTATTGCTACTGCAATGAGCGTACACATCGTAGGTTCGTTACTGGTTATGGCATTGCTCGTAACTCCTGCAGTAAGTGCAAGCTATGTGGCAAAATCCCCAGTGGGAGTTTTTGTCGTAAGTGTAGCTTGTGGCGTAATCGCAAGTGTAGGTGGAGTTATGCTCTCCCTTGGTAGCAATATTCCAGTGAGTCCGTACATCACAACATTAAGCTTTATTTTGTTTGTAATTTGTTGGAGTATTGGACATTTTCGGGCAGTTAGTGGCAAAACTAAGCTTAAGGCTTAGCACTACATTCTGGGCAGAGGCCGAATACTTCAATAGTGTGATGAGCTTCAGTAAAACCATGGTCTTTGGCAATTTTTTGTGCGTAATGTTCCATTTTTGGTGCTTCAAAATCAATACTTTTACCGCAATTAGTGCATACTAGATGATGGTGATGGACAGCAGCTCCACAAAGTCGGTACAAGGTTTCGCGGCTTGCTCCTAAGTTAAGTGTGTCCAGCGAACCTTCTTCAGCCATTGCTTGCAGTGCACGGTAGACGGTGGCTTGGGAAACATTAGCGCCAGATTTTTGTAAGATTTCAAATAGTGCCTGAGCGCTTAAGAAATCTTGTTGGTTTTCTAAAGCTTCTAATACAAGAGTCTTTTGCTTTGTGTTTCTAGTTTTAGTCATGAGCGTTTCCGTTTTTCGTATGCTGCTTGCTGTTTTTGAATATCAGATAGCTTTTTATTATCAAATTTTGCTTTGCGATCGAAAGTATAAATACCGTTTTCTTCTTGGAAAACATCAGTAAGCTGGGTATAGCAATAACCAAACATGTTCTTATTTTTCAATAGTACTTCAGTTAACCCCTTGAAACGCCGGTAGAAACCTTCAATAGAACGAACTCGATTACCATAACCCCAAGACTCTTTTATGTCTTGTCCAGAACTATCTGCTTTTTTGGCATTCCACCAAATTCCACCATATTCAGAAATAAAGAATGGCTGATTATTGTAAGGAATTGAGAAAAGTTTGCCTTTATCTCTGCGGTTATAAAATGGCTTTCCTGAGCTTAGTTTACGGTTTTCATTAGCAAAGAGTAATGGTATCTGTTGGTAAGAATGTGAGTCATAAACATCTGATTCATAAACTCGATGTGAGTAGCCAGAAACATCAAGTACTGGGCGAGTAGGGTCAGCTAATTTGGTGGCTAAAAACATGCCACGAGTCACATCATCAAGAGTGGTGATTTTATCGTGCAATACTTGGTGAGTTTCATTTAGCGGACACCAACCAATAATTGCTGGATGATTGTAATCTCTATCTAAAACTTCTAGCCATTCGGTGACAAAAGAAGTGGTAGGTTGTTGGTTATAGCCTTCTGGACCTTGTCCAGAGATACCCCAATCACCAAACTCACCCCAGACTAGGTAACCCAGTCGATCTGCATGGTAGAGGAAACGTTCTTCAAAAACTTTTTGATGTAATCGAGCACCGTTAAAACCAGCTTCTAACGAGAGCTCAATATCTTTGATTAGTGCCTTATCATCAAGAGAAGTCATTAAAGTCTCAGGCCAGTATCCTTGATCCAAAACTAATCGCTGGAAGATATGCTTACCATTGATGAGAATAGCATTACCTTCGATAGCTACTGAACGTAAGCCTGTATAAGAAGTGACCTCATCAAGTACTTTATTCTTTCGATAGAGCTGGACTTTAATATCGTAAAGTTCAGCTTTGCCAGGTTCCCAAGCGTGAACGTCAGCTTTGTTAAGTTTAATTTCGGTATTAGCCGACATGCTGTAACCAAGTTTTAACTTAGTCTCAGCAACTTTTTTGCCTTTATATTCCAAACTAATCTTAGCCCAATCGTTTTGGTAGGCTTGGTTAGCAGTAACTTCAAAATTAAAACTACGATTGCCGAAATCTGGAGTAACTTTTAGTTTTTTAATGTGGTTCTTAATTGGGACGGCTTCTAGCCATACAGTCTGCCAGATTCCGGTGGTACGTGTGTATAAACATTCGGTATTTTCGTAAAAGGTAGCTTGTTTGCCTCGTGCTTGCGGAATATCTTTGTAATCTCGAGCACGTACTACAATAGTTAATTCTTCCCCTGCTGTAGTTTTGGTAGGAACTGTAAATGAGGAAAAACCACCACGATGCCTATAGGCTTCTTCGCCGTTTAACCATACAGTCGCATCATGATCTACTGCGCCAAAATGTAATAAGACTTGCTGGTCTTTCCATTCTGTGGGGATTTGGATAGTTTTTCGATACCAGACTGCTTGCATAAAATCGATATATTCAATACCACTAGCTTTTGATTCTGGACAAAACGGTACAACTATTTTTTGGTTTAATTCTGCTGTTACTAAGCCTCTCTCATAGCCTGAATCACCATGATCAATTTCAAACTGCCACTCACCGTTGAGGTTCAGCCAATCTTTTCGAACCAATTGTGGTCTGGGATATTCAGGTTTTATTTGTTTTTGTCGCATATCTCAATTATGCCATTTTCAGATGAAGCAGGCTAGAAAACCCTAAACTTGTCAGCAATCTTCATAGTTTTACTAAGTATTTATAGGGTATATGCAAAAAATTTAAGCTAAATTTTCCAACTGCTGTAGTTCTGTTTATTGTGATTCTACCAACTACTAAAAACATAGGAATTTAATAAGCATATGGAAATAACAATCAACTCAATTTTTAAAAGTTACAACTTCGGTGCAAATAACACTGAAGATGTACTTAATGGAATTAGTTTAAGCCTTTATACAGGGGAGTTCTTATCAATATTTGGACCTTCAGGATGTGGAAAATCTACGTTATTAAACATCATTAGTGGCTTAGATACTGACTACGAAGGTCAAATATTGTATGGACCCAAACAAATAACTGGCTTAAACAGCAATGACTTAGCTGATTTTAGACGTGATAATGTCGGCTTCGTTTTTCAAAACTTTAATTTATTACCAGAACTTACTGTTCAAGATAATTTGATGACAGCACTATATCTGCGAAATGGTGATATGAAAACAAAAGCTCATCGTATTGAAAGTATTTTAACTAGGCTAGGCATTTTACAGTTAGCTAATAAAATGCCTAATGAAATCAGTGGTGGACAAAAGCAACGGGTAGCAATAGCTAGAGCTTTGCTAAATGACCCAAAAGTAATAATTGCAGATGAACCTACTGGAGCTTTAGATAAAAACTCACAAGCAACAGTATTAAAAATATTGCGTGAGTTAGCGGATGAAGGCAAAGCAGTAATTGTGGTTACCCATAATGCTGAAGTTGCTAATTTCTCTGACCGAATCATAGAGATTGAAGATGGATTCTTACTTACGGAACAGGTGTTAGCTAAATGAAAAATATGGCATTAACTAAATTAGTATGGAAGAATTTTAAGCAACGTAAAGTACGGAATTTGCTAGTTGCCTTTGACTTTTCAATTGGCTTAATTGGTGTTTTTATCTCAATAGGTTTAGGTAATGGTGTTACCAAGTCTATTGCTAAGGGGTTTGGTGATGGTTCTATTCCACGAACTATTGATATCTATACTGCCTCAGATTCAGGAAGTAGCTTTTTATTAGATCGAGATAAGACTGAGCTTACAAAAATTATTGGTAAAGATAATATTGATGATTTTGAAATGCCAGTTTCACTGAATTTAGAAAGCCTTGAATTAAAGGGTAAAGTGTTAGGCCAAAACGAAGACACTATGGGGCGGAACTATTTCCAAGTAACTCAATATCTACCAGATAGTAAAATCCAAGAAGATTATAGTGACGATAAAAAGACTCTAGCAAAAAATAAAGATGAATCAGAAGGTTTAGCTGTCCCAAAGAGTTTCTTAGAAGACTTTAACAGAGAGCATAATACGCAATATGAACCTAAGGATTTGATTGATCAGGAAATAACTTTAAACTTAGTGCAACGTAACCCTAATGAGGATATTCACGCACCTTTTAAAGCAAAAGTTATTAAAGTTTTCAATGATGATGGTGGCGGTATGGGAGATAGCCTATATTTAACTCAAAATAAAACAAATGAGTTAATAGCTACTACTGGCTTCACACCTCAAGTACTTTCTGCGGTAGTTCAAGTAAAAGATGTGGACAAAATTGAAGACATTACAGACAAGGTAAACGGCTCATATAAATATGTCGCAATGTCGAAGGCACAAGCTATGAAGGTAATTAGTAAATTTATCCTACTTATCCAAGCTTTGTTAATAGCTACGTCAGCCCAAGCTATCTTTGTTTCAACTTTGTTGCTAGGAATAGTATTATATATCAACGTTATTGAAAGGACAAAAGAAATTGGGATTTTAAAAGCATTGGGTTATCACAATTCATATATCTCTAAGATGTTTATCTTTGAGTCAATTTTTATTGCTATAACCGCAATCTCTTTCTCATTAGCAGTTTCTAGTTTAATCGGAGTTGGCATAAATGCCTTTGCTAAGAGCCAAGAAAAAGGGTTAACTGATAATGTCTTTGTCTTACCAATTACTGGCACTATTTTAACAATAGTCGGTGCAATGCTAGTTGCTTGTCTTGGTTCGCTAGTACCTGCTAGGAAAGCGTCAAGACTTAATACCGTTGATGCATTTGAGGTATGAGTAACTATAGTTAACTTAAAGAAAGCCCTATGAGAGCTGTTTAAGCCTGCATAGGGCTTTCTAGCATCTTTAATAAATCGTTTATAATAGATAGAGCAAATAACTAGTTAAAGGATTCTCAAATGCCAGTGGCAATAATTAGCAACAACGTTGTTCCAGAAAACTTCTTTGATAAGAATTTTAAAGTCAATGCTGTTGATAAAGCTATTGCCCTCCATAAATCAAAGCGTGTCAAGGTCCAAGGTAAAGAGTTAGAACTAACTTTCTCAAATAACCGTAGAAAGAAAATTGTAGTGGAAGCGCCCAGAAACGTTTCAGTCGAAACTTCTAGAGTAGGGAAGTTTCTGAATCGCTTTATTTTGCTTAGTATGTTTTTCATCATTGGCATAGTCATGATGATTTTCCAAGGTAACTTAAATCAGTTAAACACTTTAACTGGTATTGGAATCTATTGGGTTATCGTATTGCTTGTTAATTATTGGGTTATGCGCAATAATTACGACTTGAAAGTCGTTAATGAACGGATTCAACTAGATTAAAACTTTAACTAACAGCAACTTCACAAAGAGTATTATTACGTCCCAAGATAAAGGTTATAGTGGCTATTTTACTTGTGTGATTTAGGAATCGGAGACGGTTCTTAATTTGAGATTCTTGTTGTTTAAAATGCTTTTGTAATATGGATTTTGTCCTACCATTTTTAGGGTGTAACCAAAGTGTGGCAGACTTTCCCTTATCATTTATGCGAATCGTCATCTTCGCATTTTCATCCAAAAGCCGATATAAATCGCGTGGCAGTGAGAACTGCAAGCCTTCAGGCATCTGTGTCATCACATCACCACTCATCCTAATAGTTGTTTTCTAACAGTTATTATTATCTCAAAAAAATATGCATTCTTGTAAACCATCTGTTTAATTTGAGTGTGCTTCTAGTTTTCATAATGAATAGATATATTTATTTTATTTTACGAAAATAGAGTTTAAGTAGATTAAAATTATTAGTTTTATATATTTCTTAATTTCATATTTTCTCTAGCCTAGTAACATTAAGAAAAAGTTTATTCTTGCATTTGGCAATATCAGTATTTTCTTGTTAAACTATAGAAGTTGTAAATTTACAATGTGCATGGGCCTTTAGCTCAGTTGGTAGAGCAACTGACTCTTAATCAGTGGGTCGCGGGTTCGAGCCCCGCAGGGCCCACCACTGAACCCCTAGTTCTCAACAAACTAGGGGTTTTATCTTTTTAGGATAAATCAATAGCCACCTAGTTAGCCACCCACTTATTCGAATTTTAAGAGTAGAAACTAGCTATGTATTCACTATTATCTACTTGGGTTGTAACTCTTGCCTGATAGTGTTCTTCGTTTACATACCCTTTACCATGACCCAGTTGTTTTACTCCAGCTTCAGTTGTTCCAGCATTATTTACGATATAAGAATTTACAGTTTTTCTTAAAAGTATTGCGTTTAAACTAATTGTTCTGATTATCGTCTAGAACAACTGCTTCAGGATCTTTCCCTGCTTTTTTATTTTTAAATGCTTTATAGTTTTCAATAATGAAACCAATAACACCGATGACAATTAGTACTCCGAAAAATACTGTTAAGTGTGATTTTAAGTATGGCTGTTTTGCTATTAAATAGCCAAGAGAAGGCATCCAGAAACACCATATTAATGAGCCAATAAAGTTATATGTCACAAACTTTTGGAAATCCATTTTACCAATGCCGGCAATGATTGGGTTAAAAGTACGGATAAATGGGAGAAAACGTCCAAAAATTACAGCATACTTTCCATATTTCGCATAGAACCTATGTGTCTTGAGGATATTTTCTTTATTAAAAATCATCGAGTCAGGTTTATTGAAGAAGGCAGAGCCAGCCTGTTTTCCAAAGTAGTAGCCAACTATGCCACCGAAGAATGTAGCAATGAAGGTAACTAGGTACAATCCCCACTGTGGAGTGGTTAGCTTACCTGCAGCTGTTAATGCACCTGCTGTAAATAGTAGTGAATCACCTGGAAAGAATATTCCAATAGGGAGGGCTCCTGTTTCAATTAAAACGAAAATTCCGATAACAAGGAAAACCCATGGACCTGCTTCATTTAGAACATGAGAAGCATCAAATAAATGCGGGCTAGCGTTAGCATTCATCTTAATCAACTACTTTCGTAGTGTAACCGCGTTCTTCTAAGTCCTCCACGAAAGCTTTAACATGGTCGGTAATCTCAGTTTCTGGTACTTGGTATGTATCAGAAAGGTTTTTGATAATTTCTGGAAGTGTTTGTTCCTTTTCGAGTTCTTGCCAAATTGCAGCTGCGGTATCTGTAAATGCTAATGGAACCTGTTCTGTAAATTTTAAAGTAACGACACGATCTGAATCAGACTCTAAGTAAGCTACATCAGGAGCTATAGCGTATTTTTCTTTCATGATATTAAACTTTCTTGTTAATCAAATTCATCTAATCATTAGCATTTACTTTTAATAGCTAAAGTATATCTATATATTTTGATAGAAAATAATTATTCAAACATATTTAATGAAATTCCCAGTTTTCATTAAAGGTCCTTAGCATCGCCTGGTTTCATAATCCCAGTTTCATAGGCAAGAATAGCTGCTTGAACTCGATCACGGAGACCTAATTTTCCTAAGATATGTCCCACATGGGTTTTGATAGTTGCTTCAGATAGAAAGAATTCTTCAGCTAGCTCAATATTGCTTTTCCCATGCGCTAGGCCTTTGAAAACTTCCATTTCACGACGTGATAAAAGTTCTTCCACATACTCTCGTTGTGGGATTTGGTTTTTATCTTGGGCAATTAAAGGTGAGACGTGATCTAACAGTTTACGAGTAGTAGAAGGCGCAATAACAGCATCACCATCATAAACTTTACGAATTGCCGCTAATAATTCTTCCGGAGGTGCATCTTTTAGTAAGAAACCACTAGCTCCGACATGTACTGCTGATACAGCATATTCATCTATATCAAAAGTAGTTAACATAACGACTTTTATATTTTTGAGTTATAAATTTCAGGATTTTCTAGTAGTTCCTTACAACATTCAATACCATTCATTTCAGGCATTCTAATATCCATAAGTACTACATCGATATGAGTATTTTTTAGCTTGGTTAATGCTTCGATACCGTTTTCAGCTTCAACTACGACTTCTAAATCTTCTTGGGAGTTAATGAGCATAGTGAAACCACTTCGTAATAAATCTTGGTCATCAACTATAGCTATTTTAATTTTCTCCATAAAAAGTCCTCAGTCATCAGTATATGGAATATAAGCTTCTACAATAAAACCATTATTCATCCGCGGTTGAGCAAGTAGTCAACCATCATATAGTTTAACCCGTTCCTTCATGCCTACAATACCTTGTTTGTTGCCTTTTATATGAGAGCTTTCCGTACCATGACCACGGCCATCGTCCTTGATAACAATAGAAACTCCACCTGTAGACCAAATTAGATTTGCCATAACTTGAACTTGAGAGCCTGCGTGCTTAAGAATATTCGTGAAACTTTCCTGGAAAATCCCATAGATTGTTAATTCAGCCCCAGAAGGTAAGGTGCCTTGTTGTTTTCCTTCAACTTTAAAAGATACATCTAAGCTAGATAACTTGACCGTATTAACTAAGTCTTCTATATCAGCTAGTCCAGGAGCAGGCTGCATTGTAGTTTTAGTATCAGATTGTAAGACACCCATGAGCCTTCTAGTTTCTATTAATGAAGATCTACCAGTATTTGCGATATTTTCTAATGCTTCGAAAGCTTTTTCTGGATTATTTTTAATTGTATATCTTGCACCATCAGCTTGAGCAATGATTACAGACAGTGAGTGCGCGATAATGTCATGCATTTCACGTGCAATCCTAGCTCTCTCGTCAGCTGCTGCCAGTAAGTATTCTTGTTCGCGTTCAACTTCTAATCGTTCTGCGCGATCCTTTAAGGCTTTTAATTCATTATGACGAGATCTAATTAAGTGTCCAGTGACCTAAGGTAACAGTACCAAAGTCGTTTCCATTAGAAACCAGAAGCTCGCGACTCTCTTGTCATAACCACTGTATTCGTAAAGCGGTGGTGAGAAAAATGGGAGTAGAACTGCAAAAATTACCCCTATCATTGCTAAGATTAAGGCCAATTGGCTGATGTTTCGCTTGCAATAATGAGCCATTGTATAGAGCATGATTAAAGTAGCTAAGTTACTAGGTATTAGTGAAAGAGAAAAAGTGAATTGAGTAAAAATAGCAAATGCTACCAAGAACCCAACTTCTGCTGGATGTTTCCTACGCCAAATGAGTGGTTAACCATTGTAAAGAACCGACAATAAAAATACCCCAAAAATAA
Organism: Micrococcaceae bacterium; assembly: GCA_047608145.1. Taxonomy (GTDB): domain Bacteria; phylum Actinomycetota; class Actinomycetes; order Actinomycetales; family Micrococcaceae; genus JASGDC01. Next base: position 20,176 of record JASGDC010000035.1, read on the forward strand.
GGGATAACGTTATTAGCAAGGTGTAAAACTGCGATTAACACGCACATTACAAGATAGCTTGGCAATACCCATATAGCATCAATATAAGTAGGGTTGCTTTTTGCCCAGTGATTTAGCTGCTTTATTTTATCCACAATTTCACTTTATAACTTCTTAGCATGCTTTAGCCTCATACCTAAGTATGATTTGTTAGGATTGGATATATGCGTATAGTTCGTTTTAATCATGAAGACACTCCTAAGTATGGAGTAATCCACGGATCAGATGATGACCCAAAAATTGCTGTCATCAAAGGAGATCCGTTATATCAGCAGCCAGAACCAACTGGTGAAGTAATAAAATTAAAAGATGTTAGATTGCTCTCACCAGTAATTCCTCGTAGTAAAATTGTAGGTGCTGGTAAGAATTTTAAAGCAAATACTGAAGAAGAGGCTGATAATTCAGGTGCTCCAATTATATTCTTCAAACCAAACACTGCAGTAATTGGTAACGGTGATCCAGTTCGTTTGCCTAAATACAGTGACTTAGTTTCTTACGAAGGTGAAGTTGCAGTAGTTATTTCTAGAATGTGTAAAGATGTTCCTGAAGATAAAGTTAAAGATGTTATCTATGGCTACACTGTTGCAAATGATTTAACTGCTCGTGACCTTTTGGAAAGTGAACCTCAATGGACTCGTGCTAAAGGTTTTGATGGTTCTTGTCCTCTTGGTCCATGGATTGAGACTGATTTAGATGTAAATGACCTACAAATCCGCACTTGGGTTGACGGAGAAGAAGTACAAAACGGTAGCACTGACCTGATGATCCATGATATTCCTAAGTTAGTAAGCTTTATTTCAAATGTTTGTACCTTGTTACCTGGTGATGTTATTTTGACAGGTTCTCCAGTTGGGTTTGGTGGATTAAAACCAGGTCAAGAAGTTGAAGTTGAAGTAGAAGGTATTGGGGTACTTCGTAACCCTATTGTTGCTTAAGAAAGTGAAATATGACTGTTAGAGTTCGTTTTTGTCCATCGCCTACAGGTTTACCACACGTTGGTTTAATCCGTACGGCATTATTTAACTGGGCCTATGCTCGTCACACAAATGGGAAGTTGGTTTTCCGTATCGAGGATACTGACGCTGCTCGTGACTCTCAAGAAAGCTATGAGATGTTGCTTGATGCAATGCGTTGGCTGCATCTTGATTGGGACGAAGGTATAGAAGTTGGCGGCCCACACGAGCCATATCGTCAGTCGCAACGTAGCGATATTTATCAAGACACCATTAAAAAACTTCTCGATGCTGGGTACTTGTACAAATCTTACTCGACTCCTGAAGAAGTAGAAGAACGTCACAAAGCTGTTGGACGTAACCCAAAACTTGGTTATGATAACTACGATCGTGACTTGTCTGATGAACAAATTGAAAAGTTTGAAAAAGAAGGTCGCGAACCAGTACTACGTATGCGGATGCCTGATGAAGATATTGCTTTTAATGACTTAGTACGTGGGGAAGTAACTTTCAAAGCTGGCACCACACCTGACTATGTAGTAGTGCGTGCAAATGGTAAACCACTGTATACATTCGTAAATCCAGTTGATGATGCACTAATGCAGATTACGCATGTGCTTCGTGGTGAAGATTTGCTTTCTTCAACTCCACGTCAGATTGCTCTACATCGTGCACTGGTTGATATTGGTATTGAAAAGGATGTTCCAAACTTTGGACATCTTCCATATGTGATGGGTGATGGTAAGAAGAAACTTTCAAAGCGTGACCCAGAGTCTAACCTGTTCCACCACCGTGACCGTGGTTTCATTCCAGAAGGTCTGCTTAACTACCTAGCATTGCTTGGTTGGTCAATCAGTCCAGATAACGATATTTTCTCAATGGATGAAATGGTTGAAGCTTTTGATATTAAAGATGTACTGGCTAATCCAGCTCGTTTCGATATCAAGAAAGCAGAGTCAATTAATGCAACTCATATGCGCAAACTTGACCCAAAAGATTACCGTGACCGCCTAATTCCTTATCTACAGACAGGTAACGTACTTGGTGAAGATGTTACAGATAAAGACAAAGAAATCCTTGATGCTGCAGTGCCGCTAGTGCAAGAACGCATGAACTTGCTAGGTGAAGCACCAGATATGCTTGGCTTCTTATTCCTTGACGATAACGACATCGAAATTAAAGATGATGCAATGAAGGGTATGCCAGGAAACTTAGGTGAGGTCCTAGACGCTGGTTATGAAGCTCTTGATGCAGTAGATGAAAGTGATTGGAATACGAATAATATCCAGCAAGCACTACGTGGCAAGCTAATTGAAGAATTAGAACTTAAGCCACGCAAGGCTTTCGGTCCTTTCCGTACTGCGATTAGTGGTCGTCGTATTTCACCACCACTGTTCGAGTCTATGGAGATTATTGGCAAAGAAAGCTCCCTTAATCGCATTAAGCAGTTTAAAGCAGCAAAAGCATAAAACAGAAACTCTACTGATTTAACCTGTTCATAATTTGAAAAAACGGGAAAAAATCGGTAGAGTTATAGCTGTTGTTAAAGTTCTCTCACGAGCTTTAACACATTGGGCTATGGTGTAATTGGCAACACAGCGGTTTCTGGTACCGTCGTTCTAGGTTCGAGTCCTGGTAGCCCAGCTAAACCCCTTGAAAACATTGGCTTTCAGGGGGTTTATTTTTATGAAAGTGCTAAATTAGGACTTATAGGCCATAATGTGTTGTTGGTTCGAGTGTGTTACTCGGTTGTGTTGGCCCAGATTGCACCTCCTTTGTATCTGATTGTTTGGTATGATTTGTCGATTTCTTTTGGCCCTATTTGTTCTT
>JASGDC010000036.1:0-47287 GCA_047608145.1 Micrococcaceae bacterium
ACCCTACCCCCCCCCCCCCATACGAAAAGTCAAAACAATCAACACTAATAAACCCAGAAAATTAACAAGAAAAGTTAAAAAAATTCAGACAAATTTTGATAACCAGAAAAATATTAGTGAATGTTTTATAGCGCAGTTAAATATTTAAGCACTACTTGCGCCAGTTCATTTTTAGTACCACTGAAATTTACTGGTTTTCTATCATCTTTGAAAAGAATAATCGCATTATTTGTGTCTGCACCAAAAGTTTTACCGTCAGCTACACTGTTGACCACAATAAAGTCACAACCTTTACGAACAAGCTTTTGTGCGCCATACTCTATTTCAGTATTATTTTGATCGCCAGTTTCAGCAGCAAATCCTACGATTAATTTATCTGAATCTTTGAAACTAGCTAAGATGTCTTTAGTCTTCTTTAAATCAATAGTTAAAACATCATTAGCTGTTTTCTTAATTTTGTGGCTAGCAGTAGAAACTGGAGTGTAGTCTGCCACAGCAGCTACCATAATCAAAACATGAGCAGTATTCATCTGCTCATGTACTGCATCGTACATTTGTGCAGCTGATTCAACTTTTACTTTTTGTAATGGTAAATCTTTAACTAAAATATCATCTAAGGTATGAATTAGAGTTACGTCATGCCCTGCTTTATAAGCTTCTTCGGCCAAAGCCAAACCTTGCTTACCTGAAGATCTATTATGTATATAACGTACTGAATCAATAGCTTCTTTTGTTCCACCAGCGGTAATTACAATTTTCATTGCATAATTTCCATAACAAATTTATAGATATCGACTGGCTCTTCCATCCTGCCATTACCAGTATCTTTGCCAGTTAGTCTACCAGAAGCAGGTCCAAAAATCTTAAACCCTCGTTCTTTGAGGATTTTAACGTTTTCTTGAGTTGCAGGATTATTCCACATCTCTGTGTGCATGGCTGGCGCTAGAATAATAGGGCAAGTAGCCATCAGCATAATATCACTTAATAAATCATCTGCTAACCCAGCACGAGTTTTAGCAATAAAGTTAGCCGTAGCCGGGGTTACTATAATTACATCTGCTTCTTTGGCTACTTTCACATGATTTATGTTTTCAACATCATCAAATACATTGCTAGTAACTTTGTTACCACTTAAAGCTTCCCAAGTAGCTTTACCAATAAAATTATATGAATTTTCAGTTGGCACTACTTTAACATCATGCCCAGCTTCTTTAAAAGCACGCACTAAAAAAGTTGCCTTATAAGCGGCAATTCCTGCACAAACTCCTAAGACAACTTTCATAATCTTACCTAAGAGTTACTATTCAGACTCTTCAGCAACAAAAGTATCAGCTACGAAAGGCTCTGATGCTTTAATTTCAGTACCATCTAGACCTGTACGTGCCTCATCTTTAGTATTAGCAACTAATTTACCTTCATTAATTTCACGAAGTGCAATTGAAAGTGGCTTCTCGTTGATTTCACTTTCAACTAATGGACCCACATGCTGCAAAAGTCCTTCATTTAGCTGTGAGTAGTATGCATTAATCTGACGAGCACGCTTTGCCCCGTAGATTACTAATTCATATTTGTTATCACTAGCATCAAGAAGCTCATCGATTGATGGGCGGATAATACCTTCATTCTCAATAGTTGACATCTATATCTTTCTTACTTGTTTTGCAAACCAATTATATTTGCTATTTTTTCCACAGCATCGTCAACATTGTCATTAACGACTTTATAGTCAAATTCTACCGCAGCTTCCATTTCTTCGCTAGCTGTTTCAAGCCTAGTTTCGATTTCCTCAGCACTTTCTGTGCCGCGACCTTTAATCCTAATGGTTAAGTCTTCCCATGTGGGAGGTTCGATAAAAATACTCATTAGTCCAGGGACACGCTTTTTAACTTGGCGCAATCCCGCTACATCAATTTCTAAAATTGGACATTTCCCAGATGCATTAATGGCTTTAATCTCTGATAGCAACGTACCGTACTTATGTTTACGGTGTACAGTAGCCCATTCTAAGAACTCATTATTCTCAATTTTATTGTTAAATTCATCTGCCGATAAGAAAAAATAATGCTCGCCATGTTTTTCGCCTGGTCGAGCCTCTCTTGTGGTAGCTGAAGTTGCCACAGAAACCTGTGGATAATTCTTTAATAAGCTTTTAACCACAGTACCCTTACCTACAGCAGTAGGACCAGAAATTACGACAAGGGGAAAACCTTTTTTAGTTTTGCTACTCATCTATTAATTATAGTCACTACTTTCCTATTAAATAAAATTGGTCCTAATCTACAATAATAGGATTCTTTTCGTGGTCTTTTTTATAAAGGAATGAAAGTTTAACCGAAGCAAGGGTAACTGCGACATGCAATGCAGAAGAAGCAGCGACTACGGCAACTTCATCATGATATAGCTTCTCAAAAGTAAGTCGAATGAGGTTGTTAATAATAAAACCAGTTAAGAATACTACTGCTGACCAAACAGTGCCTCGCACAAACCATTTATCCCGAGATTTCGAATAATAAACTTTTACAGTTAGCGAACGCATGGCGCCAAATATTAATCCAGTAAAGACTGAAATAATTAGATAGACAATTACTTCATCAGTGAAACTTAAATTACGACTGTGCTGCCAAAGCGAAACTACACCTACTAACAAGATAATTTCGACACCTTTGAAGGACCGTTTTAGCTCCTGTTCTTTCAAGATGAAAATAATAGTTACAGCTATTAATACTATTGTCATCGGTGGAATTGGCAAATTTCCCATATTATTTTTCTTTCTTACTTAACTGAGATTGTATTATCAACTGTCTCTTCAATTAAACGCTGAATATCAGCAATAGGTGCAGTATCCGTTTTGCGCCCAGGCTCAATAGTGAATCCCGTTTCTACTGCAATATCGCCAAGGTTCCAGCCTATTGTCAAGACTTTACCTTTAGCGACAAATTTGCCAATCATTCCCATCGTAGTACCGACTTTAGTAATTGCAGTATTAGGAATAAAGACATCTTGAGGTTCTTTTTCGAATACTAAACCATTTTCATAAACTGCTAATGTTGCACGGTTCTTTATTCCTAAATTATACTGAGCAATTCGTTCAAGTGGTTTTTCTGTATAAACGGTAGCTACGTATACTCCGTCAAAAGTCCCTTTCAACTCACCTAATTTGTAATCTAAATTTTCTACTGGAGCAGTCGCTGCTTTTTGTGACTTTAGTTTGTTTTGCCAACCTTTTTGCATACCAAAATAAACTAAAGCCAAAGTGACGATTGCAAGAGTTACTGCAACAAAAGCTGTCATTGTAACGTTTCTTTCATCTTATCGATACGGCCAAGAACACCGTTAATAAACTTAGGTGACTTATCACCTGAAAATTCACGAGCCAAAGCTACTGCTTCACTTAGCACAGCTTCTGCTGGAACTTCATTGTTAAATAAAATTTCCCAAGTGCCAATACGAAGCAAAGTTAAATCCACATTAGGCATCCGTTGCAAGGTCCAACCTTGAGCAAAGGATGCGATTGTTTCATCAATCTTTTCTTGGTTTTCACTCACTCCAGCTATTAGCTCTTGAATATATGCATTTGGAGGTGTTGCCTTTGGATCACGCTGTTTTAACCGTCCCTGATATAAGGAAATCGGATCAACATCACGTTGTGATGCCTCAAACAAAATTTCAAATGCTTTAGTACGTGCTTTAGTACGAGTTTTCACTATTCTTTTACGCGACCTAGGTATTCACCAGAACGAGTATCTACTTTAATTTTTTCGCCTTGGTTGATAAATAGTGGCACATTTACGTTATAACCAGTTTCAACTGTAGCTGGCTTAGTACCACCACTTGAGCGATCACCTTGTAGGCCTGGCTCAGTATAAGTAATTTCAAGAGTTACGTTAGCTGGAAGTTCTACATAAAGCGGCTCTTCACCGTGCATTGCAATCTGAACTTCCTGATTTTCTAGCATGAAGTTTGCTGCATTACCGACTTTTTCCTTAGTCAAAGTAATCTGATCGTAAGTAGTAGTATCCATGAATACATAGTCTTCACCGTCTTTGTATAGGTAAGAATATGTACTGCGATCTACAGTTTCAAAATCAACTTTTGCACCAGCATTGAACGTTTTATCAACTACTTTTCCAGAAAGGATGTTTTTCATCTTCGTACGAACGAAAGCACCACCCTTACCAGGCTTTACGTGCTGGAACTCTATTACGTTCCATAACTGTCCATCAATATTTAAGATAGAACCATTCTTAATATCATTACTTGTAGCCACAAATATCTTCTTTCTATTGAAAAAATACCTGTATTTATTGTAACGGATTTAGCCTTGAAGTAGCTGTTTAAGAGCTACTTTGTAGGAATCTTTTCCAAAACCAGCAATCACGCCAGTTGCAACTGGTGAAATCACACTTTTATGACGAAAACTCTCTCGTGCATGTGGGTTTGAGATATGGACTTCAATAAGTTTCAAGTCAAAGTCTTTTAACATCGCACAAGCATCCGCTAACCCATAAGAATAATGAGTAAAAGCTGCCGGGTTCATGATTACATCGTATTTTTTTTCGATAGCCTCGTGAATCCAATCGATTAACTCACCTTCATCGTTAGTCTGTCGAAAATCAATATCGTTAGCTATCTCTTTTAACTCTGATTCGATGCTTTGTAGCGTATCACTACCGTAAATTTCAGGTTCTCGCTTGCCTAACAAATTAAGGTTAGGGCCATTTAAAATCATGATAGTCATCGTGCAATTTCCTGATAACTAGCAAATAATAGTGAAGCATCTGGTACCTCTACTACTGTGGGATCTCCAATATCTTTTAACACTACAAAGCGTAAGATGTCGCCACGAGTTTTTTTATCACGTTTCATAACTTCATAGAGTGATGGCCAACGTGATGCGATATAAGTAGTCGGTAACCCGACCATTTCTAATATCCCACGATGACGCTGTACTACTTCATCTGAAGTCTTACCCAGGAGCGCTCCTACCTCGGCAGCAAACACCATACCAATTGCTATTGCTGCCCCATGACGGAACTGATACCGCTCTGCATGCTCGATAGCATGCCCAAGAGTATGCCCATAGTTCAAATATTCACGCCTACCTGTTTCCTTAAAGTCTTCAGTGACTACCTCCGCCTTAACTTTAATAGCTCGAGTTACAACTTCAAAGAATTCTGGTGAATTTATCGGTAACTTACCGTTGTTTTCTTCCACAATTTCCAGGATGCGTTCATCTGCAATAAAGCCGCATTTAACGACTTCAGCCATTCCAGAAATTACTTCATTCTCAGGAAGTGTCTCCAGTGAGTTAAGATCAGCTAATACTGCTAGTGGCTTATGGAACGAACCTACTAAGTTTTTACCTTCAACAGTATTAATACCGGTCTTTCCGCCTACCGAAGCATCTACCATACCCAATACTGTAGTAGGCATATGAACTACTTTAATACCACGTAACCATGTGGCAGCGACGAAACCACCTAAGTCAGTCACAGCACCACCGCCAACAGTTACAATTGCATCAGAACGAGTAAAATCAGACTTCCCTAAGATTTCCCAACAAAAAGCGGCTACTTGGATATTTTTACCCGCTTCAGCATCGGGAATTTCTGCGATTATTGCTTCATAGTCGTTTTTTAATAACTCTTCACGAATCTTTTCACCAGTTAAACGCAAAGCTTGTGGGTTAACGATGAGGACTCTTTTAACAGTCTCGCCTAATGTAGGAGCTAATTTATTCAGTAAATTTCTACCCACTGTAACTTGGTACCCATCTACATCAATCACTTCATGCTGTGTTTTTCGCACTTTGCTACCATGAATCAGACCAGCTGGAATTTTCTTCTGCTGAGTGCCAAGTAACGGACTATCTATTAGATTACGCACTTTTTTAGCCACATCATAGATACGCATATTACTAGTTGGGACAATATGAGTAGCTACTTCTTCATAGTGTGGCCGACGCTTCTGTGCAATTGCTCGCCATGCTTCAGCTGGATTTTCTAATAGTAATGGTCGATGAGTAGTCCTAGTGACACGTTCAATTGCTTCATTTTCATTTACATCAAGGAACACTACCCGTTGATTTTTTAAAAGTTCTCGAATAGAATCACGCAAAACTGCGCCACCACCAATAGCAATAATTCCAGAATAGTTTTCAATAAGGTTACGAACTACTTTTTCTTCAACATTACGGAAATAATCTTGTCCATAGTTCTCAAAAATCTCGCTTATCTCACCATATTTTTCAGTGATTACCTGATCCGTATCACGCCAACCTACACCGCTTAGTTTTGATAATGCACGAGCTATGGAAGTTTTACCAGCTCCAGGTGGTCCTACAAAAATTACTAAAGGTTGTACCACAATTACGCCCCTTTCGTTTTCATTGAAGCTGGAATATTTGCACGATAATTTTCTAGATTACGTTTAGTTTCAGCGATTGAATCGCCACCAAACTTTTCAAGCACTACTCCAGTTAATGTTAGGTTTACCATTGCCTGAGCTACTACACCAGCTGCTGGTACTGCACAGACATCTGAGCGTTGATGATGCGCTTTTGTAGCTTCACCTGTTTCGACATCAACAGTTTTAAGTGCTTTAGGTACCGTAGCAATTGGTTTCATAGCAGCACGAACGCGTAATACTTCGCCAATGCTCATCCCACCTTCAATACCACCAGCACGATTACTTTGACGAGTTAAAATTTCACCTTCAGATTCAATCTCATCGTGTGCTAAGTAGCCTTCTCGACTTGAAGTAGTGAATCCATCGCCGACTTCTACACCTTTAATCGCTTGAATTCCCATTAATGCTTGAGCAAGTTTCGAATCTAGCCTAGTATCCCATTGAGAATAACTACCAAGTCCCGGAGGTAAACCGTAAGCTAATACTTCAACTATTCCACCTAAAGTTTGGCCTGTCTTATGTGCTTTATCTACTCTAGCTACCATCTCTTCTGAAGTTTTAGCATCAAAACAACGCAATGGATCAGCATCAAGCTTTTCCACATCCTCTGGCTTTGGTAATTTTCCAGTTTCATTAATAACTTCAGCAATTGAGATTGTGTGAGCCACAGTTTCAATTCCTAGCTGACTTAAAAAGCGGGCAGCTACTTCACCTAATGCCACTCTAGTCGCTGTTTCACGAGCACTAGCACGTTCTAATGCAGGGCGGGCTTCATCGAAGCCATATTTCTGCATTCCAGCTAAATCCGCATGTCCCGGGCGAGGTCGAGTCAAAGCTTTATTACGTGCAAAACCTTCAAGTTCTGCTGAGTCAACTGGGTCAGCAGACATTACTTTTTGCCACTTCGGCCATTCGGTATTTTCAATAATGATTGCAATTGGGCTGCCCATCGTCTTGCCATGACGTACCCCACCTGAAAAACGAAGCTGATCTTCTTCAAATTTCATGCGTGCACCACGACCATAACCAAGCCTACGCCTAGCTAGAGCTACTTTAATGTCCTTTGTTTTTACTTCAACGCCGGCGGGAATCCCTTCAATGATTCCGACTAACGATTCACCATGTGATTCACCAGCTGTAATCCATCTATACATAAATTCTATTTTTTCACACTTTTACGCATTGTGCTTAGAATTTCAGCTGAATTACGCGTAGTGCCTGTGTAAATTTGTACTTGTTTAACAGCTTGATGCAAAAGCATATCAATTCCTGGGATAATCTCTACTTTTGCTGCTGCACAATACTTCCCTAGTTCACTTGGCCAAGGGTTGTAATTTACATCAAAAGCTAAGCTGGTTTTTGTTAAGTCTAGATTATTTTTATAGGATTTAATGGAATCTTGTGGAAGTGTGGAAATTAAGTAGTTTGCTTTAATTTCTTCATTAAGATTTTTAATAGTACAGTTAATATTTAATTGTTTAGCTAACTTAATAATATCTATAGCTTTGTTTGGACTTCTTAAAAATAAATCAATATTAGAAAAACCTAAATCTGCTAAAGCACAAAAAGCCGACATAGCTGTTGCACCACCACCTAATACTGCGACTTTGGCTTTACTATTAATAACTTGTTTCGCATTACTTAAGGCTTGGATAATTCCATAAACATCAGTGTTATAAGCAGACCAAGTATTATCAGTATTTCGTTTTAAGGTATTTGCAGCACCTGTTAGTTCAGCATGTTTATCTAGATTTTCAGCTATAGAAAATGCCGCAAATTTATGCGGCATTGTTATAGATAAGCCAGCAAGTTCTCGATGATTTTCAATGAAATCTACAAACTTGCCAGATGGAACTTCAAATTTTTGATAATTAGCTGCGAAATCTAGCTCTTGATATGCAGCATTATGAAGCTGAGGAGAAAGGGAGTGAGCTATTGGATAGCCCACTACCCCTAATTCAGCTTTCATCTTGGATTAACCTCCAGCAGAAGTACACTTAGCTGAGTTATCTGCACACCACTGGTTAAACTCTTCAACATACTGATTGTGTTGTTCCAAAGTACTTGCGAACTTCGTTTCACCAGTTTCTGGATTAACAGTTACCCAATAGTAGTAGTTGTTTTTCTGTGGATGCAAAGCAGCATCAATAGCTTGCTTTGATGGGTTACCAATTGGCCCAGGAGGCAGTCCCTTATGAACATAAGTGTTATAAGGGTTCTTAGTATCTTCACGCTGTTGGTCAGTAGTCGAAATCTGGATATCGCCCAAACCGTAACCAACTGTAGAGTCAAGCTGTAGCAAACCATGAGTTTCCGTATTACTTGGAGACAGACGGTTATTTAGAATACCGGCGATAACAGCATAATCGTTTGGCTTACCCTCTTTTTGCAAAATACTTGCAATGGTTAAGATCCTAAACTGTTCGCTTTCATCAGTAATACCTTCTTGCTTCAAAATATCTTTCTGCGTATCAACCATCTTCTGAATAGCATCTTTAGCAGAAGTGCTCTTATTCATGACATATAAGTTAGGTGCTAGATAACCATCAAGGTTTTTTGCCTTTGATGGCAGACCGAACTGTGATGGGCTATTACCCAAATTAGCTAGGTCATCGCCACTAAAACCAAAGCTATTAGTTAAAGCTTTAAATACATCTTGTTGAGTGAAACCAGCATTTACAGATACTGACCTGTTATTTTCAGCATCACGGATTGGCTGAGTCATTACATTTACTGCATCTGAGGCTTTCATTCCTTCCTTAAAGGTGTACTTACCTGGAGGAATACTAGCAGAATCAGGATCAGCAGCAAAAGCCTTCAAGAAACTACCAGCAGATTTAACTACTCCTTGCTGAACTAACGCATTAGCAATTTGTTGACCACTAGCACCCTTTTTAATTTGAACTGTAGCAGTGCCATGTCCAGGACCTTTATAGTCAGCATAATATGGGTCTGGACGTAAGAATGGTGCTGCAAAATAAATTAAAGTTGCTAATATTGCAACTAGAACACCAACAGCAATACGCATTGAATATTTAGCACGCTTATTGCTCTTAGTAGTTACAAACTCTTTGAACATCGATTCATCATCTTCATGACCAAGTTCTTCTTCAGGAATATGGTGGCTCTCATCTTCTTCGAAGAAAGAACCAGATTCATGGTGCTCTGCCTCTAAGTCATGATTATCATGCAAATCAACATCATGTTCATCATGCACCAATGGTTTTCCATCATCTGCAACATTACTAGGCTTAGTGCTATCACTCTGGACAGCACCTACAGCTGCTTTAACAGTCTTTTTCTTCTTTTTACGCCCTCTAAGTCCACCAAAGGCACCAGTATGAGACTTTGCAGATGCTGGAGCTTTCGCACGGCCAGCACGTGCTTGACGTCTTTTCTTGGGCTTTTCAATTTCTTCGTGGAAAATTTCTGCTTTTTCAGGAACATCAGCATGATTTTGAGTTTCCACCGCAGGATCTTCCTGGACATTTGATGTTGTGGATGCAGTATCAGTACCTGCTCCCGAATGGTTGTCCAGAATTGAAGTGTCAACATCATGGTCAGGAATAACTGACTCGTATGTTTCCTCTCCCAAGTCATCTTGAGTATGACTTGGGACTGATTGTGGAGTATTTGTAGCAGGAGAACCAGTGTTAGCTTGGCTTGAGCCTTCGCTGTAGATCAGGTTATCTAAGATATCACCTGGGTCTCCAGAGTTATTGCCAGGATTTGCCTTACCAACATTCGGTTTAAAGCTAGGTTTACTCGGCGGGTTAGAAGGTTTCTTAGGAATATCGTTACTCATGACTTTTCCTTCCTACCAGATTTACCAGGAACTTCTTCACCGGGAATCCTTCCTGTGTTTCTTTCTGTATCCAATGCATTCTGAAGTATATCAACGGCCGCCACTTGATCGATTATCTTTCGATGCTTAGCAGTCTTTAAACCATTTGCACGTAATGTGCTGTGTGCTCTGACCGTACTTAACCTTTCATCAAATAGTCTTACGGATATTTTAGGAAGTCTATCAGACAATAACTTAGCATAATTTTCTGCCAAATTTGCTGAAATACCCTCTTTTCCGGATAATAACTTTGGCAAACCTACAATTATTTCCATCACATAAAGTTCTTCAGCATGTTTAATGATGCTCGAAATATCGGTCGATTCCTCATGATCACGTGGTAAAGTCGCTATTGGTGAAGCTAAAATACCCATAGGGTCACTTTTCGCCAGACCAACACGAGCTTCACCAACATCAATCCCTAAACGAACACCAAAACGCATAAACAACAATCCTACTTGCTAAGTTCAGATTCTACTGCAGCAAAAGCCTTATCAACAGCAGTTACGTCTGCACCGCCACCTTGAGCCATATCGTCACGGCCGCCACCTTTACCACCTAATACTGGAGCTGCGACACGGACAAGCTGCCCAGCCTTAGCACCATTATTACGAGCTTCTTCCGTAGTTGCCACAATAATTGATGGGCGACCTTTATTTTCAGCAGTTATGACAATCACTGCACTTTCATTACTTAGCCGGTCACGTACCATGTTCACAATTTCACGAGCAGTGTTGCCCTGAGTTTGCCCTAAATGCTTAGTTACTAACTGGAAACCACCAATTGGTTTAGCAGTTTGTGCAATTTCAGCAGCTTCTTTTGCAGCACTTTCTTTACGGAACTTTGCAAGCTCTTTTTCAGACTGCTTTAGTTTATCCATCAGTTGTACGATGTTATCTTCAATCTTCTCAGGCTTAGTCTTCAAAATTTGAGTTACATTATGTAAGATTGAACGCTCAAGTGCTAAATGCTGGAAAGCATTAAATCCGACAAAAGCTTCAATACGGCGTGCTCCAGAACCTACAGAGTTTTCACCAGTAATTGCCAATGACCCTACTTGTGAAGAGTGGTCCACGTGAGTACCACCACAAAGTTCCACTGACCATGGGCCACCTACGGTAACCACACGTACTATGTCATCGTACGTTTCACCGAATAGTGCAAGTGCACCTCGGTCTTTGGCTTCATCCATAGACATGTATTCGTCCCAAACCTTAAGGTCATTACGAATAGCTTTATTTGAAACTTCTTCAATTTCACTCTTAGTCTCTGGTGAAAGTGCTTCGTTCCATTTATAGTCAAGACGTAAATAACCTGGTTTGTTAAATGAACCAGACTGAGTTGCATCAGGGCCTAAAATTTCACGCAATGCAGCGTGAACAATGTGCGTACCTGAGTGTGCTTGACGTGCCTCAAGACGCCAATCTGGATCAACTTTAGCTGCTACATTTGTTTCAAGCCGCAGTTCACCTTGTTTAACTACTGCATCATGAACAATTACACCTTTAACAGGACGCTGCACATTTGATACAGCTAACTTAAGGTTGTCGCCAAGAATTAGACCGTGGTCAGCTGACTGTCCACCAGCTTCTGCATAGAATGGGGTCTGGTCAAGCACAAGTTGCACCTTTTGACCTTCTTCAACGGTGTCAACTTCTTTACCATCTACCAAAAGAGCTTTAACATGTGAGTCTGTTTCCAAAGTTTCATAGCCTTTGAATTCTGATTCACCACGTTCTTTAATTTTTTCAAATATACCTAAATCGACATGACCAGTCTTCTTTGCCTGTGCATCACGACGAGCACGCTCTTTTTGCTCTTGCATCAAGTCTTTGAAACCTTTTTCATCGACTTTAAGCCCAGCTTCACTAGCTGCTTCTAAAGTTAGGTCTAGTGGGAAACCATAAGTATCGTGCAAAGCAAATGCTTGTTTCCCTGACACTGGCTTATTTTCCTTTTTGGCAGTAGTCAAAACTTCATCAAGCATATTGCTACCAGCTGCAATTGTACGTAGGAATACGCGCTCTTCTTTATAAGCTATTTTTGAAGTTTTATCGAAATTTTCTTCAAGCTCTGGGTAAGAAGGCTTCATTGCCTCCATTGAAGCTGGGAATAGCTCTGGGAAAGTAGCTTTGTTAACTCCTAGTAGACGCATCGAACGCACGACACGACGAAGCAAACGACGCAGTACATACCCGCGTCCTTCATTTGAAGGCACTACTCCATCAGAGATTAACATCAAAGCAGAACGCACATGATCAGCTACCACACGTAGTTTCACATCTGTATCTAGCACATCTTTACCTTCAGTGCGCTGATATTTAACTCCAGAGATTTCAGAAGCTTTCTTAAGTACTGGGTATACTTCATCAATCTCGTAAAAATTGTCTACACCTTGAAGTAAAAATGCCAAGCGCTCACAACCAAGACCAGTATCAATATTTTTCTGTGGCAAGTCACCTAAAAGGTCGAAACTATCCTTAGGATCTCCATACCCCTTATACTCACCACGTTGATATTGAGTAAATACCAAGTTCCAAATTTCTAAATAACGATCTTCATTTGAACTTGGACCAGTACCTGCTGGACCGTATTTTTCACCACGGTCATAGAAAATTTCAGTATCAGGGCCCGCTGGGCCTGGCTGTCCAGTAGACCAGAAATTTTCTGCCATTGAACATTTTTCAATACGTTCCTTAGGTATTGAAGTCTGCGTCAACCAAGCCTCTAATGCTTCATCATCTTTTTCATAAATTGTTACCCAAAGACGATCTGGATCTAGACCATAGCCACCGTCATCAATAGAATTAGTTAGGAGTTCCCAGGCATATGCAATGGCCTCCTTCTTAAAGTAATCACCAAATGAAAAATTACCATTCATTTGAAAAAAGGTACCATGACGCGCAGTCTTTCCTACTTCTTCAATATCTAAAGTACGAATACACTTTTGAACACTAGCTACTCTAGTGGAAGGTGGTTTCTTTTCTCCCGTCATATAAGGGATAAAAGGCACCATACCAGCTACTGTAAATAGTAAAGCTGGATCCTCAGAAACCAGCGAAGCTGATGGTATTGTTTTGTGACCTTTAGATTCAAAAAAATCTAGCCAACGTTTTTTAATTTCATAAGACTTCATGTGATATTTAACTTTCTTTAAAACTTATTAAAACTTGTAAATTATGAGCTTAGTAACTGTACGGATCTTCGTTACGAGAAACTGCTTTTCTGATTACCCCACTAATTCCAGAACTTGGGGTAATAGGATCAGTTGTGTTTGCCTTGGTGGCTCGAATTTTTTTGAATAAAACTTGGGCAGCACCTAGTGCTCCATCAGCACCACCTTGCCTTGCGTTTTCTTCCACTGCCTTGTTAGTCGCGGCCGCAACGGCAGCGCCTATTAGCATGTACACAACTCTTTTCACAATTAGTTTTCCTTAAAAATTTTGCTTTTGTCCAAATCTATTCTAGCTGATATTAAATAGATATTTTAGTACATGAAAAAACTGTATCTAGAGTGACAAGGTTGAGTAAATATTTGTGATTAATAGTAAAGTATAAATCTAAACAAAATTATGGCTTTATGATGTCATGAATAGCATACTCAGCATCCCCGGATGAATAAACATAGTGTGCTGTAACTTTAAAATCTAATAATGTTGGTTCATCTGAGGTATTTGTAATTACACAATTAGTAATTCCGTTAGCATCAGTAACGCCTGGATTTGGCGTAACATTAATTATACTATTATCTGGAAGATCGTGTACGGTAAAAGAAATATTTTCATTTGGTGAAGGCTCTGACCCAGCTTTCAATTGGAAAGAAAGCGTAGCACTTTCATTAGGTGATAATCCATAAGTTGTAGGCGGATCGGTAACATCCGTAAGAAAGCGTCGCGCTATCATATCGATAGTCATATTTTTCGAATCACTCCAATTAGAAACAGAACCGTCTGCATTATTACACTGTGGAATTTGGGCAGTAAAGGTCACAATTTCAGAGCCGTCAGGTGTAAATTCTGAGACATAAAGGACTTTATCCACACTATAAACATAAAGATTTCCCATGTAAGGAGTATATGTAGCCCCAGAGTTATCAGAAGCGCCAGGATCATTTGGAAATGCGTCGAAGGCAATATATTGATCAGATGGAATGGTTGCTTGCACAATTCCTGGTGGGGTTTTAATTTCTCCAGTAAGCATATTAATTTCTGCAACGGCGACTGTTAACCTGCCAGTTGGATAGGGTTTCACGTGCCATTCAATAGGTTTTTGCATATCTGCAGGGTTTTGAGATTGGATAAATGCCCCTGGATTCGTAATTAAATATAAATCACTACACATAGGTAAATCTGATGCTGCACAAGCTGGTGCTGCCACTGCAGTAGCAACTACAGGAACCGACCATACACTGCCCTTAACTAAATTCCTACGCGAAAAATTATTTTGCATAATTCCTTACTTAAAATAAAATATATTAACATATTAATAATAACTCATGAATATTAATTAATTAACATTTATCTTGTAATGTTGCTAAAGAAAAATTGAATCTAATTATTTTAAAGCTGCATTCTTAAAACTTCGAATATATTAAACTAGAACAAACCTACATCAAGATTATTAATTGTTTTACTTACAAGTAAACATATAGAACTTTCATCTTTGAAAATTTACTATTATTTAAAACACTTATTAAATTAGCAGCATGGCTGATTTTCTTTGTTACTCAACTCTCGCACTAAAGCATCTTCAATAATATCTCTAAAATCTTTCTAAAATCTTTTTCTTCCACGTTTGCTACTTTAAGTAAGTTGGAAAAGTTGCTGACTAACCCTAGCTCTATTTTATCTGCAAGATTTTTTCCGTCAGTAGTTAGTTCTACTATTTTGCGACGCCCATGGTTGGGATCTTGCTTAGTAATTACTAATTTTTCCTGTTTAAGTTCAACTAACATATTGCTAATAGCTGGATCACTACACTCAAGTTCAACAGCTAACTGGTGCTGAGTAATAGAATCACCATCATTTATCATCATCAAACACAAAGCACGACGATAACTAACACCAAACTCTTGCTTTAAGTTAAAATCTGCTTGCTTGTCTAACTTTGCAACTAGCAAATGTAATTTCCATGCAGTACATTCCTTCATAGCTTCTAATAATAACACTACATAGCAAAACTATGCTGTTACTTAAAAACTAAAAGGGAGAAAGCAAATTCGCTTTCTCCCTTTACAAAGAATATTGACACTAAAACTAACGTGCGTAGTACTCCACCACTAAGTTTTCTTCACAAGTTACTGGTACTTCTGAACGACGTGGACGTCGATTCAAAGTAGCCTGAAGTTTTTCAATATCAACGTTCAAGTACTCAGGAACATCTGGAAGTAGATCCTGATGTGCACCTGCTGCAGCTACCTGGAATGGAGTCATCTTTTCACTGCGTTCGTGAACGTGAATCATCTGACCTTCTTTTACCCTGAAAGAAGGACGATCTACACGCTGACCATCAACAAGAATATGACGGTGAACTACTAGCTGACGAGCTTGCGCAATTGTGCGAGCAAAACCAGCACGTAGTACTAGTGCATCTAGACGCATTTCAAGAAGCTCAATCAAGTTTTCACCAGTTAGACCAGCTGTTTTACGTGCTTCTTCGAAGACACGAGCTAGTTGCTTCTCACGGATACCGTACTGCGCGCGAAGACGTTGCTTCTCACGTAGACGAATTGCATAGTCAGACTCAGTCCGACGGCGTGAACGGCCATGCTGGCCTGGTGCGTATGGGCGGCGCTCGAAATAGCGAGCCGCTTTAGGAGTCAAAGCAAGGCCTAGAGCCCTGGATGCTCGAACTTGGCGTCGAGCACGTGTTGAATTAGACACGTTGTCCTTCCGTAGTAATTTATAATGATTAAGCAAAGGTTATTACACACAGCAATAACCACCTCGTATATTCTAACGCACTGATTAGTCAATATCTAGCATCAAATACCAAATCCATAAACAACTTACTAATTTTATCTAATCCTGAACTATTTATATTCCCTTGATACAACTGCTTAGGGTATTTTATCTGGGTTTTTACATAATTTTGCGTAAGATAAAATTAAATAGATAATTCACAAAATTAGCTACAAGAAAGAAATATAAATGGCTACTCTTGATTTAAATGAAGATAACTTCCTCGAGACTGTACAACAAAATGGAATCGTCCTAGTAGACTTTTGGGTAGGTTCATGTAAGGCTTGTGAAACTTTCAAACGTACATTTGACGAAGCTTCAAAAAAACATAATGATATTGTATTTGGCAAAATTGATACCGGTAGGTATAAAACTTTAGCAAAAGAAATAGAAATAATTTCAAGGCCAACTTTACGAGCATATCGCGATGGTATTCAAGTTTTCACTCAAGCTGGAGCATTACCAGCAGAAACATTAGAAAGTGTTATTGACCAAGTTCGTGCTCTAGATATGGACGATATCCATAAACAGGTTAAAGAAATGAGTGAAACTCAAGTATAAATATTATAAACGACAACTAAAATAGTACTTTTATTACAAAATGCCCCCATAAAACGAGGGGCATTTTGCTAGTATACTTTTGTATTTGTTTTTCTTATGCATAACAATAGTTATAGTACTGGTAAAACTATTCTGGGTTTTGTTTTATACTGGGCTGATAACTCCAGTGGTTAGTAGACCGATTAATACCGAACCTAGTGCCAGGCGATACCAGATGAAAACTGAATAGCTATGCTTCGCAATGAACTTTAATAGCCAATCTACTGTAGTGTAAGCAACGATAAATGACACTATAGTTGCAGTAATAGTGGCCCCCCAACCTACACCAATAGAAATTTGATCATATTCTGTGGCAATCTGTAACACTGTAGCAGCTAATAGTGCTGGGATACTTAAGAAGAATGAAAGTCGAGTTACTGTAACACGGTCAAAACCACGTAGTAAACCTGCTGACATAGTGGCACCAGAACGAGAGACACCTGGAATTAATGACATACACTGCACAGTACCGATAATCAAAGTATCTTTCCAAGTAGTGTCTTTTTCACCGCGTTTTTGTGGAGCATGATTATCTGCATACCACATAACACCGCTCCAGATTATCAAAGCACCTGCTACTACCCAAAGACTACGCAAAACACCTTCAATTTCATCTTTGAAAAGTAACCCTATAATTCCAATTGGAATCGAACCAAGGATTACTGCCCAACCAAATTTATAATCGTTTTTTCGTTTTTCTTTATCTGCCAGACCTTTTAGCCAAGCAATACCTACTCGCCAAATATCTTTACGTAAGTACAACAATGTCGCAAGAACTGCACCTGATTGAATAATAGCAGTAAATGCTGTAACACTAGGGTCGTCGATTCGGTAGCCAAACAACTTTTCAACAATTGTTAAATGTCCGGTACTTGAGATCGGTAGGAACTCAGTCACACCCTCGATAATGCCGAACAATACCGCATGCCACCACTCCATATAAATTTTACCCTCTCGTTGTTATTTTTACTGAAATATCCAGCTAAATTCTTAGTAATTGTATCACTGTGCTAATGCATAGTGCTATATTTTTGAGACTTTCGTCAATACTTCTATTATGTCTTAGCTCCAGCCCATATTCAGCTCATTTTAGAGCAAAACG
This sequence comes from Micrococcaceae bacterium, assembly GCA_047608145.1. GTDB lineage: Bacteria > Actinomycetota > Actinomycetes > Actinomycetales > Micrococcaceae > JASGDC01. Next base: position 17,915 of record JASGDC010000036.1, read on the forward strand.
CTTAGTGTGCAGCATCATGCCAATTCTTACCAATACCAATATTTACATCAAGTGGCACAGATAACTTAATAGCATTTTCCATCTCTGATTTAACTAATTCCACGACTTCATCTTGCTCTTCAGCAGTAACTTCCAAAATAAGTTCGTCATGAATCTGCAATAACATTTGAGATTTATAGTCACGCTCTTGCAATTTACGTTCGATACGAATCATTGCAACTTTGATGATATCAGCAGCAGAACCTTGGATTGGCGAATTAAGTGCCGCACGTTCAGCCATCTGGCGAATTTGGTAATTATCACTAGCAAGGTCTGGCAAATAACGCCGTCTTCCCATGATAGTTTCGGTGTAACCATCTTTCTTGGCTTGGTCTACCACTTGACGTAGATACTCACGTACTTCTCCAAAACGATTAAAGTAATCTCTCATCATTTTACGAGCTTCATCAACGGAAATACTCAACTGTTTAGATAAACCGAAGGAACTCAACCCATAAGCCAATCCATAAGACATTGCCTTTACCTTCGCACGCATTTCTGGAGTTACGTCAAATGGGTGCACATCGAAAATTTGTGAACCAACATAATTATGTAAGTCTTCACCGGCTTCAAAAGCATCTATTAACCCGGTAGATTTTGATAAATGAGCCATAATACGCATCTCAATTTGTGAGTAGTCGGCACTAACTAAATTGCCGTAACCTTTACCGCAAACGAAAGATTTACGGATTTCGCGCCCAGTTTCACTACGAATTGGGATATTTTGTAAGTTTGGATTAATCGAAGATAACCTACCTGTAGAAGCAATCGTCTGCTCAAAAGTTGTATGAATTCGACCATCGTCAGCAATAGTTTTACGAAGTCCTGCAACAATCTGGCTTAATTTTGTAGAGTCACGATAAGCCATCAGATTAACTAAGAATTCATGTCCAGTCTGTTCTAATAAACTTCGTAGTGACTCAATATCTGTAGAATAACCTGAGCGGATCTTTCTTGTCTTCGGTAAGTTAAGGTTTTCAAACAAAACCTTTTGTAATTGTTTTGGTGATGACAAATTAACAGGTTCAGAGATTAGTGAAAATGCTTGTTCTTCAGCAGTTTTAGCACGTTTAGTTACTTCAGCTTCTAAGTTACCTAATAAGTCATCATCAACAACAATACCTCGATGCTCCATTATAAAAAGCACATAAGACATTGGTATTTCAATATTTTCTAGTAAATCCTGTCGTTTTTCATAATCAACTTGTTTAGTCATTTGCTCAAGTGCGAGCAAAGTACCTTGAGCTACCATTGCAGTATTTTGAATAATGCTAGTGTCTTTTTCATCTTTAGCGTCGCCCATGATATCTAACTCAAGCTGATCTCCTGCTTCTTCAGTTTTTGTCACTGGCTTTAACTTGATGTTTGCTAATTGTGGGATTAACTCTTCAAGCAGATATTCACGACGTTCTGGGTGAGCAATATAGGCTTCTAAATATAAATCTCGGTTAACACCTTTAATTGTGTATCCTCGATCATCAAGACGATGCAACATTGCTTTCAAATCATAAACAGCTTTTTCACTAGTTTCATCAAGTAAATATTCACTCAATGCTTTATCCACATCCACAGCAATATCGTTAAACTGTACAGCATAAGCATTATCGTTATCGACAATTACGATACCTTCAGCTTCGCCTTCTTCAGGCCAAAGCATCAGAGCATGTAATTCTTTTCCAAATTGCTTGATTGGCTTTGCATCTGCCAATACCTGCACTTCACTACCAGTAAATTCTGTAGTGGTACCTTCTAATGCAAGTTTGTCATAAATTTTAAATACGCGATTACGTAAAGATCGGAATTCCAAAGTATTAAATACTTTATCTAACTCTTCTCTACTAATATCTTTAAATTGCAAATCATCAAGCTCAGCTTCTAAATCCAGATTAGTAAGAAGTTTATTAAGTTTTCGGTTTCTCACTACGTTATCAATATTGTCACGTAGCGCTTCCCCCACTTTACCTTTGATCTCATCTTTATGTTCTATAATTCCATTCACATCACTATAAAGATCAATCCACTTAACAGCCGTTTTAGGGCCAACTCCTGGGACCCCAGGCAAGTTATCTGCCTTCTCCCCAACCAAAGCAGCTAAAACAGGATATTTATCTGGAGGTACTAGATATTTCTCTTCTACTGTTTTAGGATTAAGGTTAATTAAATCAGAAACGCCACGACGTGGATATAGCACAGTAACATCGTCATTAACTAGCTGGAATGCATCTCGATCTCCACTCACCACTAAAACTTCTGCATTTTCCTCTTGCCCATATTGTGACCAAGTCGCTAAAATATCGTCAGCTTCATACTCCGATAAACTCATGTATTGGATATTCATTGCGTCAAGTACTTCTTGAATTAACTCAATTTGGCCTTTGAATTCTTCTGGTGTTGCGCTGCGTCCAGCTTTATATTCTGGATATTCCTTAGTACGGAAAGTTGGGCCAGACTGATCAAAAGCTACGGCAAGATGTGTCGGTCTTTTATCGCGGATTAAGTTTATCAACATCGAAGTAAAGCCATGGACTGCGTTGGTATGCTGCCCTGTAGTGGTTTTAAAGTTATCTACAGGTACTCCATAGTAAGCACGAAAGGCTAAAGAGTGGCCATCTATAACTAGTAAACGCTTTACTTCTTTTTCTTCTGAAATATTTGAGCTCATAGATATAGGATACTAGAGTAGGAAACTTTTAGTTACAAAAAATAGGAACGTAAAATGGATGAAAAAGAATTAGGCCGTGAAGTAGGCGAACTAGCAGAAAATATGGGCATTAAAGTAATAGAAGCCAGCCCAGAAAAACTAGTCGCTACTATGCCAGTAAAAGGCAATACCCAACATTATGGAATCTTAAATGGTGGTGCCCATGTAGTGCTTGCCGAAACATTAGCTTCAATCGGAGCTTGGCTACATGCACAAAATGTCCAAGAAGGTAGCAGAGCTGTTGGTATTGAGGTAAGTGCTTCACATCACAAAGCTATTTCAGAAGGTATCGTCATAGCTACTGCAACTGCGATACACCTGGGCGGTCGAATTGCACACTATCAAATTGTAATGACTAATGAAAATGGCGATAAGCTTTCAACTGCAAAACTTACCGCCATGATTTCAAGACCTAAATCTTAATTAACTTGATTGATAATCGTTTGGGCTACTTCTTTCATGCTCAAACGCTTATCCATTGAAGTTTTCTGAATCCAACGGAACGCCTCTGGCTCAGTAAGTCCCATCTTTGATGTAAGCAAGAACTTTGCGCGATCTACAATCTTACGAGTTTCAAACTGTTCTTCTAAGTCATTGACCTCTGACTCAAGAGACAAAATTTCCTCGTGACGCGATAATGCGATTTCAATTGCTGGCAACAGATCTTGTGGGGTAAAAGGCTTTGTTACATAAGCCATCGCACCAGCTTCAGTAGCTCTTTCAACTAATTCTTTTTGGCTAAAAGCAGTCAATAGTACTACTGCAGATAACCGTTTTTTACTAATCTGTTCTGCTGCTGAAATACCATCGAGTATTGGCATCTTAATATCGAGAATTACTAAATCTGGCTCATGTTCTTCAGCTAATTCAATGGCTTCTTGACCATTATCAGTCTGAGCTACTACCAGAAAGCCGTTTTCTTTAAGGATGTCTACTATGTCAAGGCGAATCAGAGTTTCGTCTTCAGCGACTACTACTCTCTTAATCTTATTAGCTTGCGCCTTTGCAGCTTTCCCGTCTACAGGGTTCATGATTATGTGCCTTTCCATATAAATTTAATTTATGACTTGTGTTTAATTTTATCTTTACAGGTTAAAGCTGTAAACTTGATAATGCAAAACAAAACACTTAAATTTGTTTTATGCCGAAATGGCGGAATTGGTAGACGCGCTGCACTCAAAATGCAGTATCTTCGGATGTGTGGGTTCGAGTCCCACTTTCGGCACAATAATATACTCTTAAAAGAGCGTAGTTTCGCTCTTTTTTATCGCATAAAATCTCTAATAATTGCTGCGATTTTCGTAGGATTACTCAACATTGGTAAATGCCCACTTTTAATATCGAACACTCTAGGACTAGGTAATTGCTTAATAGTGGAATCTTGAATCGTTATCGGCAATTCTCTATCTTCAGTGGTACGAATATAACCATAAGAAATCTGTGGGAAACTTTTTGTAATTGTTTTGCCAGTATAAAGGCTCTTTGCTTCTACTTGAAATTAAGTGACTAATTTGTCAGTGACTTCAGCAGAAATACCATTTGCTAATCCACTGCGAATAGCACTTTCAGGTGGTTTAGTGCCAGCAATTGAAATAGCTACTGGCATAATAAACCTTTTTGGAAAAGGCAAAACAGCGAAAAATTTCCCTCCTGATTTTGGAATTATTGCCAACTCACTTCTATTTGCTACTTCTAATACCACCTTCGTTACAACTAAACCCTTTTCAAGTAACATGGAAGTAGGACTAAGGAGAAGTATGATTACGCACCGATTGCCATTTAATAAGATGATTCTTTCTTATACAGCAGTGTTAACAGTGCTTTGTGTTTTCGCACAGATTGTTGTTGCTGTTAATAATAATGAAGTTGGTGCTATGTCTGTTCTTGCGTTACTTCCAGCGTTATTTTATTACTTGTACTTTAATAGCAGAGCAAGCAACAAGTTGGACCAAGTACGTTTTGGAAAGCTGCTAGTACACTTCATTACTTTTCTAATTGTTAACTTGAGCTACCACATTCATGCAGCATTCGTAGTTACCCAATCTGGCACTAATATGCTCCTACCAAGCGGCTGGAACGGTGTACTTTTTGGCATGTTTATCGTTTGGGGCATCGTCTTAGCATTTCATGCTATCGTTTCAATCCTAAATAGTGGCCTTGAAAACTTTAAATAATTAATCTTGACTATTATCCTTTGGTAAAGATTTAGCTAAACATTGCAAAGTATTTTTAAGTTTTCTAGTTCTTTTTTATCCCATTCAGCTAATACCTCATGCATTAACTCTTGCCTTGCTTTAAAAATTTTAACTAATAAAGTCTTACCTTCAGCTGTGACTTGAAGCTCACGTACTCGAGCATCTTTATCTGAATTTCTGATGTCAATTAAACCAGATTTATGTAACTTAGATACTTGCCTGCTAACTGTAGAATGATCTCTGCCTAATAGCTCAGCAAGCTCATTAGTGATTATGATGATTTTGCTTTATTATTCCCACAATATAATTGGGGTTATCCTGCGGTATTAAAAAATGCTTTAGATTATCTATACGCAGAATGGGCGCATAAGCCAGTTAGTATTATGTGTTACGGAAATCATGGTGGATTCCAAGGCGCACTAGCTATGGGACTGGTAACTAATGGTTTACACATGTATGGAATGGCAACTAACCCGCCCTTGGACATCAATAAGACAATGTTTGATGAAAATGGTCAGTTTAAAGATCTAGATACTGCATTTGCTAAACACCAGAAATCTCTCGCACTGGTTAAGCAAGAATTTGAAACTCTGTTAATAGACTAATCAACTAAGCATTTTATTTTTGAGTAATTGAAAATCATGTTCATTGATTTCAAAGACCCCAAATCTAAATTTAAAACCCCAATAACGTTCATCTTCAATAAACTCTAACTCAGGAATTAGTGGGCGTATTGAGGTTTCTTTCGCATCATAAAACTTAACATTACGTCGCGCTGGATGAAAATCTGGAGATACAGTTGCTTGGTAGGTTTCAGTATCTGTAATTTGCCCAATAGCAGTGAAAGCCTGTACCGGTTCACCGGCTTTGATATGAGTTTTTGGCGAGTAGAAAATAAGCCAATCCCCTTGTTCCATTTTTCGTAACATGTGAGGTTTACCATGATTAGCTTGGGTAAATCCACCTGCTACTCCACGCAATACATGGTCTTTACTTACAGTATTTATCCAATACTTGGGCATTCGATACTTCTCTCTATTACTTCCTGCTATTTTTCTTATTTTCTCACATAATTTCTATAGGAAATAAGGAAAAAAATGAAAATAATTAACTTTCCTCGCTACAACGTAGCAAGTTTAGCCTGAATTTTTTCCAATGTGTTCGCATTGCGGCTAGTCAACTTATCTTTAAGCAATTTATCACCTAATACTCCCGAAAATCCAGCCTTTAAAGTTGACCCTTTTGGCAATTGCCAATAAAAGACATCGTCAATCACTTTGGCTTTTTCATCTTCAATTGGGGTTACTTGTGCGAAATCATTTAACAGTTTATCTGCAATTCCAGCATCAGTAACAAAAACGTAACGATGTAAATCCTTATTAACAGCAAAAGGGATATTCTTGACCATGCTATCGATTTCAGCAGCTGTTTTAATAAACATGTGGACATCGAAACCATAGCGTGTTGTCATCACTTTTTCTAACAGCGACTTTAATTCGGTAACTGATTTACCTGACTGAAACAACACATTCCCCGTAGCTAAAACAGTGGTAACTTTTTCCATACCAGCATCACTAAAAATCTTTTGCACATCAGCCATTTTCATCCTAGTGCCATTTACATTAACACCTCGAAGAAAAGCACAATAATTATTTTCCATAGTATTCCTAAATAAAAATGCCTTAACCAATATTTATAATAATGGTTAAGGCATTTTTTAAATTTTAATCAAAGATTACTTCTTTTCTTCTTTTTTGGCTTCTGTCTCTTCAAGCTCTTCAAGAGCTGGCCAGTAACCAATACCGCGCAGCTGATCCCTTGCTGAACCTTCAGAGTTAAATACCTCGTGTACTCGTACACAGTTAGTAGAACCGCTAGTACCTACTGGAGAACCAGAAACTACGACTACAAGATCATTCTTCTCGATATCAGTCTGTTCCACTAGAATTTCATCAGCAACATCAAGAATTTCATCCGAGTTTGCAATCTTCTTTTCAGATACCTTACTATCTACACCCCAACAAAGTGCTAGCTGGTTACGAGTCTTCTCAGTAGTAGTGATACCTACTAGAGGAACCTTCGGGCGCAAACGAGACATACGACGGATTGAGTCACCTGAAGATGAGAAAGTAACGATTGCTTTAACATCAAGAGTGTCTGAAAGCTCTTTCGCAACCAAAGTGATTGCACCACCATAAGTCTTTGGCTGAGAACCAAGACCAGGAATACGAGTTAGACCGTGAGACTCGCTACTTTCAATAATCTTGGCCATAGCTTTAACAGTCTTTACTGGGTACTTACCTGTAGCAGTCTCACCAGAAAGCATTACTGCATCAGCACCATCAAGCACTGCATTTGCACAGTCAGAAGCTTCCGCACGAGTCGGAATTGGGTTTTCAATCATTGAATCAAGTACTTGAGTAGCAACTACCACTGGCTTCGCCCAACGACGAGCTTTTTCAATAATACGCTTCTGTACAATTGGCACCTCTTCGAATGGTAATTCCACACCAAGGTCACCACGAGCTACCATGATTGCGTCGAAAGCATCGATGATGTCGTCTAGATTATCTACAGCCTGTGGCTTTTCAATCTTAGCCATTACTGGAACGATAATGCCTTCTTCTTTCATGATTTCATGTACGCGCTCTACGTCACTACCATAACGTACGAAAGAAAGAGCAACTAGATCTACACCTTGGTTAAGTGCCCAGCGCAAGTCCTTTTCATCTTTTTCACTTAGTGCCGGAACATTTACTGCTACACCGGGTAGGTTAATACCTTTATTGTTTGATACATCACCACCGACAACTACTTCAGTTTCTACATCAGTACTAGTAACTTTAATAGCACGAAGCTCAACTTTACCGTCATCAATAAGCAGCACATCACCAACTTTTACGTCTTGAGGAAGTCCCTTGAAAGTAGTACCACAAATATCTTTAGTACCTTCGATATCGTTAATAGTGATAGTGAACTTATCGCCTTCTTCGAGTGTATGTGGACCATCCTTGAAGCGCTCAAGACGAATCTTTGGCCCCTGTAGATCGGCTAAAATTGCAACAGCTTTACCTGCTTCATTTGCAGCTGCACGAACGTTATTGTAACGATTCTCATGCTCACTGTAATCGCCATGGCTCATATTAAGACGGGCAACGTCTACACCAGCTTTAACAACTTTTAGAGCTTTGCTGTATTGATCAATAGATGGTCCGAAAGTAGCTACAATTTTTGCTCTTCTCATTTTTCCTCAATCTGTAAATTTTTTTATACCGCTTTTACTATTGTAATATGCCTAGACTAATAACTTAAGCCTCAGACTTCTTGTGTATTTTTCTTTATTTGCTTTTGACGCTTTTGTAAATAAAACAAAATGCTAGCTGCTACCAGTGCCATGATGATACTGGTAACTTGATTAACTCTTAATCCAAAAATATGCTCTGCTGGATCAGTACGAATTGGCTCAATCAAGACCCTACCTATACTATACGCTATTATGTAGGCACAGAATAATGTACCACCAGGCATTCGATACTTTTTATCTAGCCAAAGCAATACGAAAGCAGCGGCAATATTCCAAAGCGACTCATACAAAAAAGTAGGATGATGTAGTACATCAGGCGATACGCCAGCTGGGAAAGCTGGACTATTAGGGTTAAGCTTCAACCCCCAAGGCAAAGTAGTCGGTATGCCATATAGTTCTTGATTAAACCAATTACCCCAACGACCAATTCCTTGTGCAATTAATAATCCTGGTGCTGCAGCATCAAAAACTGCAATTGGATCGACCTTGTAATGCTTACTGCCAAAATAAATAGCTACTGCTGCAGCTGGAATTGCGCCCCAAATAGCTAATCCACCATGCCAAACTTTAAATGCTTCGCTCGGATTAGCACTAGGACCAAAATAATATTCATAATGGGTAAACACATGGTAGATACGACCACCAATAATACCCGCTGGTAATCCTAAAATAGCTAAATCTAAAATTACTTGTGAATTCCCACCTCTAGCTTGCCAACGCTTCATTGTTAACCAAGTAGCAATTGCTACTCCAGTTAAAATACAGAGCGCATAAGCATGAAGTTTAACTGGTCCTATTTCAATGTAAGACCAAGAAGGTGAAGGGATGTATGCTAACACGGTTTATTTGTATTCCTCAGCCAATTCTTGCTTCCCTTTATTACCTGCTTCCAGAAATTGCTGCACAGTTACTGCCGGATCGTGACTAGTTACCAAAGCTTCACCAACAATCGCAGCTTTAGCACCATGCAATGCATAACCATAAACTGTTTCTTCATCCAAAGCGCCTGACTGTGAAACAATTAGCCCATCTTCTGCGAAATGACCTTTTACATCCTCAAAATGTTGTGGGTCAAATTCTAAGTTTCGCAAGTTACGAACGTTAACACCAAAAATATTAGCTTCAATTTCAGCTGCACGTTGTAGTTCAGACTCACTATGAGTTTCAACTAACGCATGCATGCCTAGTTCATGAGTTAAATCATAAAAATCTTTTAACTGAGCATCGTCTAGAATTGACACATTAAGCAATGCTAAATCTGTACCATAAGCACGAGCCTCATAAAATTGATACTCATCAATCATGAAATCTTTGCGCAAAATAGGAACTTGGACAGCTTCTCGAACTTCACGAAGGTCATTTAAATTACCCATGAAATGCCGCTCTTCAGTTTGAATACTAACTATAGCTGCACCACCAGCCACATAATCTTTTGCCAAAGCTCCTGGGTCTGTAATTGCAGATAGAATACCTTTTTCAGGTGTAGCACGTTTAACTTCAGCAATAATTTGAAAACCGTCTTTATTCAATGCCTCAAAAGCATCTAAAACTGGTGGCCGATCTTTAATAATTGCTTCCAAAGTAGCTTGAGGTAGTGAATGCTTTCGATAGGCAAGATCTTCTTTAACGCCATTAAGAATAGTGTTGATAACAGTCATAATAAGTTAGAAATACTTCCTTTTGTGTCTCATTTCAAAATTATACCGCTGTTTTGGTAGTATTCCAGGCTAGTAATTTTTATTGCCCTTATTGAGTAACGAATCAAGTAGCATTCCACCTAGCGCAGCACCAGTAGTTGGCTTATCTTGTGTTTCATATTCAGCATTGAATCTACGCACATCTACCTTAGCCAATTCAGCACTTTCAGTAGCTAGCTGCTCAGCTTGATGTGCCAAGTCTAAAGATTTAACAACTTTACGTTCGACAAGTTCTTTGGCTTCTTCATAAGTCTTTTTTGCAAGTGCTAATTTAACTCGTGCATCTGCACCAACAGCGCCACGACGAGCCATAATGAAGTCTTCAGTTGCTGATATCTGACTTTCGGCGACTAGTAGAGCATGATCAAGTGATTCTTGTGCTTTAACTTTCTTGATATCTTCATCACGCACAATAGCTAATGATTCTTCCAAATTAACTCGAGCATCATTAATTTTACGACTAGCATCAAATGGATTTACCGTATTATGCTTTTCTGCATCTTTAATTTCTTGAATCGTATTTTCCACTCGCACAATTGCTCGTTGGATTCGTACTTTATGTTTGCTGTCTTCTGCAATTTTATTTGCTTCAGCAAGTTCTCTATTTAGCTCATCTTGCTTGCTATAAAGCGACTTAGTAGCTTTTTTCAAACCTTCAGCACGACGCTGTACAGAATCTACCAGCTGCTGAGTTTGCATTAACGCATGCTCGGCATAACGGACTTTCATTACTGCCATACCTTTATTACCTGTAGTGATGTAGTCTTGAGCTTCATCAATCTCATTTTCAGCAAAGATAACGCGATCTTTTGCTTGCTCAACATTATCTTCAATTTCTTGCAAGGCAATAGGAGCATACTTTTCTTTAAGCTTTTCAAGCAGCTTATCAGTATTGCGAATATCAATTACTTTAAGACGAAAATCTTCCCTAATGCTAGAAAGACGATCTTCAACATCGTCACGTTGCTCACGTAAATCATCAAATACACTGCGTTCTAGCTCAAGCATCCGCAAGGACTCTTCAGAACGACCAATAATTTCTTCAAGAATGCTTTGAGCTTCAACTAAACTACTGTATCTTGAACTATCAATAATTTGGCGCAGGCTGTAGCTTTGCTTAAGTTGGTAATTAGCCTCAACCAAGCCATTCTTGTAACGAGTAGTTGCAACTTCACCAAATTCAGCAATTGCGAAGTTGAGTTCTTCATCTCCTGCACGCAAAGCATCATCAAGGTCTACCAATGCTGCAGAAGCTTTAGCATCTAGTTCTTTAACTCGATCAATATCGCTTTGTGCCATTAAAGTCGGTGCGGGTAGCTCTTCTCTGCGAAAATGTGGTGTTTCCAATTCTCGTCGTTGTTGAAGAGTTTTTTTGCGTGACATAGCACCGGCAATAATAAGCCCTAGTACCACAAGCTCAAACATAATAACCTAATCCTGTAAATAATCGTATTAGTCCAATAGTACATTTATTTCTAGCTATTATAAATGTTTTATTGTAGTTGCCGAATACAAAGCAGCTACTGTAGCTTCATAACCCTTATCTTCATTAGCTCCTTCGACACCGGAACGGTCAATAGCTTGCTCCTCTGTATCGCAAGTTAAAACCCCATTACCGATTGGAATTCCAGTTTCTACTGAAATTTTCATCAAGCCATAAGTGACACCGTCACATACATAGTCAAAGTGTGGTGTACCACCACGAATAACTACGCCTAAGACCACAATTGCATCATAACCTTTTTCAGTTAATGCCTTTGCAATAACTGGAAGCTCTAGACTGCCCGGAGCAGTGTAGAAATCAGCTTCGATGCCTGCATCTTTTGTAGCTCTTGCTGCACCATCTTTAAGTGCAGACATAATTTCATCATGCCAAGAAGATGCAACTACGCCTAATTTTAAGTCTTTTGTCTTGGTAATATCCAGCTTTAATATAGGCAATCCAGTGCCGCTCATTACTTTTCCTCCTGGCTAATATGAGACTTGCCATCAAGTTTTAGATTATGGCTCATTCGAGATTTTTTAGTCTTTAAATAGTTTAGATTTTGTTTGGTAGGAGAAATTTCCACTGATAAAGTTCGTGCTACCTCAATACCATTATCAATTAAAAAATCTGCTTTATTTGGATTATTAGTTAATAGCTGTAGCTTACTGATACCCAACTCATTCAGAATCTCTAATGCTCCCGTGTAATCACGCTGGTCTGCTTCAAAACCAAGTTGTAAATTTGCATCAAGGGTATCTACACCTTCATCTTGAAGTTTATATGCATTGAGTTTATTTAAAACTCCAATACCGCGTCCTTCATGACCGCGTAGATAAATTAAATAGCCACCTTTTTTATCAATTAATTTTAAGGATTCGTGTAATTGTTCACCACAATCACAACGATATGATCCAAAAATATCTCCGGTAATACATTCTGAATGCAATCGAACTATTGGAATTTCATCTCTCGGTACTTCAGCAGTTACCACTACGTGGTCGGTATCAAGATGAGTGTCGTGATATGCTTGCATATCAAATACTCCATATGGAGTAGGTACTTTAACTTTGTTGCTCTTTTTCATGTGAATCTTTTTGCTCTGCTAGGTAGATTATTAAGTCTTCTATCGTAATTACTGGGCAATTGTGCTGTTTTCCAAATTCCTGGACTGCGGGACCCCGCAGCATTTCTCCAGTATCAGCAACTAACTCTGCAATAACCCCTACGGGGGCTACCTGAGCTAATTGGCACAATACCACGGCAGCTTCGGTATGACCTTGCCGCTCTTTTAGCAGGCCTTTCTTTGCCACTAATGGGAAAAGATGCCCTGGACGGGTGATGTCCGTCGGTTTAGCGTTCACACTTGCAAGTACTCTAGCACCAAGTGCGCGATCAGTAGCACTAATACCAGTAGTAATTTTTTCGGCTGCATCACAGCTTACTGTGTATGCAGTACCCTTAGAATCTTGGTTATTAGCAACCATTTGTGGCAATTCTAGAGCTTCAGCACGATCTCCTAACATCGGCACACAAAGCACGCCCGAACTGTAACGCACAGTCCAGCCAACTAACTCTGACGTGGCAAATTGTGCGGCGAAGATAATGTCACCTTCATTTTCACGGCCTTCATCATCCATCACTAAAACTGCTTTACCAGCTGCGATGGCATTAATTGCTTCTTGAATCGTGTCCATAATTTATTTACCTGCTAACCGCTCTACGTATTTAGCTACCACATCAACTTCCAAATTTACTCTATCGCCTACTTTTTTAACGCCAAGCACCGTATCAGCTCTAGTAATCGGAATTAAACCTACTTCAAACCATTGTTCTGGTTCATTAAGTTCACTAACTGCTGTCACAGTCAATGAAGTGCCATCAATTGCTATTGACCCTTTTTCGGCAATGTACTTAGCCAGTTCTTTCGGAACTACAAAACGCACGGTTTCCCATTCACCATGGTCCTCACGATTTACAATTTTTCCAGTTCCATCAACATGACCTTGCACTATATGACCGTCTAAGAAAGCTCCAGCACGCATCGGCAACTCTAGATTAACTTCATCATTAACTTGTATATCACTAATGTTAGTACGTTTTAACGTCTCGCCCATAACTTCCATTGTTAAGATATCAGCAACAATTTCGATAGCAGATAAGCAAATTCCATTAACTGCTATTGAAGCTCCTAGCTGCATTTCCTTAGCGCTTTTAGGTGCACTAATTTTAATTAAGGCATCAGCATCACGCTGTATCAACTCAAGGACTTTGCCCTTTTCGGCAATAATGCCTGTAAACATCGTGCTATGCCTTCTTTCTAGGAATAAGTTGAAGCTTGATATCGTCACCCATTATTTCTGGAGTGGAAATTGGGTCATATACCAATTCTAACGCTTGAGAAATATTTTGTATTTCTAGAGAACCGATAGCATTAATTCCATCGCCTAAAATCTTCGGTGCTAGATAGCAAACTACCTGATCTACTAAGTCAGCTTTGAAGAACTCTGCTAATAATCCAGAGCCACCTTCGACTATCACTTGCTCAATATCTGCAGCTGCCAATTCTTCAAGAACTTCCACTATATTGTGAGTCTTAAATTGGTGGAATCCTCCAGGACTTTGTCGCACTTTTGCAGTTTCTGGTAATTCTCGTTTTCCAATAACTACAGCTAATGGTTGTTTTGCACCAGGAATTCGCGCTGTTAATCTTGGGTTGTCTTTTAAAGCTGTCCCAGTACCGACAATCATAGCATCTGTACGAGCACGATCTCGATGCACATCATCTCGAGAACCTTCGCTGCTAATCCACTTACTACTACCATCAATCGCAGCAATTTTTCCATCAAGAGTTTGGGCGAACTTAACAGTTACAAATGGCCGTTCTGCTTTTTGGGTCATGAACCAACGCTCATTAAGTTCTATAGCCTTATCTTCTAAAACTCCTGCAATTACTTCAATTCCCGCAGCCTCAAGCTCTTTTTTACCCCCACGAGCTTTTTTTGATGAGTCATAAGAAGCCATTACAACTTTTTTAATCCCAGATTCAACAACAGCACGAGCACAAGGATTCGTACGCCCAAAGTGTGTGCAAGGTTCTAAAGTCACATATAAAGTTAACGTTGCTGGATCAATTTCCTCTGACAACTTTGTCAAAGCTTCTGCTTCAGCATGTAGAGTACCAGCTCCGCGATGATGACCAGTAGCTACAACAGCACCAGTATTATCGACTATTACAGCCCCGACAAGAGGATTCGCTCCACGGAACCCTAGCTTAGCTAGTTCAAGGGCTTGTGCCATATATTTTTCGTGTTCTTTAAACATCATTACAATCATAACGCACCTACTACTACGATTGTAGGACTAATCCGTGTAAGTGTAGTGAATGTTCTTATTCAATGGGTAAATTAGTTCTACATTCAACCTTATATAATGATTAATAATCATTATATTTAAGGAATATTCTTGTGAGCGGAATTTTAACATTAGCTGGTACACCTATTGGAAACATTAAGGATGCCTCCCCCAGACTTCAAGAGGCTTTAGCAACTTTCCCAGTTATCGCAGCCGAAGATACGCGTACTTTGAAGCAACTTCTGCATCGCCTTGGCATCAATACTGAAGCTCGACTTATTAGCTATCATGAGCACAATGAACGCAATAGGGCTGCTGAACTCATTGAAATCCTACAAAATGGGCAAGATATTTTGGTAGTTTCTGATGCGGGAATGCCAACAGTTTCTGATCCAGGTTTCTCAGTAGTCAACGCTGCTATTGAAGCTAACTGTCTAGTAAGCGTAATCCCAGGCCCATCTGCGGTATTATCAGCTCTTGCAGTAAGTGGTTTACCGACTAATACATTTACTTTTGAAGGCTTCATTCCTAAGAAAACTAATGAACGTAAAACCTTCTTGACAGAATTAAAAACCGAAAAACGCACAATGGTATTTTTTGAGGCACCACACCGTATCACTAAAACCGTTAAAGCCATGACTGAAGTTTTTGGTAATGCCCGACAACTAGTTTTAGCCCGAGAAATTACTAAAAAGTTTGAAGAGATTATTCGTGGCACTACTTCAGCAGTACTGGAATCCATAACAGTCAAACCACCTAAAGGTGAAATTGTGCTAGTCCTTGCCGGATACACACCGAAAGCTGCTTCATTAACTGATGGGCTTACTGAAGTTCAAAAGTTAGTTAGTAATGGAATGCGACTTAAAGATGCTTGTAAACAAATTGCTAAAGAAACTGGGTTAAGTTCTAAGCAACTTTACGATGCAATGGTAAGCAGATAAGTTATACTATTTTTTATGTCACGCTTTTATTCGCCTCTGCTGGGCAAAATTACCCGTAAAGCAGCAGAATTACGAGGTGGTGGCTCTGCGTTGCCAGGGCTCATCATGGAAAAATTTGACCCCACTTTTATCCGTACTACTTTGGCACAATTACCACAAGGTGTGGTGCTAGTAAGTGGCACAAACGGTAAAACTACTACCACTAAAATGGTGGTAGAACTACTTGAAGGCCAAGGCCTTAAAGTTTTCACTAATAAAACTGGTAGTAATTTCGCACGCGGTGTTGCAGCTTCACTTATTAGTGAAGTAGATCTCAAAGGCAAAATTGATGCTGATATCGCTGTTCTAGAACTAGATGAAGCTCATGCAGTTCATTTTGTTAAAGATGTACCGCCACGTTATGCACTCTTACTTAATGTGATGCGTGATCAGCTTGATCGTTTTGGTGAAATTGATAACACCGCACGCATGCTCCAAGCAATTGCAGAAGCAACAACCGATACTGTAGTGCTAAATCGTGAAGATAAACGTGTTGCTAATATTGCCAATCATGTGAAAAAAGCTGAGGTTAAATACTTTGGTCTTAGCGATGAAGTACGTACGCTATTTCCTAGCGATGATGATTTACATAGCAAAGAAAAGAATTCTATTACTTCTGCTTCGTTACCAGCAGCTGAAGTTACTCTAGAAAAGTTTGACGACGACTCTGCAACTTTCAATATCGAAGGTAAAGATATCACTACTGACCTACAGTTACGCGGTGTTTATAATATTTTCAATGCAGCAGCAGCACTTACAATTTCTAGAATTGCAGCAGGTAATAAACACGATGAAAAACGTCTTATTAAAGCTCTTAGCGAAGTAAAACCTGCATTCGGTCGTGGTGAAAAGCTCAATATTGACGGTGATGACTTAGAGCTAATCTTAGTTAAGAATCCAGGTGGTTTCCGCTTAGGACTTAGCTCATTTAAACCTACAGGTCACAAAACTATGATTACTATCAATGACCAATATGCTGATGGTCGCGATATGTCATGGCTTTGGGATGTTGATTTTACCTCTCTTAAAGAAACTGGGATAGAAATGGTTTCTGGAGTACGTGCTTATGACATGGCTTTACGACTCGAGCATGATCAAGTTCCAGTTACTGAAGTTAATCCTGATCTAACAGCTGCATTAAAGAAGTTTTTACAAGCCACTAAAGGTCACGATAAACATATATTCTGTACTTACACAGCGATGCTTGCCATCCGTAAAGAATTAGCAAAGATTACTAAAGTTGAGGCAGTAGAATGAGCGAAAATAAAGGCACTTTAAACATCGTGCAAATTTACCCAAAGCACATGAATATCTACGGTGACTACGGTAATACCCTTGCAGTACAACGTCGTGCCGAAGCACATGGTTATAAAGTAAATATTTCTGACTACAATGTCGGCGACACTTTCCCCAAGGATGCTGATATTATCCTTGGTGGCGGTGGTCAAGACTCAGGTCAGAGCAAGATTTACGAAGATTTACTCTCACATGTTGATGACTTCAAAAATTTAGTTAACAATGACACTCCAATATTAGTTATTTGTGGTCTTTACCAACTTTTCGGGAATTATTTCCGCACCAATACTGGCGAAAAACTAGAAGGTATTGGGATTCTTGATGCCGAAACGAATGCTGATGCAACTCGTCGCATCGGCAATATTGTAGTAAATAGTAAAGAATTTGGTGACATAGTTGGCTACGAAAACCACAGTGGCCAGACTTTCCTAGGCAAGAATGTAAAACCATTAGGAACTACAAAACCTGGCGAAGGTAATAACGGCGAAGATAAAACTGAAGGTGCAAGGTATAAGAATGTGATTGCCAGCTACCTTCATGGTTCAATCTTGCCAAAGAATCCAAAGATTACTGACTTCTTGATTGAAAAAGCTGCTATTAACAAATTCGGGAAATTTGAACCAGCAAAATTAGACGATAGCATAGTGGAAAAAGCACGTAAAACTGCGATATCTCGCCCACGTTAATCCCCCCCCCATCGCATTTTCTTTGTAAACATATTTTTTCTTAGCAAATATGCAACGAAAATACTGTTTTACTAAGAAAATACATCTGAGTTGCTAGACTTACTCTAAATTTGTCAAGGTGCACGCTATTATTCTTCACTATTAGCGAAATAGAGCTAGAAACCAGCTGGCAATGGTTTGTCATGGATTATCGTAAGTTTTTGACTCGCACGAGTCAACGAAACGTATAAATCCCCTACCTTGCCAGCTGCAGTAAATAATTCTGAAGGCTCTACTACAATTACTGAATCAAACTCTAGACCTTTAGCTTGTTTTGGAGTTAAAGCGTAATCATAGCCAGTAGTATCCTTGGCAATTATCACGCTCTGTCCCAGTGAAAATTCTGCTTTATCTTTTACCAATTGTAAATTTGCAGCTTTCACTAAGTCAGAAGTTTGAATATATTCAACTTCATAGTCACCTTCACGGACTGCTTTTGGTGTTTTTGTTTCAAAACCAGCAGCCTTAGCAACTTTATTAGCTACATCCATAATCCTTGCTGGAGTACGGTAGTTGATACTTAACTCTTCTAGCTGATAGCGGTCATCGACAAATGGTTTTAATACTTCATCCCAAGAATGAGTTCCCACAGCTGAACTAGTTTGAGCCACATCGCCTAAGATAGTCATTGATTTTGATGGGCAGCGCGAAAATACCAAATGCCATTGCATCGGTGAAAGTTCTTGCGCTTCATCAATGACTACATGTTTAAAAGTCCAGTCACGGTCCTGAATCACTGCATCACTGGCGACAGCACGTTCTTCCAATGAGAATTGATCAGCGACCTGCTCTGGTGATAATTGTGGAAAATGCTCATCTAAATGGCTATTTTCTAGAGCCATACGTGCATTTTCTAAATCTTTTTCTCGCTGTTGTTTAGCTCGTAGTTGTTGCTGTTCATTGCCAGGCATATCTCCTAATAAATCATGTAATTCAGCTAGTATTGGAATATCTGATTGAGTAAAACTTGCAGTCTTTACCCGCAATAACGAACGAGCTTCAGCTTCGGTAAACAAACCTTGGCAAGCATTAAATACTCGTGCTTCATTTGCAAAGAATTGTTGTAGAAGTTTATCTGGTGTCAATGGCAACCACGATAAGTTAATTGCCATTCGAACTTCACGACTGCTACGAATGTCATCAAGTAAAATCTTTTCTGTTTCCTCATTAATTTTCATACCTTTTTTGGCTTCAGCTTTAATATGCTGTTTCAGCAAAATATTCATTAAACTCTGTGCATATTCAGCCCAAACTTCATTGTGAGGTTTTTTTGAAATTCGAACTCGATTTTGTGCCTGTTGGAAATCCTTACGAGTTAGCTGCACCATATTACCGCCAACATCAAAAAATTTATCTGCCGCTGGAACTGTCTCTCGTTGCGTCACTGCTCGCTTCATAACTTCAAGCATTTTCAAAGAGCCCTTAGTTTTTGCAGCTTTTTCACTTGGTTCTTCAATTAAGATGCCTGGAGCTGGATATAGCTGGTCAACAGTCCCCATTACTACACCAGTTTCCCCCAAAGACGGCAAGACATTTTCGATATAAGTTAAAAACATCGAAGAAGGCCCCAAAATTAACATCCCGTTGTTTGCGATATTTTCCCGTTGGTTATAAAGCAAATAAGCTGCACGATGTAACGCAATTGCAGTCTTGCCGGTACCTGGCGCACCTTGAACGACCAAGGTCTTACGATGATCAGAACGAATAATTTGATCTTGCTCCGCGTGAATAGTAGCGACAATATCACCCATAGTTCCCGTTTTAGGAGCTGTAATAGCAGCAAGTAAAGCCGTATCAGAGCTAGATACTTCCCCAGGTTTTAACAATGAAGTATCCAAAACCTCATCTTCAAGAGCAGTAATTTCTTGATCTTTTGTCATAATATGACGGCGTTTAGCTACATTCATTCGATCTAATGCAGTAGCTTGATAAAAAGCACCAGCCTCTGGTGCACGCCAGTCTAACAAGATAGGATTGCTATCGTCATCACTCATTCCAATTCGACCAATGTAGTGCCGTTTTCCAGAGTCAAGAATTAACTTACCAAACATTAACTTTTCATCAACATGAGAAAGTTGAGCAATACGATCTTCATAAAAAGCAGCAAAAGCATCACGTTCACCAACAGTTTGCGGCGTGCCATGTCCACCAGCTTTACGAACAGTCTTTAGCTTAATATCTGCATCAGATTTCAATTCTTCAAGACGACCATAAAGAAAATCTAGATATTCTTGTTCTTTAATAATTTCAGCTTGTTGGGTGTTATCATTCATAAACTTCCTTAAAAACAGTGCCATCAATTTTAACTCTTTGTAGTCATAGTTATCAAGATGTCGTAAACTTTAATGATAATGAATATTCAAATAGTTGGATCAGCATTAATGCTGATCGTTTTACTATCAGTCATGTTATATGTGCCTTGGCGGGTAGTTATTAAAAATGCGCAATTACCTAAAAAGACTGAAAAAATCCTTAAATACACTGGAATTGTAATGGTGTTGCTGATGTTTCCAGCAATGGGACTCGGTCATGGTAAACACATAGACCCATTACGACTTTATGGCGATAGTATGTTTGGTATTATTTGGGTCGCTTTTGTTTGGGCTAGTATTGTGAGTTTCTTTGGTTTTGTTATCCAGCGAATTACCAAGAAAAAATCTCCAAAAATTGTCTCCAGCACTGCACTTTTCACAATAATTGCCATGCTTGGCTACGGTTTTTATGGTGCTAATAAACAGCCAGCTATGAATTATGAAACTATAAAAATGAGTAAGTTAAATCCACAACTCAATGGCACTAAAGTTGCACTAATCTCTGATTCACATTTTGGCCCGATAAACCAAGAAAAGTGGATGAGTAAAGTAGTAGATCGTATTAATGCACAAAAACCTGATGTGGTAATTTTTGCTGGTGATATTGCAGATGGTACTGCGCAACAGCGCAGAGGTGAAGCTAGTGAACTTAAAAATATTAAAGCTCCTTATAGAGTTTATGTAACTGGCAACCATGAATATATTGAAGGTGTTAAAGACTGGGAAAATACCATTCAATCACTAGGTTGGAATGTCTTGCGCAATAAGAATATTGAAGTTGAAAAGAATGGTGGCAAGCTTACTGTTGCTGGTGTTGATGATGCTAGTGCAGTTCGTTACGATATTCCAGGTGAAGCGCCAAACTTTGATGCAGCAATGGCTGGCGTTGATAAAGGCAATCCAGTAATTATGGTCGCTCACCAACCAAAACAAGTTGAAGGCTCAAAAGCTCATCAAGTTGATTTACAAGTTTCTGGGCACACTCATGGGGGTCAGATTTGGCCATTTGAATATTTAATTCCTCTAGATCAACCAGTAGTTGAAGGTCTAAAACAGATGGACAATACTACACAGTTATTTGTAACGCGTGGTATTGGCAGCTGGGGACCACCACTTAGAATATTCGCCCCTAGCGAAATAAATATCTTACAACTATCAAATCAAGGATAATGAAGTTATGAGCAACGATGATATTATTGCACAACGCTCCAAGCGGATTGCAGAGCTTCTTCCCGAAAAAACTAATGCCAGTATCTGGCAAGAGATTAAGCGACTACATGTGCAAAATATGCTCGATTATGTAGAAACACACCAAAATTTTGATGCTGCATTACATGAATATTCACTTTGGCAAGACCAGCTTCCCATAGGTCTAGATTTACCTAATAGTCCTGATGATGAAGATATTAATGGCGCCCTATTTGCCTGCGGCGCTTATGTTCAGTTAGGACTTTATGACCCAGAACACTATGGTAAAGCTGTAGAATTAGCCAGCGACATGATTAAAGCCACCGGACAGCAGATTAACGTTTCTTCGATGTTTCATATGATGCGTGGCGATGCTTACCAGTGGCAGCGTAAGTATGAACTTGCTTATGAAGATTATCGACAGGCATTAAACTTTAACGACATTCTGTTAGAAAAATATTCAGAAGGCATTGAGCTAACCATGCTGCAATTAAGTAATGCAGCACTACATCGTAGACTCTTTGATAATTTTGTATTGCAAAATGAATACACTCAAGCAGAGTTGATTATTAAAGACTTTGAAAAACGTCTTGTAGATAATGAACAACGAAATTTAGTCGCTCACATGTATTTAGACTTAGCACATGACTACCATCGATTAGCTCATGAAAACCATGAAGAAGACCATCTAGAACCAAGTTTTTCACTTTTAAATCATGCATTGGCACTATTTAGTGAAAATAATGACGATGGTAAATGTGCATTGATACATCAGCATATTGGTAGCATCATGATGTGCGCAGGCGAGCATGAAAAAGGTAAAAAATATTTTCGTAATGCACTAGCACTGCATGAATTAGCCAAAGATGAGCATTGGGGATCTACTACAATGTGCTTAGCTATTGCTTATCAAGATGAAGGCGACACTGGTGAGTTTGAAAAACTAATGTCACTTGCCGAAAAACGTTTTGCAGATTACAGCACTCACGATATGAATGCTGAATTTTTGCATGAAAAAGCTGCTTACCATTGGTTTAATGACAATTTAGAAAAAGCTAAAGAGTACTATAACCGCAGCCAAGACATTTACGATATGTTAATCAATCCACTGGAAATTAGCTCAAGGCCACATGCTGAAACTTGTGATTACTGCGATAGTTCACCAGAACTAGTGGAGTTCTTTAACGAGATTCAATTAGAACGTTTAGACTTTAATGATTTTAAAATCTAAGTAGACTACGAAACTTTAACTTCAGTAGCCTTAATTCTGGCAGTAACTGCGAAGGCTGCGAAAATTAAAAATGCTACGACTAATAATATTGCAGTCTTAAGCCCATAATGCTGACCAAGGAAACCAAGGGCAGGTGGCCCCACTAGAAATGCAATATAACCACCCGTAGCAACTGCACTAACTCGTTGTTCAGGACGATCTTTACTATCCCCAGCTATCGAAATTGCAACCGGGAATCCTAAAGATAAAGACGCACCTAATCCCCAAAATGCTACACCTAGAATAATTAAAACTGATTGCGTTGTTAATGCGACTAATAAAACACCAATAGCAGCAGTAATAATACTGCCGAAAAGTACTCCTTGCTTTCCAAATCTGTTAATTAAAGGCTGTCCGGTAAACCTACCAATCGTCATAACAGCTGTGAAGGCTGCAAATACTGCAGAGCTTTGTGCAGCACTGTAATTAAGTCCATCTACTACTAATAACGGTAACCAGTCATTGCGGCTCCCTCAGTAAAGGCAAGGGCTAGTAAGACCACACCAAGTAGCAGTAAACTCTTATCTCGCCAAACACTTTTATCATTAGTGACCTCTATGGCTTCGGTTTCAACAGCAGTATCCTTTGACTTTTGAATCGGCAAGCCTAAGTAAGCCCAAATACTTATCAATCCCATCGCAACTGCACCAATTGTTAAATGCCAGGCTACTGGGAAATTAATTGCAGTTAAGCCAATTCCAACAATAGCACCAACTAACGACCCCAAACTAAAACAACCATGTAATACTGGCAACACTGATACCTGTTACCGCATTTCCAATTGCCATGAAAAAGGCACCAACTCCAATAATTGGACGAGTGCCAAAACAGCGAACCAAATGTCCGGAACTAGTAATACCCAGCATCGAACCACCTGAAAATCCTAGTAACACCACTCCCATTATTGCTGTCGAAGCATGGATAGAATCCCGAATAGCTGGAGTGCGGGTAATCCAAGACGCCATGCCAAAACCGACAGAAAACATGAAAATAAATAGCGATAACCGCCAACGACGAACTTCAGATAGCTGCATATAAACCTTAGCGTGGTAGCCCTCTTACATGTTGTGCTGGCCAAATTTCCAGCTGTTCTTTACTGCTCAAACCCAGTTCTCTAGCTGCATGCTTAAACCAACTAGGATTATTTAAAGCAGCCCGTCCAATAAATACCGCATCAGCTCTACCAGATGCGATAATATCTTCAGCTTGAGCAGCTTTGGTAATTCTACCAACAGCAGCGGTAGGGATATCAGCACCTGTTTTAGCTACTGTAGCAAAAGGGATTTGATAATCGTCAACATTCGGTATCTTAGCTTCAGCAACTAAGCCACCTGAAGACATATCAACAAAATCAGCACCTGCTGCTTTTGCTAGCTTAGCGTATTCTACAATCAGCTTTTCATCAATACCGCCTGGTGTCCAGTCGGTACCTGAGAATCGTACAAAAATTGGATAGCCTTTTGGAACAACCTTACGAACTTCAATTAAAATCTCTGTTAGGATTCGTGCACGCCCTTCAATATCACTACCCCATTTATCATCACGAGTATTGCTTAGCGGGCTTAAAAACTCATGAATTAAATAACCATGTGCCGCATGAATTTCAATTACATCAAAACCTGCCACTAAAGCTCGTTTTGAGGCTTCGACAAACTCTGAAATAATCTGCTTAATTTCAGATTCGTTCAAAGCTTTTGGCGCAACTAGGCCAGTAAATGCCTCATTAGTAGGGCCAAAAGTCTGCCAGCCACCATCAGTTTCTGGAATTGAACCTGACTTATCATTATCAAATTCACGATAAGTGGAAGCTTTACGTCCTGCATGTGCTATTTGAATTCCCATTTTTACTCGGCCTAAAGGACCACCGTCTGATTTCACACTATGAACTGCTGCAACTACTTTTTGCCAAGCTTCAGCTTGTTCGTTAGTCCAGATTCCAGTATCATTCGGACTGATGCGACCTTCAGGACTAACTCCAGTAGCTTCTGCAATAATCAATGCTGCACCGCCAAGAGCTAATGTGCCATAGTGCATTATATGAAACTCATTCACTACCCCGGCTTTTTCTGTATCACAAGAATACATACACATTGGTGGCACCCAAGCACGGTGTTTAAATTCCACATTTCCCACTGTTATTGAGCTAAATAATTTAGAAGTCATAATCTTCACTTTCAGTTCATTAAAATCTGCTATCGACTTATAACACATAAACTTAGTTTTTTATTCACAGATTGAACACGTTTAATTGGAACACTATTTATCGTAGAATAACAATAGATTTAAGTTGTAATTTACGAAAGACTAACCAACACAATTATGGAACAACATCAAGCATTAGATTTCAAACTGCCTTATGGTAATCATGATGTCCATATTGCTGGTTTAGATCACCGTAAAGAACAACTAACCGTTGCTTTGGCTGGTGTTTCCCCTATCGAAGAACGCCCTGGCCGCACTGGTGGTAAAGCAAGAAAATATCATATTTTTGTGGAATATCGACCTGAACCCGGCAATGCTTACGATAAGCAAGCTGTGGCAGTCTATCTAAATAGTATTAAAATCGGATACATTCCTAGGAATGAAAATCGCAAATCTTTTGAGGTTATCAAACGCATTATTCTTTCTGAATATCGGCCAATTGGTTACGCTTCAATTTCCACTGATACTAACTCCAGAAACCAAATAGCTTGGGTATCAGGAACTCTGCACTATAGTCCAGATATGTATTTGGGCTTGCCAGAACATCGTTTACCAGATGAAGACTATCTAACCTTACCCACTGGTCGAGAACTCAAACTTATTACTACCGATGATTATCGAAACACCATCGAACGCTTCGTCATTAACCCAAACTTAACCAATGTGTTAGTGACACTAGAAGTTACCCAGGATCGTTTAAAAGATTTCATCGAAGTTTCTATTGCAGACGTACCAGTAGGTCAACTTTTCCAAGGTACAACCTCAAAGTTTTTAGACTTTATCAAAGAAATAAACTTAAAAGGCAAACGAGTAACTGCCCAAGGCACTATCGTCACTAAAGATGGTAAACCAGAGTTAACTGTTAATATTGCTAAACTTCGTGACATTCCAGAGGATTTTGTCAATAATCCTGCAACCGTATACCCAGTAGTTTTAACTAAAGCCGAGGCCACAAGGCAAGACTTACCCCAGCAATACTACGACTGGACCGAAGACATCATCTTTGATTATGGTGATGAAAAAGAAGAAGAACTTGAAGATGAAATCCGTAATCTACAAGTAGAGCTATATTACTCAGAAACCCTAGGCGAAACACTAGAACTAACTACAGAATTTGAAAACTTAGAAATTTCACCGCTTCCCGATATTCGTAATCCAAAAACTTTTGAAGCTGCTAAAGACTTCTTAGATGAGTTGCACGATAAACTCGAGCAAAACGTCAGCAAAAAAGAACCAAAAGATAAAGCAAAGAATTCAAGTAGTAAAACTAACGAAAAGGGTTCTGCCAAAAATATTGAAACCAACAATGCTTTATCCGAACAAATCGCAGAACTTGAAGACAAAGCAGAAACTTGTAAAACTGCTGCAGAGCTTTCCAAAGTGGTCCAAGGCTTCGAAAAAATCACAGATCAAGACGACAAAACCACAAAGTCTGATGAAGCTGAAGCAAGTTTTATCAGAGCAGTAAAAGCACAGCTTGATGTCATTAACAAAAAATACCGTTACGAAGATGCCTTCAAAGGGATTGTCTTAGATACTCCACCTAACCAAGCCAGTACTACTAATGGTAATAACAACGTAAATAAGCCAAGAACGAACACCAAAACACCACAAACTATCCAAACCGATCCAAGTAATCCATTTGCAAAACTAGAAGGAACTTTCAAAAAAATACCAAGAATTGCAATTGAAGTAATGCGTGCAATACTACTAGTATTAGCAATCGTAGCAACTTATCTCACTGCACGAGATGACAGTCCACTTCTCTACTTATGTGTAGTCATCTTGGCTGTAATTATCGTAAGCTACGGTGCCGATGTGATGAAGTATTGGACGATGCGGAAGAGTAAACAGTAATTATATTTGTTCAGCATTAAATTCTTCATAACTCTTTGGAAGCATAATACCTTCTTTGAAAATTGGATTTTCTCCTAGAATTGGCATAATTTTATTTTCTAACCACTTATCTTCAATAATTCAACTTTGCATAACACCTGCAAATATTCTGTAGTTAACTGATAGTTAGGCTCATAAATATTCTGAATCCTAGTAAAGTCTTTTTTATTAACAAAATTATTATTACTGTTCTGAGGCGTCTGTTGCCCAATACCTGAAATAACCAGAAAAACGATAATAATTAGTAGTAGATAAGAAGTATTCACATTTCATTACATCAGAAATTACTAACCAACGATTTTCATTAAATTAACTTGTTCTTTGAATTCAAGAGGAGGTTTACCCATAATTTCCTAACAGTTAAAATAGAAAGATAGACCCCAACCATCATGAGCTTATATCAGAGACCTGACCGAGGATCGATTAATTTAATGCTATCGTATTCTTTACGCACATAAAAATTTCAAGCATTGTAAGCTAGATTCTTTGTGATAATTAACAATTATCACAATACTTAGTCCAATAGGTATTCACATTACTATAACCTTGAATATATTACTGAATTAGTTTTAGCATTAGAGCTGTTAACAAGATAAGTCAAGAATCTTCTTAAGGTCTCCTTGATATACTTATGAAGCTGAGCAGTTAGAGTTTTGCACGGTTGAGAATCTTCTTAAGGTCTCCTTGATATACTTACAGGATTTTCTGCAGTAAACTTCACATCGTTGAGAATCTTCTTAAGGTCTCCTTGATATACTTATGCACAAATGCCTTATGCGGGGGATTGTGTTGAGAATCTTCTTAAGGTCTCCTTGATATACTTAGCGCGTAAATTGCGTCGCGAAGTCTCAAGTTGAGAATCTTCTTAAGGTCTCCTTGATATACTTAAATAATCAAAAAGTCGCTGTCGGTGGTGGTTGAGAATCTTCTTAAGGTCTCCTTGATATACTTATGATTATTGATAAGTTGCATTTTCTAGTGTTGAGAATCTTCTTAAGGTCTCCTTGATATACTTACTGCGAAAGAAACTGTTGCACCTGTTGTGTTGAGAATCTTCTTAAGGTCTCCTTGATATACTTAGTTGTTGACGCAGGGGTTATGAGCGATGGTTGAGAATCTTCTTAAGGTCTCCTTGATATACTTACTTCAGCAAGTGGATCTGTCGAATAAATGTTGAGAATCTTCTTAAGGTCTCCTTGATATACTTATCGAGCTTGTTGTAGCTCCTGATGGAAAGTTGAGAATCTTCTTAAGGTCTCCTTGATATACTTAAGTAAATAACCGATAGCGTTCAGCATTAGTTGAGAATCTTCTTAAGGTCTCCTTGATATACTTATGCTTTTTTAATACCCACTGAAAGGGGAGTTGAGAATCTTCTTAAGGTCTCCTTGATATACTTATCAGGAAGACTCAGGAAACTGCAGCTACGTTGAGAATCTTCTTAAGGTCTCCTTGATATACTTAAAAATTATCTCAATGATGGTGGAGCTTCGTTGAGAATCTTCTTAAGGTCTCCTTGATATACTTATGCAATACCTGTATTAGCTGATTGGAAGGTTGAGAATCTTCTTAAGGTCTCCTTGATATACTTATTATTAATGCTGTATGGATATCGTCCAGGTTGAGAATCTTCTTAAGGTCTCCTTGATATACTTACAATCATCAGGAAGACTAATGTGACTGTGTTGAGAATCTTCTTAAGGTCTCCTTGATATACTTACAGGCTGGGGCTTAGAATTTCTTGGCTGGTTGAGAATCTTCTTAAGGTCTCCTTGATATACTTATGCGAACTTACGCTAGATTAGCTTTAAGGTTGAGAATCTTCTTAAGGTCTCCTTGATATACTTAAATTACTAGCGCTGAAGTCGTTTCTTGAGTTGAGAATCTTCTTAAGGTCTCCTTGATATACTTAAGGTAGATAAGCACTACCTACAGTACCTGTTGAGAATCTTCTTAAGGTCTCCTTGATATACTTACTTCGACATCTCGTGTATCGTCCCAACCGTTGAGAATCTTCTTAAGGTCTCCTTGATATACTTAACAGTCGAAATGACTGAAAAAGCTGAAAGTTGAGAATCTTCTTAAGGTCTCCTTGATATACTTACGCAGGAGTGAAAGACACAACAGCTGGGGTTGAGAATCTTCTTAAGGTCTCCTTGATATACTTATTTCCCAGTAGGAAATCTTTTGTCCTGTGTTGAGAATCTTCTTAAGGTCTCCTTGATATACTTAACAGAGGCAACATGTTAGATATTTTTGCGTTGAGAATCTTCTTAAGGTCTCCTTGATATACTTAGGGTCAAAATGTGGAATGCAATTTTTATGTTGAGAATCTTCTTAAGGTCTCCTTGATATACTTAATGAATTGCTAGGGGATTTTGTGAAATTGTTGAGAATCTTCTTAAGGTCTCCTTGATATACTTATTAGCTTAATTTCTAGAGGTGCTGAAGCGTTGAGAATCTTCTTAAGGTCTCCTTGATATACTTAATGACGCACTAGCTTACGCGAGTCAAGGGTTGAGAATCTTCTTAAGGTCTCCTTGATATACTTAAGGAGACCGATTTTACCCCTATTTTTAGGGGTAAAATTAATTTTCGTGTCTAAATTTTGACTTATAGGCCATAATGTGTTGTTGGTTCGAGTGTGTTACTCGGTTGTGTTGGCCCAGATTGCACCTCCTTTGTATCTGATTGTTTGGTATGATTTGTCGATTTCTTTTGGCCCTATTTG
>JASGDC010000037.1:0-3669 GCA_047608145.1 Micrococcaceae bacterium
CAGTACTGAAAACCCATACTAGAAAAGGAAAATAATTATTATGCAATTTGCTGTAGAAAAAGTAACTAGAAACAAGATTAGTGGAATACCGTTTCTTTCTGATAAGCAGGTGTTTAAGAACATAGAAGTTCTCTCCTTGATTCCAATTCAAGTAGGAAAAGGTTTCAAACTTTTATCGGCGCCGGAAAAGAATAAAGAGATCATCAAGTATCTTGATGATCCTTTTGCGACTAAGTTAAGTAATGTAATTGATGCTTCAGATGAAGTAGAGTTGCGTGATTTTAAGATCTTTAAGGTCGAGCATTTTTACGATAATGTCTATCCTGATAATCGTGACTATTTCTATTTCATACTAAGGTCGTATAAGAAAAGTGTTCCTATTAAGCTTTTAGTGCGTAAGCATAATAATGGTACGTACATGGTATTTAGTAATGTGATCGTTAAAGAGCCGGATAGTTTAAGTGCTTCCTGGAGTATTGATGGTACTGATACTGAAGAGTTTATTGCCTATTTAGCAAAGGACGTATCGCAAGGTTCGCTAGTAAATTCAAGTTAAAGATAATCGTGAAAAATTAGCAGAATCCCATAATTTTTTGGGACTCAAATATGTAAGCCCCAAAAAGTGAGACACGATTAGAAAAAATTTTAAGTTTTTCTTAATTCTCTGATTACTTACTGAGACATCACAATGAAACCTGTAAGTGGTGCAGTGATATTCAGATTATATCGGTGTAACATTTGAAAATACTTTGGCGCATAGTTAGTATTAAATTAATAGTTGATCCCGCCTTACATTTGTGTTTGAGCGGGATTGAATTCGTTATAAGGCTTTTACAAAAGAATAATTATTTTATGGACAATTTAACTAAACCTTACTTGGACTCTCATTTGCTACTTCATCAGTTAGAGTTACGTGGAATGAATTGTGATGAAAAATTAACTATGCAGTGGCTTAATTCTGTCGGATATTATCGTCTTAGTGGTTATTGGTATCCATACCATAGTATTTTTTATGAGAATGGTAAAAAATGTATTTCAGAAACATTTATTGATGGAGCTAATTTTTCTGATGTTGCTAATCTCTATGAATTTGATCGGAAACTTCGAACTTTAATTCATGATGGTATAGAGCGCATAGAAGTGGGTTTGCGTGTTGCTTTAGTTGAAGTATTGGGTGCTCAAAATCCTTTAGCTTATGAAAGACCAACTTATCTTAGGGAAAACTTAAGTATAGATTATAAATATGCTTACTGGGTGAAAAGAGCTGCTGGACGAGTTAGTAGATCTTTTAAATATAATCAATCGTTGAAACATCATCTAAAAAAGTACAAAGGAATTTTACCTATTTGGACTTTAATGGAGGTATTAGATTTTTCTGATATTTCACAGCTTTTTTCAAATATGAAACGTAGAGATCAGCTTAAAGTAGCAGATCTTTTGAACATTAATTTTGATATATCAAATTTATCTAAAAGTCAGAGAAAAAAGGTAATTAAAGTACATCCTTTAGCTAAATGGATACGTCAACTTACTATTGTTCGCAATACATGTGCACACCATTCTAGAACATGGAACAGAACATTTAACCCTGCTCCTGGAAAAGTTTTTCATTCAGTTCCAGAATTAAGATCGCTGGAAGATCAAAGTGAAAGTATCTATGGAGCTTTGGTTATGATCGCATACTTATTAAAAACGTTGTCACCTAAAGGCAAATGGAATAAACACGTAAAAGATCTAATTGAAAGAGATTTTGAGCCTATACTAGGCCGAACTGTTGCTGAAATGGGATTTCCTGATAACTGGAAACAAGAACCAATATGGAATTGAAAAGAAATATATAATTAACCCTTTATTTCTTATTCATTTGTTTTCTCTTCAGGTTGTTTGTTTCCCATTTTTGACCTTTGTTGCTCCTTTTTCGATGTTTTCTTTCTGAGGGTAGTTCTCTTTGTAGTTTTTGTCGATCTTGGTATTATTGCTCAGTATAGTAAATCACTGGATTTTCAAGTAAAGTGAGAGTAAAGATGGTTTTTGGGAACTAGAAGGAGAGGACGTTAGATGTTGGATATTGAAGCATTGATGAATGAACCTTCTTATGTTCCTGTGCCTTCAGGAGATATTAGTCCATCTGAGGTTTTTGATTCCGAAGAGTTTGTTGTTGAAAATAATTATCATGTTAAACATGGTGATTATAGGGATATTTGGCGTTTTTGTATTATGCAAGCGTTAGATATTTATGAGGCTGAAAAAGCTCATCATTCCTTGGAGAAAGCTAAGTCAATTTTTGCTAAGCCAATCGTAGATGAAGTTAGTGCGGATACTAAGTATCTTGATGCTGGTTTTACTGCACTTGCTTGGTATTTAGCTAACCGTGATAGCTGGGAGCCGTTTTCTTGGATGCTTAGCCAAAAAGAAGCACCTGCTAAGGAATACTTTTTTATTGTTGATCCAACCAATTACGGTAAAAAGGAAGCTTTGACTAACCCTGTTCCAGAATTTGCCTATTTTGGAGTTCTTGTACATAAGCAAGATTTAAGGAGAGCATAGCGTGAATAATGTTAATGGTAAAGCAATGAATCGTGATATGTTGCTATCACTTTTTGAGACTTTGAATACTAAGTTAGTTGAAAAGGACATTGAAGCTGACATGTTCCTTGTTGGTGGAGGTGCAATGGCATTAGCTTACGATCAACAAAGAATGACTACAGATCTTGATGGTATCTTTCAACCAGCTAATGAATTACGGCAAATAATTGACGAGATTTCAGTTGAAAAGAAGCTACATCCTGATTGGATGAATGATGCTGCCAAAGGATTTCTGCTAGGAAATGATAAAAACGCTAAAGACGTTGTTAAACTATCTAATCTTAATGTGCAGGTTCCTTCACCAGAATACTTGTTAGCGATGAAAACTACTTCTTTGAGAGCTTCAGATCGAAAAGATATAATGAAGCTTTCTGAAATTTGTGGTTTTAACTCAGCTAAAGAAGTATTGGATAACGCATTAAAGCATGTGCCTACTTCGACTATGATTCCTATAGCTGCTAGGTATAAACTTGAAGAAATATTCAATGATTTTAAGCCACGCAATATTACTATTGGGCTAAATAATAGCCTGTCAAACTCTAGATTGAATAGATAGACTTTATTTAGATTTCCTTTTTCTCTTGAGGGTTTTGGTATCCCATTGGGGATATTGGTTACCCATTTTCTGGAATTTAATTTCTGAAGTAAGAGCAATTTCTAGTTTTTTATAGCGGTCTAGTTGTTTAAAGTCTTTTGGTGGGTTGCCTAGTGGTTTATCGGTGTCGTGTATGTTGTATATTACGCGGTATGTGGCTATTTTTCGTGATAGTACTGGGTTGGTATGTTTTGGTAGTGAGCGTTTCCAAGGTTGTAGGTAGTGATTCATTTCTTTAATTTTTGGTGCTGCACTTTCTTGCATTGCTTTTTCAATTTGAGTTAAAAGTTTTTGATTCTCCTGGTCTTGGATGGTGGCTCCTTGGAAGCCTGGTAGTATTTCGTGTTTACTTTGGATTATGTCTGTGTTTATGATTCCTTCGTATTCGTTTAGTAGTCTGTGGAAGTCTTGGGATGCTAACTGGTGGTCGTGTATTTGTTCGTGAGCGGTTTTTATCATTTCGCTATTGGTTAGTATCTTTCGATATG
>JASGDC010000038.1:0-9553 GCA_047608145.1 Micrococcaceae bacterium
ACACCAAGCAGAATATTGATTAAAACCCATAAGCTAACTTTAGAAGCTAACAAACAGGCCTACATCACAGAAAAAATAACCCCTACAAAGAAAAATAACAACACATTATGGCCTATAACTCACAATTTTCATTTTCTGAACCATTTTGCTCCGGGACAATCTCGGTGCGCCAGTATCATCATGCCATTTACTTCGTATAAATCAGCTGGATAATTTGCAATGATTGCTACATTTGATTTAACGTGCACTGGCGTATCGTGTGGATAGCCAATATCGATATTGTGCTGGCGTTCATCAAGTACTTTCTTAGTAAGATGATAATCTTGCTTCCATGCCCGATAGCACTGCATACATTGACATAAATTATCTTTATCCATTTTATGAGTAAGATCAATCAAAACTACACTGCGATAATATGGTATTTTTTGCCCCTCGTCAGCCATATCTTGCTAATAAACTACCCAATATTTTCATCATGATAATTTATCACTGTGACATATATAACAACTAATTATGACCGCAAATAGAACCTAGCTAACTAGCTTTAGTTTTAACCTCACTATCATGACTTTTGCCAATACCACCCTCATAATCTGCTTCACCTCTGGCCCATACTTTAGTGGCATATATTGAGTTAAATAATAAGGCAAATTGTAATGCGACCTGTGAAAGACTAGCGCCAACAGAACCAATCTGAGTCCTATCAGTTAGGCCTTCCCAAACTAACAAGCTCCAATAGATCATATTGGCAATATTCACGACAATCCATAGCGACCAATTTTCAGTGTATTTAAGGATATACAGTAATTGTGCAATCAAGCTAACTACAAAGTTAATAGAGTCAAAGTAAGGTAATTGTCCATGCAACATCGCTAAGACTACCCAACCAATAATCCATGCTACAAAAGCACCGGCAAAGATTAAGTTCCTAGTACGTTGCTGGAATGACCGAGTTGCTTCATCTTTCCCCCACATTACCCAGCCTATTGGCTGTGAAACTACATAAATAATCCCCATAGCAAATGAACCATAAGCATGTGAAATCCAAGCAATATAAGTCATAGCAATAGTTTGAATAATGCCGAAAATAAAGGTTATTTTGCGCCCTTTCATTCCATATACTAAACAAAGCACTCCAGCAATACCTGAAATCATTCCAACGACAGTATCTGGTGCAATTAAGTAAACTGCAATTTGTAACAGAATCAAAGCTGTTACATAAATAACTTCAAATTTTTTCCAATTAGTAAATAGCTGGCTATACAGCCAACTAGGTTGTTTTGTAGCTTCCATGTCTCGCCTCACAGTTTTACTTACTACTTAAAATTTTCAATGCTAGTTTTAATGATTTAATCTCACCTTGAGTTACTGCATCATCACCATTAACTAAATCATTAATGCCTTCAGCCAAATCTCCTTGAAAGAGCACTACATTATTGAGAATAGATAATGTTTCAATACCACGCTGGCGCCCAACAACCATCAAAGCACCAGATTCCATATCATCTGCCACAATGCCTTTTCCAGACCAAAACTTTTCTCGCGCTGCAGTATCGTCCATATAAAATCCGTCATGCGAACGAATAATTCCGTACACAGCAGCTGGCGCATACTTCCGAGCTAACGACATTAGTTTAAAAGATGGCACTGCTGGGTAAATAGCTGGCGCATACTTCTTTGTAAGCCCGTCATCGCGCACTACTCCTTCACCAATAACCAGGTCTCCCAAGTTAATTTCTTTTTGCATCGCGCCAGCAGAGCCCACACGGATGATATATTTAATACCAATATTATTTAACTCTTCAATTCCAATAGTAGCTGAAGGAGCTCCGACACCAGTAGACATAGCTAAGATACGTTTGCCTTGGTATGTTCCAATAACGGATTTATATTCACGATTAAAAGCTATTTCTTCGGCTTCCTCTAAAAGCTCAGTGATCTTATCAACTCGAGCTGGATCTCCCATAATGACAGCACTGTCAGTATTAACAATTTCTTTGCTCAATTGAATATGAGGTTGTAAATCTTCCAATTTTGCCTCGTTTCTCACAGTTGAAAGAGTTTATCTTGATTGTAACATCAGGGTTTTAATTACCACCTGTCTACAATAGCACCAACTACCGGCACCATTTTTCCTAAGTTTAATAGCCCTTTAGAACTAGTTTTTGCCACAAAATGGAAACCAACAGCTTGAACTGCCAGTAAGATATATATGCAAAAGTTCTTACTTCATCACTGTGTGGAGTGTATCTTCGAATAGCAGCAATAGCTAGAATCATTCTAAGTTGGTTATAAATATTTGTAGCGATATTTGCCGGTAATGTTGCTGGAAATGTAATTAAACCACCAAACCCAGTAACAAATCCTGAAGTGCAAGCTTTTGCAATTTGTGCTTTAACTATTCGATCTATTACAACTTCTTTACCATCAGAATAATTGCTGTGATGCTCAACTAATTCATGAATATCTTTACTATCAATTCCCGGAATACCTGCTAAAGCTCTATCATAAACCCAATCTATGTTTTCAGCATTAGCTGGGCGCTCTGGCCTAGTCGCTCTTCAATACTATTGATTTTTTATTTTGTTTTTTCATCACTATCCTTAGCAACTTTGATATTGCTTAGTATGTCGCCGATTAAACTTAAAATCAAGGCAACATACAACACAGGATTAGAAGCACAGGTAATTTACAGCTATATTTTCACTGGTTAAGACAAATACCAAAGTCTTATGAGTCTTAACTGCAAGTCATTAAAATGAAATTACCAGTTCATTAAATCCGCTAGAATTCAAGGCAAAACAACAAAGCGCCCATAACCGCCCACAAATATACTTTGCTACTCTGAACTGCTCTCGTTTATGTAATAGAAAATAGTACGTCCTTCTTGCACTGAATTAATCAAACCTCTTGTTTTCAACATAGATAGTGCTCTTGAAGCATAACTCTTTTGTACTTCTAAAATATCTTGTATTTCTTGTCTAGACTTTTTCCTTGTTCAAACATTAACTTAAGGATTGCAGCAATTTTCCCATCATATTTATATAGTTCTGGATAATTCTGGTTATACAAAGTAACGCTAAAAAGATTATCTGATGCGTGAAAAATCGGGATTCGTAAGAAAATTATCATATGCACTTAAAATACGACGAATTCCAGTGCCAAAATTCTCTATATATTTCAATTTATCCAGTGCATTTATTAGCACAGGATTACGTTTAGCATTTGCACCATGCTTACTTAATATCTTCTACATAAATAGTTCCGCCAAGAGTGCTATTAAGGAAAGATACAATTTCAGCTTTGAAACTGTTTAATTTACCTGGTTCAGTACTCTTATATTCAGTATTATAGCTTTCCAAAATTGTCCTATCTTTATTAGTGATGATTTTTAATCAACTAAGTTTAAAATTCTAGTTGTCTGAATTTTTCTTATAATTACTCTATGAAATAATCGCCGTCTAGACCAACAAAAAAATTATTTTTGCTTTTAATAAACAAAAAATTCATATATTTCTTACAAGTGAATAGTCATGCAGGAGTTAGTGTTTTATACTAATCAATAACTGTAAAGTTCTACAAACGAGATATGGACCTATACAAAGGTAATAATTATGCAAGAAACTGCACAAAAAAATGCTAAAAACCCAACACACAAGAAAGCACTCATTGCTTCAACTTTTGGTACTTCATTAGAAAACTATGATTTTTATTTATACGGTACAGCGGCAGCTTTATACTTTAACAAGATTTTTTTCAGTGAAACTAATGCAACCGTTGCTACCCTATCGTCATTCTTAATCTTCGCAATGGCCTTTTTAACACGACCACTTGGCGCTATGCTCTTTGGTTATATTGGTGACACTAAAGGCCGAGCGGTCACGACACGTTACACACTTACTTTGATGGGACTAAGTACTGCAGCCATTGGTTTACTGCCTGGGTACTCCCAAGTTGGTATTCTGGCACCTATTTTATTGGTGCTGCTACGTTGTATCCAAGGTATATCAATGGGGGGCGAATGGGGCGGTAGTATCTTACTTAGCACGGAATATTCTAGCTCTAAAAAGAAGGATTTCCACGCTTCAATCCCACAATTAGGATCACCAATCGGCGTGCTTGCTAGCACTTTCATTTTCATGATTATGGAGATTTTCCTTAATGACCAACAAATGTTAGCTTGGGGTTGGCGTATCCCATTCCTATTAGCATTACCATTCACTCTTGTTTCAGTATATATTCGTACTCAACTGCATGAAACTAATGAGTTTATGGAAGCTCAAAAAGAACTTGGAAATAGTAAAATTAAAGTTTCTGAA
Source organism: Micrococcaceae bacterium (assembly GCA_047608145.1). Classification (GTDB taxonomy): domain Bacteria; phylum Actinomycetota; class Actinomycetes; order Actinomycetales; family Micrococcaceae; genus JASGDC01. The sequence goes on from JASGDC010000038.1 coordinate 4,320, forward strand.
CTATTCAAAAACCATACAATTCCTTTCATTCAAGCAATTTTAATCGGTATTCTACCTATTGGTTCTTATTTCTTAATTTCTACATATACTATGAACTACGGTACTACCACCCTTGGATTACCTGAGCAGTCCTTGCTTGTTGCAGGATTTATTGGCTCCTTGCTACAGCTAATTACTATCCCTACTTTCGGTTATTATTCAAGTAAGTATAGTTCTAAAGCTGTAATGATTGCTGGCGCAGTAAGCACTGCAATAGTTGCAATCCCAATGTACCTATTAATGCGTGAAGCTACTCTTAGCACTATGATTGCCTGCATGCTTATCGGTGGTATTTTCCCTACCCTATGCTGGGCTACCCTAGGTGGAATGCTTTATAACAAGTTTGATGTTAAGATTCGTTTCACAGCTATTAACGTCGCTTACAGTATTGCAGCGATTATCTCTGGTTTCATTCCAGCAATTACTACGATGGTCGGCTCAGCTACTCATCAAGCATGGTGGCACCCAGCAATAGTACTAATTCTTATCAGCTTAATGACACTGGCTGGTAGCTTGGACTGGAAAAAGAAAGAAGCTAAAACTACTTAGTTAAAAAACACTAGTTAAAGCCTTATTGTTATTTTCTACATAACAACAAGGCTTTAATTATTAATAAGAGTTAATAGCTTATTGCATGTGTGAGTGAAAACAAAACATATATAAACAAGTTTGTAGTTTGTGTTTATAAGTGGACAAATAGGCTTTTCTTACTTTTTATTGATATTAAATATATATTGTTATACTGACATTGCAAAGGTTCGTACTTTCGTAACGTCTGTGGATTCAAGCTAAGGTCATATCTTGACCGAGGGGTACGAACCGATTTTTTTATTTAAAATGCCAAATACTTTCTATACGCGACCGAATCATTTTTAAGTATATGTCTGTATCATTTGGAGTGTTTGCTTTTCGTATTGCGCCAGCTACCATATCAGCTAGCTGTATCAGATTATTTTTTTCTGAATCGAGAAACTTAAAGTCTTTGATTACTTTATTATTTCTATCTGTAGTTAATTGTGTTCTAGAGTACGCTTGTGCAGTTCTTCTATATTGCTTGCTACCTTGACCGTCTAAACGAATCTTTGCATTGTTTAACTTTACCTGATAAATAGCTATATAAGTTAAAAGATTAGTATCAATGCTATAAGTTCATGATGTTAATTTATGAGTTTTCCTATAAATAATTGCTGGGAAATAATAGTTGTTGTTTTCTTATCAGAAAGACTATTTACTTTAATTTTCCCACCAAGCTATTCAACACTTTCCTTTTGATTCCGTTTTGTTGAGGTTTATACATATCTTAAATATATCTGATACGAAATATACAAAAATGTGAATAAATCCTATATATGTAATAGTTCCTACAAAAATTACTTACTTTATATAGTCAATAATCGTTCCTTAGCCTATACTTACATTAGCCAAAATAACTTTGGTTAAGCAATCAGACATCGATAGAAGGTACTACCGTGCAGAATACTGCAAAAACTAAGGCGAGCCGTAAAGCTCTTTTTGCTTCCACATTTGGATCTGGAATTGAAAATTATGATTTCTATATTTACGGTACTGCTACTGCGTTATACTTCAACAAAATTTTCTTTGATATAAATAACGTGGCAATCTCAACGCTTTCCGGTTTTCTAATTTTTGCTATGGCGTTCTTAACCAGGCCATTAGGTTCTATAATCTTTGGTTATATTGGTGACACTAAAGGTCGAGCACTCACCACCCGTTATACCTTAACACTAATGGGCCTTAGTACTGCAGCTATCGGCTTTTTACCTACTTATTCACAAGTTGGAATTCTAGCCCCAATTTTGCTTATTCTATGCCGCTGTTTACAAGGTGTCTCTATGGGCGGTGAATGGGGTGGCAGTATTTTGCTTAGTACCGAATCTTCAGACCCTAAATGGAAAAATTTCCATGCTTCATTCCCACAGTTAGGCTCACCTATTGGGATTGTTACCAGTACTCTAGTAATAATGGGCATGGACGCAGTACTTTCTACTGAACAAATGCTTTCTTGGGGGTGGCGAGTACCATTTATACTAGTATTACCTTTCACGTTAATATCTGTTTATATCCGTACTCAGCTTTCCGAAACTACTGAATTTCTTGAAGCACAAGCAACTGCTAATAATAAAAGAGTTAAATTCTCAGAAATATACAAACAGCATACTATTCCATTTATTCAAGCAATATTAATTGGTATACTGCCTATCGGCTCTTACTTCCTTATCTCTACCTACAGTATGAGCTACGGTACCTCGGTCTTGAAACTTTCGGAGCAGTCACTTCTTATTGCTGCCTTCTGGGGTGCTGCTATTCAATTTGTCACTGTCCCACTCTTTGGCTATTATGCCAGCAAGTATAGTCCAAAAGCTGTTATGTTAGCGGGAGCAATATCAACTATAGCGATAGCTTTCCCAATGTATTGGCTAATGAAATCGGCAACACTGGCTACAATGACCATCTGTATGGTAGCGGGCGGCATCTTCCCGACACTATGCTGGGCTACCCTAGGTAGCATGCTTTATCATAAGTTTGATGTGAGCATCCGTTTTACTGCCATCACAATGAGCATGAACTTGTCAGTAATCATCTCTGGTTTCATTCCAGCACTTACTACTATCTTTGGTGACTTAACCCACCAAGCCTGGTGGCATCCAGCAATCGTCTTAATTATTACCAGTCTATTAACTTTAATTGGGTGCTTAGATTGGAAGAAGAAAACACCTAAAATTACTTAGTTAAATAATACATAAAAGTTAAACTAGTTATAAAAATAGCTCTACTGGTTAAAATACTTAACCAGTAGAGCTATTTATTTAGCTTACCTATCCTGTTTTTCTAACACGTATCGGATAACCACTACTCTTAGTACCTACACGCACATAGCCTTTATCATCAATTAACACGTTCCTAATCACAAGAGGATACCCAATAAAATCAAAATAAGTGTCTCCTGACATTAGCAATAACACTTCATAATCAAATTCACTATAATCACAGAGGTTTTCTTTATCTTAGTCCTTCTAACTAAATTTGACTTGAAATTAATATGGAAAACTAAAAAGAAAAAGAGAGGAATGAGAATAATATAAGGAAAAGAAAGCTAACCAAACTAGAAAACCCACATGTATTCTGAGCGTAAAATGCTTGTAAACTATCAACAACTCAAAATACGTGTCTACTAATTCTCTTAACTTCCTAACCTTCCTCCTATTATTCTCAGTTTCTCTCGTTATAACCCCATAAAAATGCTATCCAGAATTTATATGTTTAACATATGTGTTTTGCTTATCAGAAGAAAAGGGAGTTAAAATTCTCTCCTCCATAAACACCCCTAAAATCAGTCTTGTATGCCCTGGATAGCACCAACACACAAAACCAAAATAAGGGAAACCATTATCTTAAAATTGAGCTAGTCTTTAGCTAAACCAAAAGACTGAACATTTCCTATTTCTATTGCTTTCCACATTGGACAACCATCTTGCTTCGTAAACACACTACGATAATTAGTATCACCAAGTCCAAGCAAACCAGTATAATTTCCCCCGGTTCCGTAGATATCGCCTGTAGAAGACAACGCCAAAGAAGAACCCCTCGTTGTACTAACAGCTGTCCAGGTGCCACCACCACTAGGCGCAGCAACCTTCGTAAACACGTGACGTTCAGTAGTATCACCCAAACCAAGCTCACCATTACTATTCCATCCAGTTCCGTATAGGTCACCAGTAGAAGACAACGCCAAAGAAGAACCATAAAATCCTACTTTAATACTTACCCATGTTCCACCACCGCTAGGAGCATCAACCTTCGTAAACACACTACGATTAGTAGTATCACCTAAACCAAGCTGCCCAGTACTGTTGTCCCCAGTTACGTATAAGTCACCAGTAGAAGACAACGCCAAAGAAAAAGAAAAGGAAGAAGAGTAGTCTCTATTTCCTGAACCAACGGCTGTCCAGGTTCCTCCACCACTAGGGGCATCCACTTTAGTGAATGAATTACGCTCAGTAGTATCACCCAAACCAAGCTCACCATCATTGTTGTACCCAGTTGCGTAGAGGTCACCGGTAGAAGACAACGCCAAAGAAGAATTCTTCCCTGCACTAACAGCTGTCCAGGTCCCGCCACCAGATGGAGCATCAACCTTCGTAAACACACTACGACTAGTAGTATCACCAAGCCCAAGCTGCCCAGTACCGTTGTCCCCAGTTACGTATAAGTCACCAGTAGAAGACAACGCCAAAGAAAAAGAATAACTTGTGCTGATGTTGTTTGTCCAGGTTCCTCCACCACTAGGGGCATCCACTTTAGTGAATACATTACGCTCAGTAGTATCACCCAAACCAAGCTGACCTTCATTGTTGTACCCAATTGCGTATAAGTCACCAGAGCTGTCAAGAGCAAAAGACCATCCAAGGGCAGTATACGCATCTTTGTTTGCGCTGACCGCTGTCCAGTCATTCTTAGGTGTGTTAGCGCCAACTTGCACAGGGGTAAGACGCTGAAGCCCTGTACCATTCTCACCATAACCATTGCCTCCCCAACCGTATAGGTTACCGATGTTAATCTGCATGTCAGCACCGTTACCACCAGAACTAGTTTCTACACTTGTTCCTTCAACTTGTGCGTGGACAGTAACATGGTCTCCTGGTTTAAGACCACACGCAAGGAACAACGGGTTACCACTATCAACTGTTCCGAATGTTGCAACACCTGCACCATTAAGCGGAATAGTAATAGTATTAGGACCAGTATCCTTAGTAGTGAAATTAGCATTATTACTAAGAACAGTTAAAACCACATTCCCCGTAATAGCAGGACAGTCAGCCGGAGCAGTAACCTGCACACTTAACAAACCATCCTCATTCGGGAAAGAATAACCCGGAGCAGGAACACTACCCACAGGAAGAAAATTAATAGTGTAAGTAGAAGGATCACACGCACTAGCCGCAAAAGCCGGCACACTCACCGCAGTAGCAACCACAGGAACCGACCAAGCAGCACCCTTCGCCACACTACGACGAGAAACACCCCCAGCACCATTCTCACTACGAACTTCACTCGACTGGAACTTTGAATCCTTACTAGACATGAAAAACTATCCCCCAAATAAATAGACGAAAAACAAAAACAATAGTTTCAATATCACAACCCTACCCCCCCCCCCCATACGAAAAGTCAAA
>JASGDC010000039.1:0-15388 GCA_047608145.1 Micrococcaceae bacterium
AACAAATAGGGCCAAAAGAAATCGACAAATCATACCAAACAATCAGATACAAAGGAGGTGCAATCTGGGCCAACACAACCGAGTAACACACTCGAACCAACAACACATTATGGCCTATAAGTCAAAAAGTCAGATATAGCAAAACCCCTACTCCACTAGAGGAATAAGGGTTACATTGTGGGACCAGCGGGACTTGAACCCGCGACCAATGAATTATGAGTTCACTGCTCTAACCAACTGAGCTATGGTCCCAACCTAGTCAAAAACGACCTAAGTATAACTTTACCGACCTTTGGGCATTATTTCAAAATACGAGCCCTAGGACTGTTAACAATTTCTGTGCTGATTTATCCCAACCAAACTTTTCACTCTGAGCAAGCCCTTTTTTACGTTGATCTTCCCACAAACGTTGATCTTGCAACCAGTGCAATTGCTCCATAAAAGCAAGTTCAGTCGTATTATCTGCAAATAATGCCGCATCCTGTGCAATTTCATGAAATATTGGGATATCACTGCATACTACTGGTGTACCAACTTGCATAGCTTCGATAATCGGAATTCCAAATCCTTCAGCTTTGGATGCGGTAACTGCCGCAAAGGCGTTACCGAGAATATCGTGATATTCCTCATCACTAACGCCATTATCAAAGATAAGCTGTTTAGGATTATCAGCTAAGTGGATTAATTGTTTCTTGACTTTGCTACTACTCTTGCTTAGTAATCTTAATTTAAATTTAGGAAGATGATTAATAGCTTTAACTAGTAGCTCCACATTTTTATATGGAATGAATGACCCCATATAAACTAACTCATTCTTACGCTGAGCAAATGGAACTTGTGGAGGTTCTACTCTGTCAACAGCGTTATAAACCACTTCAACTGGCTTATTAGTTAGCCTATGTTTCTCAATTTCTGCTTTACTAGTTTCACTGACAGTAACTACAGCATCAGCAGAGTTTAACAGCAACCTTTGTGGAAAATATGCTTTATGATATAGTAACCAAATTGCTCTGATATGTGGCGCAAAATCCTTAGGTGGCTCTGGATGTTCATAATAAATTAAATCATGCAAAGTGAGAACTGCTGGAAACTTCTTTCCTCTTAATCCCACTGTCTGCATAGGGGAATAAAAAACATCGGGATTTATTTCATTAAGTTTCCTTGCACTGAAAGGCTCTTTCGGGCTTGTTGGAGCATGAAACATGTGGAATTTTGCATCGTTTGGAAGCTTTGCCTTTTGCTTTTCATCATGAATTAATAATTCCAAAGGGTGGAGCTTATGCAATTCATTAATTATGCATTCTGAATAACGACTAATGCCATCATAGCCATCAGTCTTTACATAACGGGCATCGACAAGAATGCGCTTCATAAGCAACCTCTTACAATAAAAGCCTTAGTCCACACGAACTAAGGCTAAAATCGCTCTCCCGACTGGGCTCGAACCAGTGACCCTTCGATTAACAGTCGAATGCTCTGCCAACTGAGCTACGGGAGAATACTTTATATAGTGTAGCACTCATTTTTTATTTATGCCAAATTTTTCACACAAGAAATTTTAGGCTAATTAAATGACCCTTCGATTAACAGTCGAATGCTCTGAATTCATATTTATGAGCTAAATTGTGGGTTAGCTTCCCTAACTGACTCAGGGAAAACTTGTTTTAATTCTGTAAAAGCTCTCATCGCTTCATCTGGTATATCAACATGGGTTAGAAAATTCTTTCCTTTGGGGCCATAGCCATTTTCATCATCTTGCAAACGTGGAACCTCTCCCATCAACAAACTGATATAACGTTCCACTCTCCACATGCTATGAATTTTATGTTTATATTCTAAAACACCTTTATTTTCTACCACTTCTGCCTTATAAGTAGCGAAATTTATGATTCTAGTTTCTCTAGGAACACACTTCCGTAATATGGCATCCATCCGATGCTGCATAGTAGCATCTTGTGCGATGATAATACTATTAAAGCTAATATTGTTAATTTCTAACAATTTAAGAAGATTAGTTATATTATTGCCACAATTTGTTGAGTTAGTTTCTAGGTAATCAACCTCAAGATTATATTTATACTTCAAGTATTGTGCAAATATTTCAGCTTCACTGAGTTGTTTTGCTGGCAGTTCAGAAATTTCTCGCTGGATTTCCTCTTGTAAAGTGGCGGTGGTATGTCCATAACCACCAACTATTACATACTTTTAGCAACTTTATCTTTGACAGTAACCACCTATCTACCCTACATTTTGCAGAGAAGAGAGCTTATTTTGGAAACGAAAAAAGAGGACTATAGGTTTCCCTATGCCCTCTAATTATTTAAAACTGTAATTAGTCTTTTTCCTCTGCCTTAAGCTCCTTGGAAATTACTTCCTTCAAATCTTCTGGCGTTACTGTTGATGAGTAACGATGTGTTACATTACCTTCAGTATCAATTAAGAACTTAGTGAAATTCCACTTGATTGAACCTGGCTCGTCAACATAAGGATTCATTGGGCCAATGCGGTATACGAATTCTTCAATTGCTACCTTATCACCTTCATCATTTGGCTTTTCTTCACGCAACCACTTGTAAACTGGTGCTGTATCTTTACCGTTTACATCTATTTTTCCAAAGCGTGGGAACTCAGTTCCATAAGTAATGCGACAGAAACTATCAATTTCTGAAACATCCCCTGGAGCTTGTTCATTGAATTGGTTACATGGAAAGTCCAGAATCTCAAAACCTTCGTCATTGAACTCTTTGTAAAGTTCTTCTAGACCCTCATACTGTGGGGTAAACCCACACTTAGTCGCAGTATTTACGACCAAAAGTACTTTCCCTTTATATTCCTCAAGAGAAACTTTTTTGCCGTCTTGGTCTTTAACTGAAAAATCATAAAATGTTGTCATGGTAATTACCTCCACTTCCATCTTATTACAGATAGCTAAGAACTGATATGAAAATTTAGAAAATTAATATGAAGGCTGCCATAACTGAATAGGATTTCCTTCTGGGTCTGTTATCGAAGCAAAGGTACCCATTGGATAGTTTTCTGAATCTTTATATACCTTAATATCGTTCTTCTCTAGGTTTGCAATCATCTCATCAAGATTATCGACACGGAAATTGAGTCCCCAGTTTTTACCGTTACCAATCTCATTATCCTCACCGTACACAATACCTAAACCAGATTTAGCTGCAAATGGCTGAAATGCAGTAACACCTGATTCCTGTATCCAAGGTTGATCATCCATACTTGTAAGAACCTTAGCAATTCCAAGGAATTTTTCATACCATTCTGCTAATTTTTCTGGATCTTTGGCTATGAAGAAAAATCCACCAAAACCTGTTACTTTCGCCATAAGCTACTACCTCAAATCTTTATGTTTATCCCATGTAAGAATACCACTGTCACCCAATGTCCACTGTTGTATCTACACACTATTAGTGTGTTGTTTTGAATAGAATATCCATATTCTAAGTTAAGATTACAAGTAATTGCACAAAATAGTGCTAAGTAATAGCTAAGGATTATCATGGGACTTCTTGAGCAACTTGTTACACCCCTAGGTAAGGCACTGAAGAATAAACGTCCAGGCACAAAAAGCTCATACCAACATCGTACTGAATTACAGGCAATTGGGACTATTGAATTAAACAGTGACTCATTTCCTAATGGCGTAGCAATTCCAGATAAACATGCTGGCAAAGGTCGCGGAGAAAACCTCTCACCAGAATTTCACTGGTCAAAGCTCCCTGAAAGTACAAAGCAATTAATGTTTGTAATGGAAGACATTGATGTGCCTTTTGAAAAGCCGATACTGCATTTCTTAGCTTTCTTTTCCCTTGACGTTAAAGATTTACCAGAAGGCGCGTTAACTTCTGATAATTCAACAATTACTTTCATATCTGACCGTAAAAAACGAAAACAATACAATGGTCCACGAGCATTACCTGGCCATGGTACCCATCGTTATCTATTCCATTTATATGCTTTAGATAAAGAAATTGGGATTACTGACAAACATAATAATATTGAGACTATTTTACCTGAAGTTAACGAACATGTATTAGCTTCAGGACACTATGCTGGCACTCAAATTGGCTAAATAAATATCTAGATTTCATGCTTGAGAGTGATTTCTTTATATGCAGAATCATTCCACTATTCAAATCTCTTGAGTTACTTATCTAAAGCTAAGTATTATAAAGTAAACCACGACGTTCAATTTCGATATCAATAAGCTCTGTTTGGATTTCTTTAAGCTCTTGTGTAGAGGCAATGGGCCCTAAACGACTCATCCGCATTTGCGCATCGGCCTTTGCCCTATCTAATTCTAATACCTTTAATCTAATTATCATTGCTTGACAGTAACCAGCCAACTCAGCTTCAGTGCCTGCCGGTATATCTCGCATTGTAAGCTCACCTACTAAAGGCACAAGAACTCCAGGAACTTCTGTACGAATCTTATTAATCCATTCGTTGACACCTACATTATCAAAAATTGCTTTACGAATTGCATTTGCAATTTCAGCATATGCTTCGACTTCAAATACACTGGTTAAGAATAGATTTTTTGTTTCTTCGGTTATCATCTCAGGGTGTTGAACCATAACTTCTAAAGCTTCACGTTCCACTTGTGCGGCTTTGTCTTGTGGATCTGGACGTTTATAAGTTTTTGTTGGTGGTTCTTCTTCTATTGTTGAAACTGGTGTCGGTTCTGGTTCTTGACGCATCGGAGTGGGTGCAGGTGCAGGGTTTAAGCGCATTTGGCGTTCAACATCTTGCACATCAACACCTAACCAACCCGCCACTTTTCGCACATAAGCTGGTCGCACCATCGGATCTTTAATTCTATTAAGAATTGGTGCTAGACCACGAAGCGCAGTTGAACGTTGCTCTACCGTATCAACCTGGTATTTATCAAACTCCGTCTTTAATTTAAATTCAAATAATGGCGTTTTTGAAGCTAATAATTCTTGCAAAGCCTCATTACCTTTTTTTAATCGCAAATCACAAGGGTCCATACCAGCTTTTGCGACAGCTACATATGTTTGTGCAGCAAAATTCTGATCTTCTTCAAAAGCTTTTTCAGCGGCCTTCTTACCAGCTTCATCACCATCAAAAGTGAAAATTACTTCAGCATTTGGTGCATCAGCCATTAATCTACGAATAACGCGCACATGATCATTACCAAAAGCTGTACCACAAGTCGCAACAGCAGTATCAATACCAGCTGCATGGCATGCCATCACATCTGAATAGCCTTCTACCACTACTACTTGCTTTTTCATAGCAATAGGTTTCTTTGCTTTATCTAAACCATATAAAACTTGAGACTTTTTATAGACCTTAGTGCCATTGGTATTAAGATATTTTGGGCCAGAATCATCATCATAAAGTTTACGAGCACCAAAACCTAAAACTTGTCCAGAACCATCTTTAATCGGCCAAATCAAACGCCCACGAAATTTATCGATGGCACCACGTTGTCCCATTGAAATTAGACCAGCTTCATCTAGTAACTTTTCGTCATATCCACGACCTCTTAAATGTTTGATAAGGTTATCCCAGCCTTTTGGCGAATAACCAATCTCATATGAATTAATAAATTCTGGTTTGAAACCTTTTTCAAGTAAAAAGATCCGAGCTTGCTGTGCTTCAGGAGTTATCAATTTTGAAACAAAATATTCAGCAGCAGCTTTATTTACAGCTAATATTTGCTGTCTAGAGCTACCACCCATGTTTTGCTTATCAAATGAGCCTTCTTCATATTGCACCTGCACACCATATTTTGTAGCTAGTTCTTCTACTGCTTCAGAAAATGAAAGCTGCTCAGTCTTCATTAAAAACGAAAAGACATCTCCGCCTTCACCACAACCAAAACAATGGTAGTAACCTGCTTGTGGTTTCACAGTAAAAGATGGGGTCTTCTCATCATGAAATGGGCACAGACCTTTCCAGGCGCCTACTCCGGCAGTTCTAAGAGTGACTGTCTCCTCGACAATAGCTTTGAGGTCCGCTCGTTGTCTTACTTCCTCGACTACGTCACGTTTGATAAATCCTGGCATATTACAATTCTAACCTGTACATCAAGAGCAAAGTTTCTGATGTAAATGTATTGCAGACCAATCAGTTAAAGAAGCAACTTGATCTATAACTACTCGCTTAGCTTGTTTCTCATCATTTGCAACTTGATAGTTTTCTTTAAACTGCTGCTCAAGATGTTGTTCCACCGTATCACAAAAGACTTCCACCAATTCTTTGAGTATCTTACGCTGTTCTTTATAAACTGGCTTACTATCTTCCTTAACCATCACGAAACTAGTAGTTATTCCTTTTAATACTGCAATCTCATCAACAGTATTAGGTGGCACAATTAACTCAGCATTATAACGAGTTAAATTCTCTGCCCCATACTCACTGCGAGTTGCAAGTAGTGCGGCTTGAGTAAAACGACCAATTAACTGGCTAGTCATGTTTTTTAGCTTTGCTGCATCTTTATGTGCTAAACCATTTTTAGTTGCAGTTACCTTCGCCCAATATGGTTTACTCTCAAGACTCGCAAGTGCCATTTCTAATTGTTCATCACTTGCTTCTGGTAAATACCACTCTTGAGTATAACGAATAATATTTGCACGAACTTCAGGATTATGCAGGGCTGTTAAATCTATCTTTCCTGCTGTAACTGCATCTTCAACATCATGAACTGAATATGCAATATCATCAGATAAATCCATCACTTGAGCTTCTATTGGAGTTTTTTGATCCTTACGATCTCCTCGTAACCAATCAAAAACTTCAGTGTCGTCTTCATAAATCCCAAATTTGTGAGTCTGCTTACCATTCTTTATCGGCGCATCTTTTAACTGCCAAGGATATTTGCAAGCAGCATCAAGAGTCGCTCTAGTTAAATTAAGTCCGGCAGCTTTACCAGTTTCAGTATAAGACTTTGGCTCTAACCGAACTAGTAATCGCATAGTTTGTGCGTTACCTTCAAAACCACCAATATCTTTAGATACTTCATTCAAAGCCGTCTCACCATTATGTCCAAAAGGTGGATGACCTAAATCATGAGCGAGACAAGCGCTATCAACGACATCTTGGTCACAACCTAATGAGGAGGCTAGCTCTCTACCAAGCTGCGCTACTTCCAAACTATGAGTTAGCCGAGTACGCACAAAATCGTCAGAACCTGCAGTGACCACTTGAGTCTTAGCTCCTAGCCTGCGCAATGCTGATGAGTGCAGAATTCGGGCACGATCACGCTGAAATTCACTACGATGATGGGTGTGATGTACTTCAGGAACCCAACGAGCACGATCTGCATCAATGTAATCTGTCATCTAACTTCCTTGATTTTTAAGGTAATGAGCACTTTTGCGTAATTCTAGCATGCTTGATGACATATAAAAATTACTAAAAGCATATTATCGGTTGCCGTACGCTACTGCATCTTCAGTATATTTAAACACACGTTTTATGCTGAAACGTACGGCAAGTGCACTCTAGTATAACTTTGATACCAATAAAATAGCAGTAAAAAGCCTGCAGTATATACAAATACTGCAGGCTTTTTACTGTAATAAACAAGTTAAGAAAGATAAAGAGAAATAACAACCATTGAGTTGGAACTAAGTCCCTTTTACTAACTTATTTATAACTATAGGATGTACCTATGACAAAAATTATTGAAAGTAGTTTTAGCCGCCTGAAGTATCGTATTCAGCGTGTTTAATCATGGCTTGTTGGTCTTCATTAAGTTTACAACTATCTAGCCAACCATATGGTAATTTTGTACGTTTTGGATTGCCCGAGCGACCTCGACGCCCTTCGGCATCTTTACCAGGATACGGCGCATCTAAATCTATTGAATCGAATATCTCTTGCAGTTGTTCTAACGAATCTACGCTAGATAGTCTACGGCGAGTATCGCCTCCTACTGCGTACCCTTTGAAGTACCAAGACATGTGTTTACGTAAATCCCTTAGTCCTACAAATTCATCACCGAAGAATTCTGTTAACAGCTCTGCATGCCGGTAGGCTGTTTCTGTCACTTTACGCAGGCCAGGCTTATTGCGCTCATCATTGCCTTCGAATGCTGCTTGTAAATCACCGAATAACCATGGGCGACCTTGGCATCCTCGACCAATTACTACACCATCGATACCAGTTTGCTCGACCATTTCAATAGCATCTTCAGCTGAGAATATATCGCCATTGCCTAATACTGGGATATCCGGAAGAGCTCCACGAAGCTCTGCAATTGCATCCCAGTCTGCTTGTCCTGAATAATATTGGCTTGCAGTACGGCCATGTAGTGCTACTGCTGCTACTCCAGCATCACGAGCAATTTTTCCAGCATCAATAAAAGTTAAATGGTCATCATCAATGCCTTTACGCATTTTAATAGTTAACGGAATATTACCTTCATCGGCAGCTACCACTGCACGATTGACAATCTCTTTGAATAAATCTATCTTCCACGGCAGTGCTGCTCCGCCACCTTTGCGTGTGACTTTTGGTACCGGACAACCAAAATTAAGGTCAATATGGTCCGCTCGGTCTTCCTCGACTAATAAACGCACTGCTGCTTCCACAGTTTTAGGCTCTACACCATAAAGCTGAACCGAACGGAACTTTTCATTAGCATCGTGCGAAATAATACGGAAAGATTCAGGCTTACGCTCTACTAGAGCACGGCTAGTAACCATTTCGGCCACATAAAGCCCCCCACCATATTCTTTACACAGCGTGCGGAAAGGTGCATTAGTAATACCAGCCATTGGGGCTAACACCACTGGATTTTCAATGGTGTGCTTGCCCAACTGTAATGGTTTAAGTTTTAACTGTTTTATCATAAACCTAAATTAGCAACCGATTAGCTTTGTAGCTAAGTAATCCTTAACTTCCTTAATAGGAATACGAACCTGTTCCATTGTGTCACGTTCACGCACTGTCACCGCCTCATCATCAAGGCTATCAAAGTCAACAGTTACACAGAATGGCGTACCAATTTCGTCTTGACGACGGTAACGACGACCAATCGCACCGGCATCATCAAAGTCCACATTCCAATACTGGCGTAACTCAGCAGCCAAGTCTTTAGCTGTAGGAGTCAACTTAGCGTTACGGCTAAGTGGCAAAACAGCTATTTTAACTGGAGCTAGACGTGGGTCAAGCTTAAGCATTGTACGCTTTTCTGGCTTACCCTTAGAGTTAGTCACTTCTTCTTCCACATAAGCATCAACAAGGAATGCCATCAGTGCACGAGTAAGACCAGCAGCAGGCTCAATCACATAAGGAACCCAACGCTCATTATTAGCTTGATCAAAGAAAGAAAGATCAGCACCAGAAGCTTTAGCATGAGTAGAAAGATCATAGTCAGTACGGTTTGCTACACCTTCAAGCTCACCGAATTCGCCACCAGAGAAACCAAAACGGTATTCGATATCTACTGTACGCTTTGAATAATGTGAAAGTTTATCTTTTGGATGCTCGTACCAACGTAGGTTATCTGGGTTAATACCAAGATCGGTATACCAGTTCATACGCTGTTCCATCCAGTACTCTTGCCATTCCTCGTCTTCACCAGGCTTAACGAAGAATTCCATTTCCATCTGCTCGAACTCACGAGTACGGAAAATGAAGTTACCAGGTGTAATCTCGTTACGGAAAGATTTACCAATCTGTCCAATACCAAAAGGTGGTTTCTTACGAGAAGTAGTCAAAACATTAGCAAAGTTGACGAAAATACCTTGTGCAGTCTCTGGGCGAAGGTAATGTAAACCTTCTTCATTGTCTACTGGACCAAGATAAGTTTTAAGCATACCTGAGAAGTTAATTGGCTCAGTCCAGTCACACTTACCACAGTTAGCACAGTTAATATCATCTAACCCATTTGCAGGAGGGCGACCTTTTTTAGCCTCATAAGCTTCTTCAAGGTGATCAGCACGGTAACGACGGTTACAGTTTTTACACTCTACCAAAGGATCATTAAATACCTCTACGTGACCAGAAGCTTCCCATACTGCACGAGGCAAGATAACAGAAGAATCCAAACCAACAACGTCATCACGGCTAGTAACAACTGCGCGCCACCACTGCTTCTTGATGTTTTCCTTAAGTTCCACACCCAATGGGCCGTAATCCCAAGCGGAACGAGTACCACCGTATATTTCACCAGCAGGATACACAAAGCCACGACGCTTTGCTAACGAAACAACAGATTCCAGACGAGTTGGTTGTGCCATTAATTTTCTCCAAAAATAAAGACTAGAAATTTATATAAGACAATCAGATATATTCTATCTCAAATAAGTACTATATAATACTATTCAAACGAAACTACCAGATATATTTTAGCTATTTACTATAGTGCTGTAAGAACTCCCCTACATGCTTTACTTCTGCAGGTGAAATAGAGTGTCCAATGTTTTGATACATCACTTTCATTAAGTTTGTATGCTCATTTAACCAAGGTACTGTGAAATCAATATATTCTTTTTCGATTACCTCATCTTCAACATCACGACCCCAGAAGAATGGGAATTTTTTATTTTTCAATTCTTTATCTTTTGGAAAATCCCGATCAATCACAAAACCGCTCAAACCAACTACTGAAGCATAACGCTCTGGAAAGGTGCGCATAAGTGAAGTTGCCATAATCATTCCCATCGAGAATCCTAGTAAACTCACTGAACTGTGGTTTTTGCGCAAAAATTCGATAAATTCTGCAAGCTCTCCTACAACTTGTGTCACTTCATCTGCTTCTCCTCTAAACTCTAAAGTTCCTTTTGCATTAGGCGAAACATTGAACCAAGTATAGCCACCAAATGGCATCGCTATTGGGGCTTGAATTGAAAAATAATCAAGCTCATCAGGCAGTGCTGGAAACAAGCCAGCTAAATCACGGGCATCAGAACCATAACCGTGCATTAAAACTACTAATGGTTTCTTTGAATTTTCAGTATCATCTGTGGCAGATATCAGTTTAAAATTTTTCATATCTCTAAGACTACTAGCAAAAATGAGATGAGCAATAATTAGTTGTATTAAACTATAATGTATGAGTAAAAATAAACAATATCGCATAGAACACGACACAATGGGCGAGGTAAAGGTGCCAATCGATGCCCTGTACAGCGCACAAACACAACGAGCAGTAGAGAACTTCCCAATTAGTGGTCAAGGTCTTGAAAAGGAACACGTACATGCCTTAGCTCAGGTTAAAAAAGCAGCAGCTAAAGCTAACCTTGAGCTTGATGTGATTACCGAGAAGCAAGCTGATGCAATCATTGAAGCAGCCGATGAAGTAATTGCAGGTAAGCATGATGAACAGTTTCCTATTGACATTTTCCAGACTGGTTCTGGCACTTCGTCAAATATGAACACTAACGAGGTTATTGCGACTCTTGCTAGTGAAATTGCTGGTGAAGAAATACACCCTAATGACCATGTAAATGCTTCTCAATCTTCAAACGATGTATTCCCTACTTCAGTGCACGTTGCAGTGACTGACTCTTTAACTAACAAATTGATTCCAGCTCTTGAACAACTTGCTAAATCACTTGAAAAGAAAGCCAAAGAATACGAAAATATCGTGAAGTCTGGTCGTACTCACTTGATGGATGCTACTCCAGTGACTCTTGGTCAAGAGTTTGGTGGCTATGCAGCACAAGTGCGTTACAGTATAGAGCGTATCGAAGCAGCAATGCCACGTATTGCTGAAGTTCCACTTGGCGGCACTGCAGTTGGTACCGGCATTAATACTCCTCCTAAGTTCTCAGAACGAGTAATTGAATTACTTGCTGAAGATACTGGACTACCATTAACAGAAGCTCGCGACCATTTCGAAGCACAAGCTAACCGTGATGGTCTACTAGATGCTTCTTCTGCACTAAAAACTATTGCTGTTTCATTTAGCAAGATCAATAACGATCTACGCTGGATGGGTTCTGGACCAAATACTGGTCTTGGTGAAATTGCTATCCCTGACCTACAGCCTGGTAGTTCAATCATGCCTGGTAAGGTAAACCCTGTTATCTGTGAAGCAGCGCTTATGGTATCAGCTCAGGTAATTGGTAATGACGCTACTACTACTTGGGCAGGTAACTTCGGTATCTTCGAGCTAAACGTAGGTATTCCAGTAATGGCTCGTAACGTACTAGAATCTTCTCGGCTACTTGCTAACACTGCAATCGTAATGGCTGAAAAAATGATTGATGGTCTTGAAGCAAATGAAGAACGTGCTCGTTTTTTCGCAGAATCTTCTCCTTCAATCGTTACCCCTCTTAACAAGGTTATTGGCTACGAAGCAGCTGCTAAGATTGCCAAGCATGCAGTTAAAAACAAGCTAACTGTACGTGAAGCAGTAATTGATCTTGGCTATGTAGAGCGCGGCGAAATCACTGAGAGGGAATTAGACGAACGCCTAGACGTACTGTCTATGACTTCACCAAGTGATAAGTAATTTACTTTTCTATAAGAAATTGTGCCCTAGCCTATTGGCAAGGGCACAATTTTCGTTATTAGAGCCAAATAAGAACCAATACACATTCCTGGCCCATAAGGAAAAACTTTATTTCGTTGAATAAGACCATAAATAGCTACACTTGCAGTTATTGAAAATAATGCAAACAAGCTATGTTCTAAACCATAGTATCCATGCACTAAACCCAATACCGTGGCAAATCTAACATCACCGCCACCAAGCTGTTTAGTCAAATACAGAAATCGGAAGAGCAGATAAAAACCGATAGCTGCTGCTAAGCTCCCCAGTATTAGCTCAGTTTTTCCTTCGGTTTTTATAGCTGTAAGAATTAGTAGCAGTCCAAAGAACCACTTTACAGTTGTAGTTTCTATCCGAAAAATCTTTATATCTTTGTATGAAACATACAAGTAGCCAATTGCTACTACTCCCAGGAATGTCATTTCTAGGAAATTTAGCAATTAACTCCTTTTTATTGAGGTTATTTAAAGTTGTTTGTAGAACTAATTGAAAAATGTAGAAAGAATATCCACTCTACTTTCACAAATCAGTTCTACATTCAAAATTGAAGCTTTGGTTTTGTATTCAAAGCTGGCTAACTGAAGTCTAAATCCTTGATACCAAATAATGCAGCTGCACCAATCAATGGACCATACCCATCAAGACCTGTTGGTACAATTTCCACATCAATAAACTTAAACTCTGGGCGCTTGATAGCTTTTCGAGCTGGTTCAAATAGCAAATTACCAGAGTTAGCAAAACCACCACCGATTACTACTCGGTCAAATTCCAAAAGTGCCATTGCTGAAGCAATCGCACGACCAAGTGCAGTACCTGAACGCTCGAAAGCTCTTAACGCAATCTCGTCGCCATTACGTGCATCTTCAGCTAAATCTTCACCAGCAAGCTTAGAGGTATCCTCGCCTTTACGCCACCCTTGTTTTATAGCCCATTTCACAGTATTAGGACCAGAAGTTACCGCTTCAAGACAACCGAAGTTACCACAAGCGCAACGTTCAAGACCAAAGTCTGCCACTTCTATATGCCCAATATGGCCTGCATTACCACTAGTACCGCTAAGTGGCTTACCACCAATGACTAGCCCCCCACCAACACCAGTAGAAACAATCATTGCTAATAGGTTTTCTACATCAGTACCTGCACCTTTCCAGTGTTCTGCAAGGGCAATGCACACACCATCACTAGCTAATCGCACTGGGGTGCCTGGAAATACTTCTTCGACTTTTTTAACAATTGGGAATTCACGCCAAGCTGGCAAATTCAATGGAGAGATTACTCCCCTGTTCAAATCAAGTGGTGCTGCACTACCGACACCAATACCAATAATATCTTCATCGCCTTTTGCAGCTTTCATTACTCTAACGCAAGCATCAAATAGCTCATTACTATTCTTATCACGACCACTTTTTTCAATTGAAACTGTTTCTTTTACTATCTCGCCATCGAGAGTTACAAGGGCACTAGCAACTTTAGTACCACCAATATCTAATGCTAATATCATGTACTTATTTTACCAGTGATTTAGCTTAGTTTATCTTATTAACGATATAAAGCAATGCTGTAAGCATACAACCTATGGACATTGCCTTGCTTACAGCATTGCTATTAATTTTTACTCTAGAAGAATAAAACCTTATTCATCTTAGTAAGAATACCCTTGTGGCACAAAAGTACGAGCTACACCGATACCGGCAGATACAGCTGATTCCGCCGTATCCCATTTTAATTTTCCAATTTTTGTTGGGGTAAGTACAGGTGAATCATTATTACCTAATCCAAGATCACCATCAGCATTATGACCCCACCCATAAAGATCACCATCTGTAGAAAGAGCCATAGTTTGATTAGCCCCTGAAGAGACATAGGCCCATTGCACTCCTGAAACGACAACCTGTTTTGGAGAGGGAACACCCCAAGGAGCAGCAGTAGAACTAGTAACATAACCTAATCCAAGTTGTCCCAAGTTATTTTGCCCCCATGCCCATAGCTCACCATCTGAATTAATAGCGAAAGAAGAACCAAACTGCCCTGATACTTGGGTCCAGTTCGTAGCTGTACCGACCTGCGTCGCTGCCCAAAGACTATTATCATCAGCTCTAGGTGTCCTACCTAATTGATAGTTATCATTAACACCCCATGAGTACAAGGCGCCAGTATCTCTTACTCCCAGACTGTAGAAACGTCCTGCGGCCACATCAAGCCAACTCCATGAAGAATAACGTAACGTGGGATTAAGATAACTAGAAGTACCAGTACCAGCTGCAAGCTGACCAAAAGTATTACTACCAAAAGCATAGAGTTTTTGATCAGTGTCCAACGCTAAAGAGTGCGTATGCCCACCTGAAACGTAACTCCAACGCACACTTGCCAAAGTACCAGCAGCAATCCTTGTAGGCGTAAGGACATCGTAAGAATTTGCGCTACCAGAACTACCGTTACCAAGTTGGCCTTGATGGTTATAACCCCAAGAATACAACAGCTCACCAGTAGTAATACCTAGAGAGTGTCCCCATCCATCAGAGATAACATTCCAGCTATTGGCAATCTGCACAGGTTTTGACTGACTAACTCTATTACCATTACCTACTTGGCCATAAGCATTACCACCCCAATCCCATAATTCGTTACCTTCAGAAAGAGCTAGACCATGCCACCTACCACCAACTTGCGTCCAGACTTTATAGGGACCGATAGCACCAAAGGTATTAGTATCTGTTAAAGTTCCATTACCAAGAGTGTATTGACCATTATTATCACCGGCATGGTTATTGCCAACTGTCATCAAATTAGGGTATATCCATACTTGTTCAGCAGTTACACTATCACAACCATCAAGCACAGCAGTAATAGTAAAATTCTTAATATCATCAGAAGCATCAACACTAATACCAG
>JASGDC010000040.1:0-8583 GCA_047608145.1 Micrococcaceae bacterium
CAAATAGGGCCAAAAGAAATCGACAAATCATACCAAACAATCAGATACAAAGGAGGTGCAATCTGGGCCAACACAACCGAGTAACACACTCGAACCAACAACACATTATGGCCTATAAGTCAAAATTGTAGATGAATTAAAAAAGTGTCTGAATGGTGTCTGAAATGTGCGTAAAGACATCATTTTACATAACAAGAAAGCTTCAAACTTTTAAAGTTTGAAGCTTTCTCATATTGTGGGCCCTACCGGGATCGAACCGATGACACCCACGGTGTAAACGTGGTGCTCTACCAGCTGAGCTAAAGGCCCGTATCGTACTCTTCACAGGTACTTATAAAATAATAGCATAAGAATTTTATTGTGCAAATTCTTTGCTGTCTGTTTTATTTTCGTTAGAATCAGTGGCTATTTTTAGCAGAGTTTCCTCATGTTTTACTGGAGTTACTTTAACATTGCGTTGCATATAGGCATATATTGGTACTCCTAGGAACGCCATGATTGCACCAAGATATACAGCTTGCTGACCACTTCCCATTAGACCTGAGAATGCGAAGATTAAGGCGCCAACGACAATACCCATATTTTTGCCCCAACCAGAGTGCTTGTTACCTTTTTTAGCTTCGACAAATAGCCAATATAACTGTGCACTTGCAGTGAATATGTATGGAAGTACCGTTACGGTTACTGCTAAGGCAACCATTGTTTGGAACACTTGGGCAAATTCGGTATAGGCAAAGACCAACAAAAGTGAAGGGAAAATAGTTGAAATAACTACGCCTGTTGTTGGAACGTTCTTTTTGTTAAGGTTTGCGAACACTTTAGGGAAAAGGCCATTAGAGGCTGCCTCAGCAGGAACTTCAGCAGTAATTAAAATCCAACCTACTAGTAGTCCGAAACAAGAGAAAATTGCGATAACTGCGACTGCGTTACCTGACCAAGTACCACCGAATATTGCGTTAGTTGAATCTACGAAAGGAGCAGTAGATTTCACTAGCTTATCGTGAGGCACTGTGCCCATAACACCTACGAGTGTTACCAAGTAAAGTAGGGCAGTTAAACCAATCCCGTACATAGTTGCTTTAGGCACATTTTTCTTTGGGTTTCTTACTCTAGCTGTAATTGCAGAAATTGATTCTACACCTAGATAAGAATAAATACAGATTGCTGCTGCTAATAACATAGCTTCAGGTGCTGGTTCACCTGAAGGGTTAAATGCCCCAAAGTTTGCAGCCTTCATATGGAATAGTCCTAATACGCCAACCAATAAAATTGGAATGTATTTTATAACTGTAAAGGCAAATTGAATATTTCCCATATTTTTAATACCAGTTAATGTAATTATTGCAGGAACCCAAATTCCGACTAACCCAATTAAAATTGAGCCAATTGGATTGTGATCTTTATTTATGAAGGTTTCAACATAACCAACCATCGCAACTGTTACTGCGGCAGTTGCTACCCAGGATGCAATCCAAACACACCAAGCAACTAGGAAGCCGGCGAAGTCTCCGAAAGCCTCTTGAGCGAATACATATTCACCACCGGAACGCTTGTTCTTCTTTGAAAGCAAGCTAAAAGTCCCAGCTAAACAAAAAGCGCCTACAGAGACAACTGTAAACGCTATTAGAGACAGGGGACCATACGCGGCCATTGCACTTGGGAGGCTAAATACGCCAGACCCAATAATAGAACCCATTACCAGAGTCGTCGCTACTGGGAGACCAACAGTCTCATCTTTCTCTATATTTTTTTTCATAATAGAACCTATAGTATAGTAATATCAATTTTTAATTATGCATAAATATGCTCATTGTCGTAAAAAGTTAGAAATTTTAATCGTATAATATCAGATTTTAGCTAAGGGCAAAGAAAAAGAACTAATGTACTAGTTCTTTTTCTTTGCCCTTAGCTTCATTAACAGTAATAAACAAAGTTTCTTCATGTTGGATTGGCTTTATATCAGCTTTCCGATGCATGTACGCATACATTGGTACTCCTAAGAATGCCATGATTGCACCGAGGTATACCGCTTGCTGACCACTACCAAGTAAACCAGAGAAAGTGAATATTAAAGCACCGATAACTATGACCATATTTTTCACAAGACCAGGATGCTTTTTTCCTTCTCTTGCTTCAATAAATAACCAGTATAGTTGGGCACTTGCAGTGAAAACAAATGGAATTACTGAAGCAGTTACTGACAATACCACCATAGATTGGAATACTTGATCAAATTCTGTGTAAGAGAAGATAATCAATAGCGATGGGAATATTGAACAGATAATAATTCCTGTAACTGGGATTTTCTTTTTGTTAAGGTTTGCGAAAGCTTTCGGGAATAGGCCATCATTTGCAGCTTCTGCTGGAATTTCAGCTGTAACTAAAATCCAACCTACTAGTAGTCCGAAACAAGAGAAAATTGCGATAACTGCTATTGCATTCCCTGACCAAGTACCACCGAATATTGCGTTAGTTGAATCTACGAAAGGAGCAGTAGAGTTAACTAGTTTATCGTGTGGCACAGTTCCCATAATGCCTACTAGTGCAACTAAGTAAAGTAGTGCTGTTAAGCCAATACCAATCATCGTAGCTTTTGGTACATTTTTCTCTGGATTCTTAACCCTTGCAGTAATCGCTGAAATAGATTCGATACCTAGGTAAGAATAAATACAAACTGCCGCCGCAGCGATAAGTGCCTTTGGAATTGAATCACCTGAAGGGTTAAATTCGCCGAAGTTTGCTGCTTTCATATGGAAAAGCCCCAAGAACCCTACTAGAAGGATAGGTATGTATTTCAAGATTGTGAAGACGAATTGAATCTTTGCCATATTTTTAATACCAGTCAATGTGATTGCAGCTGGTATCCAAACTCCAAATAGTCCAATGATGATTGACCCAATAGGATTGTGGTCTTTGTTAATGAATACCTCAATATAGCCAATCATTGCAGTAGTGACGGCGGCAGTTGCTACCCAGGATGCAATCCAAACACACCAAGCAACTAGGAAGCCGGCAAAGTCACCAAAAGCTTCTTGAGCAAAGACGTATTCACCACCAGAACGCTTATTCTTTTTAGAAAGTAAACTAAATGTCCAAGCCAAACAAAAAGCGCCAACAGTTACAACTGCGAACGCTATAAGCGATAATGGACCAAAGGTGGCCATCGCGCTTGGGAGGCTAAATATACCAGAACCAATAATAGAACCCATTACGAGGGTAGTTGCTGCAGGAAGACCTATGGTCTCGTTTTTCTTAGAATTTTTTTCCATAATTGCAACTATAGTATAAATATCCTCAACTGTGCATAATTATGCTGAAATTTTTTAAAACTTTTAAAAAAAGATTATTTAAAATAAATTTTCCTCATGATGCACTGCAGGTTTCTCAGCATTTCTATGGGTATACGCATATATAGGTACTCCTAGGAATGCCATAATTGAACCTAAATATACTGCTTGCTGGCCACTACCTAGTAAACCTGAGAATACGAATATTAATGCGCCGACTACTATAACCATATTTTTTACAAAACCTGGTTGCTCATTACCTTTTTTGGCTTCGATAAATAACCAATATAACTGGGCGCTAGCTGTAAATAGATAAGGGATTACAGCGGTAGTTACTGATAATACTACTATTGTTTCAAACACTTGTTCAAACTTTGTGTAAGAGAAGATAAGCAATAGTGAAGGAAAAAATGTTGAAATAACTATGCCGGTTACGGGAATATTTTTCTTATTAAGACTGGCAAATGATTTTGGGAAAAGTCCATTTGTAGCTGCTTCTGCTGGAATTTCAGCAGTTACTAAGATCCAGCCAACTAACATACCAAAACATGAGAACATCGCAATTAGGGCTATTACATTTCCTGACCAAGTGCCGCCAAATATTGCATTAGTTGATTCGACAAAAGGAGCAGTGGAATTCATCAAGGTATTACGAGGTACTGTCCCCATTACCCCTACAAGAGCTGCTATATATACTAGTGCGCTTAATCCAATTCCAATCATAGTTGCTTTAGGGACATTCTTTTTAGGATCTTCAATTCGGGCAGTTACTGCAGAAACAGCTTCAATTCCGAGATATGAAAAAATACAAATAGCAGCCGCAGCAAATAGTGCCTCAACAACTGGTTCTCCCGAAGGATTAAATGTGCCGAAGTTGGCTGTCTTCATATTGAATAACCCTAGGAAACTAACTAACAAAATTGGAATATACTTTAATACCGTAAGAATAAACTGTACTTTTGCCATTTTTTTAACACCAGTGATTACGATAATTGCTGGTATCCAAATTCCAACAAGTGCAATAATAATTGAGCCAACTGGATTGTGACTCTTATTTACAAATGTTTCAGCGTAACCCACCATTGCAGAAGTCACAGCTGCAGAGGATGCCCAAGCTCCAATCCAAAAACACCAAGCAACTAGAAAGCCAGCGAAGTCGCCAAAAGCTTCTTGGGTAAAAACATAAACACCGCCAGAACGCTTATTGTTTTTTGAAAGTAGACTAAAGGTCCATGATAAACAGAAAGCTCCAATGGACACTAAAGCGAAAGCAATAATAGATAATGGTCCGTACTTAGCCATTGCACTTGGCAAGGTAAATATGCCTGCCCCGATAATGGAACCCATTACTAGGGTAGTTGCTACAGGTAGACCTATAGTCTCTTTTTTCATAGCATTTTCTTTCATAGTGGAAACTATAGTAGTTCATAATAAAGTACAAGAAAATACCTTATTTGTAAAACAGTGAAACCATCAAAGTATTGGTTGATCAGATAGCACCTAAACACACATACTAGAAAGAACGAGTGACAACTATTAGGAGAATCCCAAAATTAAAGAATTTTTAGTTAATGTTTTAACGTTTTGTTCGGCTTACTAAACCAGTCATAATCCAGTCTTCAGAAGCGTTAACTGCTGAAAGTGCATTCATGCCAGTGGTATTTGCAGCCTCTTGAATATCAGAAGGCGGTACATAATTTTCACGACCATGCTTTGGAGTAAAAATCCAGATATGGGCACCATCATTAAGAGTAGTCATGATATCAACGACCATATCAGTAAGCTCAGTACTGTCACCATCTTCTTCACGCCACCACAATAACGCAGCATCTACTACTTCTTGGTCATCTTCATATAGAAGTTCAGAGTCAATAGTGCCTTCAATTACATCTCTGATAGTGAAATCAACATCATCATCGTAACCGAACTCTTGTACTAGATCACCTTTTTTTAGGTCTAGTTTTTGCATTGCGTATTCCACATGCGCTGTGTCTACCACCTAAGTACTCCTTGTTTTATAAACACTTCGATAAGAAACATACTAAATTATTTTTGCATTTTTTGACGTAGCCACGCATAAAAATTACTAATTTAGATAAACATGACTAATTTAGATAAAAGTGAGAGAATATATAGTGAGATTACTTATGACCTAATATTATTGAAACGAGGTACGACAAGTGTCTAATAAAGACGAACAGTTGCCATCATTAATTTCAAAACCTGAAGCACTACGCAAAGATGCTGATCCAGCCGAAACAAAAGAATGGATTGAAGCCCTTGACGATGTTGTTGAGAATCAAGGTAAAGATCGCGCAGAATTCGTAGTTAATGCAGTTATTAATAAAGCACAACGTGAGAATATTCCAGTTTATGGGACTAAATCAGACTTTATTAATACGATTCCTGTCGAGGAAGAAGCAGAGACTGATGGTGACCTTGAAATAGAAAAGAAGATTGAAAATGCAGTTCGCTGGAACGCAGCAATCATGGTGCACCGTGCAAACCGTCCAGAAATTGGTGTTGGTGGACACATCTCTACTTATGCAGGTGCTGCAACATTGTATGAAACCGGTTTTAACCACTTCTGGAAGGGTAAAGACCATAAAGATGGTGGTGACCATATCTTCTATCAGGGTCATGCTTCTCCGGGTATGTATGCTCGTGCTTATGTTGAAGGTCGTTTAGATGATGAAGATCTTGATGGATTCCGTCAGGAATTCTCCAAGAAAAAGGGTATGCCTTCATATCCACACCCTCGTTTAATGCAGAACTTCTGGGAATTCCCTACTGTATCTATGGGGCTTGGACCTATGAACGCTATTTACCAGGCACAGTCTGATAAATACTTAGCTCATCGTGGATTAAAAGATACAAAAGAGCAGCAAGTATGGGCATTCCTAGGTGATGGTGAAATGGATGAGCCAGAGTCTCGTGGTCAGCTACAAGCTGCTGCTAACGATCATCTAGATAACCTAAACTTTATAATTAGCTGTAACATGCAGCGTCTTGACGGCCCAGTACGTGGTAATGGAAAGATTATGCAGGAGCTTGAAGCGTTCTTCAATGGTGCTGGTTGGAATGTTATTAAGCTGGTTTGGGGTTCTGAGTGGGATGAACTACTTAAGAAAGACAAGTCAGGTAAGTTGATTCAGCTTATGAATGAGACTCCTGACGGGGACTTCCAGACATACTCTACTGAAGACGGTGCATTCATTCGTGAGCATTTCTTCAATCGTTATCCAGAAACAGCAGAACTTGTTAAAGATATGAGCGATGATGAGATTTGGAATATGCACCGTGGCGGACATGATCCAAAGAAGGTTTACGCGGCATTTAAGGCTGCTAGTGAGCATAAAGATGGACCAACTGTAATCCTAGTTAATAATATTAAAGGTTACGGCATGGGGCCTACATTCGAAGGTCGTAACGCGACTCACCAGATGAAGAAGATGACACTTGAAGACATGAAAGCTCTTCGTGATCACCTAGATATTCCAGTTACTGACGGGCAGTTAGAAGCTGACGATCACTGGGATCCACCATTCTATCGTCCAGCTGAAGATTCACCTGAAATGAAGTATATGCACGAAAAGCGTAAGAAGCTTGGTGGTTACTTGCCAGAGCGTCGTGTACAAAAGGACACTTTGGCACTTCCAGCTGACAAGAATTACGCATTTGCAAACAAGGGTTCTGGTAAGCAGCAAGCTGCTACTACTATGGCATTTGTGCGTTTATTGAAAGATTTAATGCGCGATAAGGAATTCGGTAAGCACGTTGTGCCTATTATTCCTGATGAGGCACGTACTTTCGGTATGGATTCATTCTTCCCAACAGCAAAGATTTATAATCCTAACGGACAGACATACATGTCAGTAGATCGTAAGATTATGCTTGCTTACAAAGAAGCTCCAGACGGACAAATCTTGCATGTTGGTATTAACGAAGGTGGATCACTATCTGCATTCACTGCGGCTGGTTCAGCTTATGCGACACATGGTGTGCCTTTGGTTCCAGTTTATATTTTCTACTCAATGTTTGGATTCCAGCGTACAGCTGACTCAATCTGGGCGGCAGCAGATCAAATGGCTCGTGGTTTCATGATTGGTGCAACTGCAGGTCGTACGACTCTTGCAGGTGAAGGTCTACAGCACATGGACGGTCATTCACTAGTACTTGCTGAAACTAACCCAGCAGTAGTAGCTTATGACCCAGCTTATGGTTACGAAATTGCGTTAATCGTTAAAGATGGTTTGGAGCGTATGTACGGTCCAGATTCTGATGATCGTAACTTGATTTACTATATGACTGTATACAATGAGCCAATTCATCAGCCAAAGAAGCCAGAAGATCTTGATGAAGAAGGTGTACTACGCGGTATGTACCTTGCGAAAGAATCAGATGCTTCTGGTCCTAAAGCACAGCTACTTGCTTCTGGTGTTGGCGTTCCTTGGATTCTTGAAGCACAAGAGCTTCTTGAAGAAGACTGGGGTGTATCAGCTGACGTATGGAGTGTGACTTCATGGAGCGAACTTCGTCGTGAAGGTCTACGCCAAGAAGAAGCTAAGCTAAATGGTGAAGATTACGAAATTCCTTATGTGACTAAGAAGCTAAAGGAAACTGAAGGTCCAGTAGTTGCGACTTCTGACTGGAACAAACAGGTTCCTGACATGATTCGTCAGTTCGTACCTCGTGATTACGCAGTGCTTGGTGCAGATGACTTCGGTGTATCTGATACTCGTGCTGCTGCTCGTCGTCACTTCAGGATTGACTCACACTCAGTAGTAGTTCGTACACTACTATCTCTCGAAGAAGATGGCAGTATTGAAAAGGGTACAGCTGCTAAAGCATTCAAGAAGTATGAGCTAGGCAATGACAATGCTGGTACTTCTGGTGCAGTAGGTGGCGATGCTTAGGTCATAACTTAACTAAAATTTAGAAGTGGCTCTTGGTTTTACCGAGGGCCACTTTTTGTTCTAGAAAATCTTGGTGCTCCAACCCTATTTTCTTTGAAAAGTGGTAAATTCTTAGCTGGTTTTTCTTTTTTGTTAGTATTACGTGTTTTAGTATTGGGTCTGAGTGTGGTGATGCTACTTTTGGTGGTGTCTTTTTTGTTTTTAGGTATGGGGGGGGGGTAGGATTAGGTTATCGGGTTTCATGTTTAATGTTAGGGAGTTGAATCTATAATGAGCAACAATGATTTTTACGATGAGGTAAGTGATAAACAGGGTGTTTCTCGTAGGACTGTGGCTAAGGGTGCTTTGTGGAGTGTTCCTGTTGTTTCTGCTGCGGTGAG
>JASGDC010000041.1:0-40531 GCA_047608145.1 Micrococcaceae bacterium
GTATCTTGGCTCTGCTGGCTCAGTGGTTAAAGAGCATTACACGGTTAATCATTCGGCACGTGAGTATGTTAATGGTGTTGTTAGCGCTAATGGGATAGAGAGCGTGTGGGCAATAGTTAAGCGTGGTTTCTATGGTGTTTATCATTGGTTTACTTCAAAGTATACACAAGCATACGTTAATGAAGTTAAGTACAGGCTTAATCAAGGTCGAAGTAATGACTTGACTAACTGTTTTAAGTCGCTGAATGATTTAACGGTTGGTAAGAGAATGACTTACAAAGACATAATCGGTAAAAAAGCACATGATGCGTTTCTGTTTATACAAAGTATGCTTTTCGATGAAACTTTTATTTAATTACGCAAACACCTTGCGTTCCACTCTAACGGTATGCTATGGCATATAGTGCTCGGGGATAATCTCGGGCATGAAACTCTGAAATGGAAAGGAGTTTATCGTGTTTCACATGATTGACTTATTCCTTTCGGAATTAGTCAAAGTTCTAACTGTCGCAACTCTAATTAGGGAGTTGCTTAAAGACAAACGGAATGACGGCTAACGCAAGAAAGGCGGCTAGGGGGAAATTCCCCCTAAGCCAGCCTTGACTACAGCATAGCATAAGAGGAAGGCAAAATACTATGAAAAGCAGTAAACAAACATTTACAGTGCTAAGTATATTATTAGCTGTTTCAGCAATTTTATATATTACCCAGCCTGTTGTTAATAAGTACACGCTAGCTGTTAATATGTTCCTACTTGGTGCTGTAGTTTACCGCACCGCTGAACTTTACATTAGCGATAGGAAGTAATTATGCCAGCGTATATTGAGCCAGCAGGTGCAAAATTAGAAAAAGCACTAGCAGTAGAACAAGCTAAAGCAGAATTAGACAAGGTTAAAGAGCCTTACGATAAAGCTAGAGCTAACCTTGACAAAGTATTTATGGAGGCATTGGAATATGGTGTTAGTAAAGCTGAATTAGCACGCCGTATGAATGTCGCAGAAACTACAGTTTATAGGCGTATTAAAAAGCTAAAGGCAGATAAGAAGTAAAGGGAATTTTTATGAGCATGGTGGTTAGGAGTTATCCGCACAGCATTAAGGTAACTAATGCTGGTAAGATTGCTATGCTCACTGACTATGCCGACCGTTATTCTAGGTCTGTGGATTGGTTTCTAACAAGGTATGAGTATACGCTTTGCACTGGTGGTAAAGTTGTGTTGCAACATCTTAAAGAAACTGATGTACCCGAACTCTACGCTCTAACCAACTTGTCGCACGCACAGTATCAGAGTGTGCAACGCCAAGCCTTTGAAACATATAAGAGTTTTACAGCAATCTTGGTTAATGCGGTGCGTAAAGAGATTTGGAAACTACAGTATGTCCTAACTGAAACTGGGCGTAAAACGTTGTTTCAAGCTAATCTACGCCAAGAATGGTTTACTAACCCGACGCTTAAAAGCATTGTGTTTCAGCTAGTGCGTGCTGGCGTAGTATCATTCCCCCGTATTGAGAATAATACTACGCTTAAACTAAGCGAAAACGTCTGCCAAGTAAACAAAACAAAGACTGCCACTGGTTTCAAGTATTTTGTTCACATCTCACTTCCAGATGATATTAAGAAACAAGCTGGTATTACACGCCGTCTAGTAGTGCCACTAAATGATAGCGAGCATTTTCTAGTTAAGTCCAAGACTGCTGATAAGGTGCTGGATAGTGTTCAGTTGAACATGGAAAATATGACTGCTACTATAACCACTAAGACTAGACCTGTGGAAAAGCGTGAAACTGGTGCTGATATTGGCTTAGATTTCGGCTTAGTAAACGCTCTAACTAGCAGTGACGGTAGTCGCTATGGGCAAAACTTCCAGCAACGACTACTAAAACTAGATAAGATACTACTAGCCTGTGTGCAAGGTATACAACGCAGAGGTATTAAGCCAACACATTCAAAACGCTATTGCTTACTAACTAAACGCATACGTGGATACATTAAAACAGAAGTAAACCGTATTCTTAATCGTATAGCAGACAAAGATGTTAGCAGTTTGGCTGTTGAGAAATTAGACTTCCGAAGCTCTAAGCTCTCTAAAAGGCTTAACCGTATCATCAGCAAATGCGGTAGAGCTGTGCTTAATAGTAAACTTAAAGACTTAACAGATACGCAAGGCATAACTGTTACCGAAGTTAAGCCTGAGTATACTAGCCAAGAATGCAGTAAATGTGGCTATGTATCAAAGAAAAATAGACTTTCGCAATCTAAGTTCAAATGCTTACATTGCGGTTATAAACTTAACGCTGATACTAACGCTAGTAGAGTAATAAAGGGTAGACGTTCTACCCCCGAACTTATCGCTAGTTCAAACACTACAAGCCGTTATCAACGTAAGAAAACTCTTGACTACTTGGATAACCAATTTCTAGCTAGATTTGGTTACCCTTTTAGCCAAGCGACAAATACGCCTAATAAGAATAGGCTAAACTCTACCCAACAGGTACAGTTAAAATATACGCAAGACTTACTTTTTGTAAGTTAAGTATATAATTCCCGAAACTTAATAATAACTAAAGCTCAAGTTACAAGGCAAATCTAAGGTAATTTACAGAAAATTATGAATTAAAAGTAGTAATAAAGCAATATTTTCCGTGTTGCATACCTACACAGTGCTTTCAGTATTAGTAGAATAGTCATTATGAATAAAAAGAAACTTGGAATAATATCGTTAGCGTTTTCAATGGCTGCACTTACAGGGTGTGGTGTTGATAATACTTTTAAGTCTTCTCAGTCAATGCCGACCTTTGATGGTTCTAAAGCTAATTCTTTACAGGAAAACGGCAATGGGAACAACGGAAATAATCAAAATGGTCAAAGTAAAGTTGCTAATTGCCAGGGTGATAAATGTACTTCAGTTTTCTTGTCTGGTGATGTGATGAATGGTTCTGGACTTTGGGATCAAGCAACACAAGATGCACAAAAAACTGGTAAGTCACCTCGTGACTACAGTCCTATGGTTGCTGGGTTGAAAAAGTATACAGCTACTTCTGATGCAAGTATTTGTCACTTTGTACCTCCGGTGGCTACTGCTTCTGGACCTTTTACTGAAGAACCGGTTATGAACGTGCCACCTGAGATTATCCCAGCATTGAAAAATGTTGGCTACTCAGCTTGTAATACTTCAAGTGAGCACTCAAACGATCAAGGTACTGATGGCATTAAACGTACAGTTCAAGCCTTCAAGACTGCTGGTTTACAACAATTCGGTACTTATACTTCACAGGCAGATGCAAATAAGCCTCATATCGTTACTGCAAATGGTGGCGCAAAGATTGCTTTGATTACTACTACCTCACAGTTAGCTAAAAAATCAGATAACACCTGGCAACTAGATTCACTTAATCCAAACGTGCCACAGGTTGCTGATTTTATAAAGAAAGCACAGCAGGCTAAGCAGCAAGGTGCAGATATCGTAATTGTTTCTGTTGACGGTAGTGGTGAAGGCCAATATATCACTAATCCAACCGCGGCTCAAAAAAAATGGTGGCATCAACTATTAGATAACTCTAATATTGATATGGTAGTCGGTTATGGTACTCACTCTGTGTTACCAATTGAAAACTATAATGGTAAATGGGCAATTTATGGCTTAGGTAACTCAATCAACGATAATTACCCAAATGCTGATGAAGCAGCTGGTATGACTGGCCTTTCAGTTCGAGCTCAGTTTACTCAAAAAGATGGTAAATGGACTACAAGTAACTTAGCTTGGGTACCAAGTACTATGGGTAAAAAGACTAATCCATACCGCTGGTGTTCATTAGCTACTGATAAGCCACAAGGTACTTGTATCGACAGCGCAACTGACACTAAGTTAGCTACTCAGATTAAGACTACCGTTAATTCAATGGGTGCAAGCAGTAAAGGTGCTCAAGAATTAAGTCTTAAAGCTGATGCACAGCCAAGCGCTAGTGCTAGTAAATAATTAATCCAGTTTCATAAAAGTAATGGCTAGTTAAAAACTAGCCATTACTTTTATATTTAAAAGTTATTTGATATTGCCACAATTGGCTTTATTAAAAAGAAAATTAAGAGACTGTCTTATCAATAAATAGTCTATTAAATATTTTATTCCAGGCTTTCCTAGAATCTTTACCTGGATCTAATACTAAGCTGTCTTTGATATTGATAACTCGGACTAATCTGTTTGACTCGTTATACTTTGGCCATGGCTTCCAGTCTTGCGGATTTTCAATATCAATTTCTTTTTCTGTATCTGAACTTAAAAGTTCACGTAATGAATGCATATTAATATTCTGTAGTGATTCTTGAATATTTAAATTCTTTTGTAGGTTATCTAGTGATTCTTGAAGGCTGATATGTTGTAAAGATTCGAGTGACTCTTGCAGATTAATATTATTAATTGTGTTTTTCGCTTGGGTGACAGCACGTTCTAGATTAGGAAGGGTAACTTTCCTATCGGGAGTGAAGCGTAGAGTTGGAAAGTTTTTAAATAGATTTAAACTCTCGTTAACTTTTTTGTCTTCTTTTACTACTCGTCCTCTACCACGCTGGAAGTTCAAAATTGCTGAAGCCAAATTCTGTCGAATTTTGTTAAAGTCATTAATCTCGTGCTGTGAGTTAACTATATCTGCATCACTTTTACCTTGGATACGATCAAACGAGTTATCTGTATCTAAATCGATATTCTTCAAATCA
This sequence comes from Micrococcaceae bacterium, assembly GCA_047608145.1. GTDB lineage: Bacteria > Actinomycetota > Actinomycetes > Actinomycetales > Micrococcaceae > JASGDC01. Next base: position 4,711 of record JASGDC010000041.1, read on the forward strand.
AGTTCATGCTTAGTGATGCTATCCTGGTAAACACTCTTAGGGTTAGGGTCACCTTTTCTTGCGAAACGTACCCAGGTCTGTTGCATTTTAATGCCTAGAAGTTCTATGGTAGACCTGGGTGCCATTCCAACAATCATCTTAGCTTGACCGGCATCATAGTTATGCATAATAAATGGAATCTCGCCAGTATGCACTGCTCCAAATCCTGTCATTGTTAAAAATGGTGAAGCATACTGGAACTCATACATCCACACTGGAGCATGTTTAGCATAATTTTCGGCAAACCAAATTACTGGCATTCTAAAGGTCCAGTCAGTTGCCATATCTAATATTGCAGAGCGTTTTGGATAGTCAGGATAGCTATCAGTTATTTCTGTTTTAACATCATTAGCAACTCTACGTAACAATGCTTTAGCCAAAGTAGTACGGGTTGGCATTATCGGATAGCGTCCTAGGCTGAATACGGAGGCTTCATCTGAGTTAGTACCTATGATTAGTGGAATATCTTTTTTAATATTTCCATGTTTAACAGCCAAGATAGGATGTTCAGGTAAGTAATCATCTATTAAGCAGCCATAAATTAAACTTCCAGGTTCTGCAATTAGATTTTTTTGAACTAAGTTTTGTCCAGCAGTAATTAAATTATCGGTAGGAACTGCCTTTAGCTCTGTTAAGTTTTCTGGTTTGATATTTAATTCTTTAAGAGCATCAAGAGCATATTTTTTAGCTTTTCCTTTAGAAGCTACCGCTCCTATTGACGGACTTTCAGCAATTGCTTTGTGGAATAATCCTCTTGCTGCAGGAATAGTTAATAAAGCAGTTACTGCAGCCCCACCCGCTGATTCACCAAAGATAGTTATATTATTTGGATCTCCGCCAAAAGCAACGATATTTTTCTTAATCCAATGTAACGCAGCAACTTGATCTTTAAGTCCTAAATTATTATCAAAACCTTCAATTCCATACTCTTTAGCTATATCACCAAAATGAACATAACCTAGAAGGTTTAAGCGATAGTTGAAAGTTACTACTACAGTGTCACCGTTATGAGAAAGAGATTCACCATTGAACAAAGGATCAGCACTATTTCCAGCAGCATAGGCACCTCCATAAATCCATACCATAACTGGACGTTTTTTATTATCGGCTTTAGGAGACCAGATATTTAGAAATAAGCTATCCTCACGTGCTTCTTCGATTGCAGGTGAGTCAACAGTGAAGATACTATCCGCTTGTGGCGGCATATCACCAAATTTAGCTGCCTGGTATATTCCATTAAACTTTTCAGGTGGTTGTGGATTCCGAAAACGTAAGTCAGCAATTGGTGGTTTTGCATAACGCAACCCTCGCCAGCAGATTACTCGGTTTTCAGGTATGCCTTGGACAGTACCTTCACTGGTTTTAACCTGCCATTTAGACAGATCTTTGGTTTCATACATTAAATGTTAAACCCAATAGCTCGCATTTGTTCACGTCCATCGTCAGTAATGCGTTCTGGACCCCAAGGTGGCATCCAAACCCAATTAAGACGCCATTCATCGACAATTGGATCTAATACACCAGCAATTTGTTCCTCAAGCACATCAGTTAATGGGCAAGCGGCGGTAGTTAATGTCATGTCAATTAGGACAGCTCCATCATCAGCATAACCAACGCCGTAAAGCAGACCTAAATCAACGACATTAACACCAAGCTCTGGGTCAATAACATCTTTTAATGCTTCTTCGATATCTTCAACCGGAGTTAAAGCTTTATCATTTGACATAGCGGTCATATCCTTCTTCTTCAAGGCGATCAGCAAGTTCTGGACCACCCTGCTCTGCAACTCTTCCGTCTACGAATACGTGTACGTAATCTGGTTTAATATAACGCAAAATACGTGTGTAGTGTGTAATAAGCATAACCCCCATATCATTTTCACTACTAGCCCTATTTACACCTTCAGAGACAATTTTAAGCGCGTCCACATCTAGGCCAGAGTCTGTTTCATCTAATACTGCAATTTTTGGTTTTAGTAGTTCCATTTGCAGAATTTCATGACGCTTCTTTTCACCACCAGAGAAACCTTCATTTACGTTACGCTCACTGAACTCAGATCCCATACGTAGTTTAGCCATTGCCTCTTTAACGTCTTTACCCCAAGTACGTAGCTTTGGAGCTTCGCCATCTATAGCAGTCTTTGCAGTACGCAAGAAGTTAGTTACCGTTACACCTGGAACTTCTACTGGATACTGCATCGCTAGGAACAATCCTGCACGAGCACGTTCATCAATAGTCATTTCCAGTACATCTTTACCATCAAGAGTTACTGAGCCACCTGTAATGTCATAACGTGGATGGCCAGCAATTGCATACGCAAGGGTTGATTTACCAGAACCATTAGGCCCCATAATTGCGTGAGTCTCACCAGTTTTAATCGTAAGGTTTGCTCCTTTGAGAATCTCTTTAGTACCTTTTTCAGTTTCGATACTAACTTTCAAATCTTTGATTTCTAGAGTTGACATTGTCCTTCTTCCTTTAAGCTTTAAATTCTTCTTTATTCAATACAGTATAGGTATCTACAAACACTTCTCCATCAATTACTTCAACCTGGTAAACCTCGATAGGTTCATATGCAGGTAAACTCAATGGTTGTCCAGTAGTTAAATCAAATTGGCTACCGTGCCCAATGCATTCGAGAGAGCAGCCTTCGACGAAACCTTCAGAAAGTGAGATGTCTCCATGCGAGCAAGTATCATTCACTGCATGGAAGTCATCATCTTCGGTATGCACTAGCGCAACTGGTTTATCGTCTACTTCAAAGCATTTTACTTCGCCTGTGCTAATCTCTGAAGTCGCACATAACTTAGTCTTCACTTATGAATGCTCCAATTCGATTTCCGGTTCATTACCTAGTTCAATATCAACTTTGGCGCGTAGATAATCTTCGATTTCATCATCATGAATTTTTTGAATAACTTCATTTAAGAAGCCACGTACCACTAAACGGCGTGCAATTTCTTCTTCAATACCACGAGATTGCAGGTAGAAAAGGTGTTCGTCATCAAAACGGCCAGTAGTACTAGCGTGACCAGCCCCTTCGATTACTCCAGTTTCAATTTCTAGGTTAGGTACTGAATCAGCTCGCGCACCGTCGGTAAGAATTAAATTACGATTTAACTCGTAAGTGTCTGTGCCTTCAGCTTCTTTACGAATAAGCACATCGCCTACCCAAACTGTGTGGGCGTCTTCTCCTTGTAATGCGCCTTTATACATGACATTTGATTTACAGTTAGTAGCTGTATGATCAACAAAGCTACGGTGTTCTTGGTACTGTCCAGCATCAGCGAAGTACATACCGTACATTTCGATTTCACTACCTGGACCATCAAATACTGCAGAAGGTGTTAACCTTACAAAGTCACCACCAAAAGTAATATTGATGTGTTTGTAGAATGCATCACGGCCTACTTTTGCTTGCTGTGCTGCAACATGTACGGATTCATCATCCCAATCTTGGATTGATACTAATGTTAGTTTTGCAGAATCTTCAACGATTGCTTCTACGTTACCTGCATACTTTGCTTTACCAGTATGGTTAAGTACTACAGTTGCTTTTGAGAATTTTCCAGCATGTACTACTACGTGACCAGCTTGTGGTTCGTTAACAAAATGATCTAAATCAATTTTGACGGTTTCGTTAAGTTCGGCATTGTCTGGAATTTCAATTAAAATTGCTTGTTTGAAGGATTCCCATGCTTTTGCAGAAACTAGGTCTTCAGGCACAATTGCCTTACCAACTAACTCATGACCCCGATTAACCAAACTTACTTTAGCTTCACCATTATATTTTGGCAATGCAACTGAAGAATTAAGCTTAGTGTCATGCTTATCTAAACCAGCGATACGCTTAAGTGGAGCAAATTTCCAATCTTCTTCGTTGCCTTTAATTTCTTTGAAGTCAGCACTGTTGTATGACTTGATGCGGTCCGCTCTAGAAGAATCTGGAACGATGTCACCAAAACTTTGCATTAACCAACAGCTCCTTCCATTTGTAGTTCAATCAATCGGTTTAGTTCTAGAGCATATTCCATCGGTAACTCACGAGAAATTGGCTCAATGAAACCACGGACAATCATTGCCATTGCTTCATCTTCTTCAATACCACGAGATTGTAGATAGAATAACTGGTCTTCACTCACTTTAGACACGGTAGCTTCGTGCCCCATAGTTACATCGTCTTCACGAATATCTACATAAGGATAAGTATCAGAACGCGAAATTTGATCAACAAGTAAAGCATCACAGCGTACAGTATTTGCAGAGTGCTCGGCACCTTCACGGACTTGTACTAAGCCACGATACGATGAGCGTCCACCATTACGAGCTACTGATTTAGAAATAATCGAAGAGCTAGTATGTGGTGCAGTGTGAACCATCTTTGAACCTGTGTCTTGATGCTGTCCCTCACCTGCGAAAGCGATTGAAAGTGTCTCACCTTTTGCATGTGGACCAGTTAAGTATACTGCAGGGTACTTCATAGTTACTTTTGAGCCGATGTTTCCATCAATCCATTCCATAGTTGCACCTTCTTCTGCAACTGCACGTTTAGTAACTAGGTTATATACGTTATTAGACCAGTTCTGGATTGTAGTATAACGAACACGGGCACCCTTTTTAACTACAATTTCAACTACTGCTGAATGCAATGAGTCAGATTTGTAAATAGGAGCTGTACAACCTTCAATGTAATGCACGTATGAATCTTCATCCGCAATAATCAAAGTACGCTCAAACTGCCCCATATTTTCGGTGTTAATACGGAAGTATGCCTGTAATGGAATCTCCACATGAACCCCCTTTGGTACATATACAAATGAACCACCAGACCATACTGCAGTATTAAGTGCTGCGAATTTGTTATCTCCAGGAGGAATAATCGTACCAAAGTACTCTTTGAATAGCTCTGGGTGTTCTTTTAAAGCAGTATCAGTATCAAGGAATACTACACCTTGCTCTTCGAGATCTTCACGAATTTGGTGGTAAACCACTTCAGATTCATATTGAGCTGCTACCCCAGCTACTAGACGATTACGCTCTGCTTCAGGAATACCAAGTTTTTCATAAGTGTTACGAATTTCTTCTGGTAGTTCTTCCCAAGAGCCAGCCTGTTCTTCTGTAGAACGTACGAAATATTTAATATTATCGAAGTCAATATCTGAAAGGTCTGCGCCCCAGTTTGGCAATGGTTTCCGGTCGAAATACTTTAATGCTTTCTTACGGATATCCAGCATCCATTCGGGTTCTTCTTTTTTCTTAGAGATATCTTCTACGACTTTCTCAGATAAACCACGCTTAGCTTTTTCGCCAGCTTCATCTTTATCTGCCCAGCCATATTCATAATTACCGATACCTTCGAGTTCGGGGTTTAACTCCAAAATATCTGGAGCTTTATTTTCACTCATTTTTTCCTTTCAGCAATGATTATGCTTCTGAACGGTCTAAAGGGATGTGAGTCGTGCAAACATGTAACCCTTGAGCCAAAGTTGCTAATCGACGGACATCTACTTCAAGAATTTCACTAAACATATTAGTTTCTGTAATACAGAATTCTGGAAATTCTGCTGCTAAACCTTGGATTGGGCAGTGTGCTTGGCACAGCTGTAAAGCTTGATGTCCACCAATATTTCTAAATAAAATACTGCTGGCAAAATCTAACTCAGTAAGAACTTCATCTAAAATTTTGGCACGTTGTTCGATTGTTTTCTTTTCTCCAGATTTTTTAGTATAAGCTCTTTGAATTAACTCTGTGCGTTCAAGTGCCATATCTTCAACAGCTTTATCCCCTATCACTTGGCGTAACTTAGCGATAGCCTGTTTTGAAATTTCTAGATAGTCATTACCTTTAATATCTTGGGCTTTGGGCGTTAAAACGTAATGCCTTGCTGGTCGACCAGCACTTGAAGAAGAGGCAATCATTTTAACTTCAATGTCTCCAGCTTTTTCATAGTGCTCTAAGTGACGGCGTACCGCCGCTGGAGTTAGGTTTAGTTTTTTTCCAATTTGTGCAGCAGTACAAGGACTTTCATGGAGGATTAAATCAAAAACCTTCTCACGAGTCTTCATATTAGCTGTGGAATACATAAGATAATTATGACTTAATTAACAATATTTTGCTAGTGGTAAATGCTTGTTAGTTCTAATTAAATTACTTAAAACGATTGCTAGTCGTAGTGATACTTACAACTAGCAATCTCAATAATACTTTCTTCTATAATTCGGTAAAATAAACGATGTTCAACATTTATCCTTCTAGAAAACCATCCTGAAAAATTATGTTTTAGAGCCTCAGGTTTACCGGTACCTTCGGTAGCACCGTTGCGTTGAATATCTTTAATAATCTGATTTATTCTTTTCAAAATTTTTTATCTTGCCGTTGCCAATTGATATAGTCATTCCAACTATTGCCTTGTGCTGCTTCCTTAATAAATCTCAAAATGTACAACGACTTGTACTTTTATGTTTAGTTGTACAATGATAAATCTTAATTGAAGTAAAATTATTATAATCATGTCACTAAAACAGTTGAGTATTCATGCACTAGCTATAACCTTATTGTTAATGCTTAATACTATGTATAATTATGCACAGTTAGTTTTAGATAGCTGATAGAAGATAGCGGAAATACAATAATGAGCACAGAATTTGAACCTCAAAAACTGCCTGACATAATCAATGAATTGGTCATAGATTTAGATACGGATGCTCAATATTTTATTAAACAACTCAAAAGTAATACGGAAATTTTTATTGAGATTTTGGCTGAAGAAGCCGAATTATTTGTCGGAAAAGCAAAGCAAGAATTAAGTAAAAGCTCTTCCCAACTAAATGCAATTATAAAATCACTGGTTAAAGTTTACCGTGCCTTAGGGCATGGAGTTAAAAACGAAGATCTGCAAAAAACAATTGGTTATTTTACTGAAGAAATTAAAGGGATTATCCAAGAGAATCGAGATATTAAAAGTATTACTCGTGAAAGTAAAATAAAGTTAAGTGAATACGATGGACAATATCTCGAATATCTTAAGCAATTAACCAAAGCTAATACTGAAATTGAAGACTTCATCCAAAATGCTAAGCATAATTATGAAAATAATCTTGAACTCTTGAAACAAAAGTTTTTGACCGAGTTACATATGCCCGAATTAGTTGCAACTCTTGAAGAATATGATGAACTTTCCCTACCTGCACATGAGAAAAAACTTACCAATGAAACTCGAAAAAATTATAATAAGAAAATTGCTAAGTTAAATTCTGTTGCAAAAAATGACAATATCTTCACTGATGAGCAAAAAATCAAGTTAAATAAGATTAAAAAACAACTGCAACAAGAAGTAAAGCATTTTGAACTTGAAATAAAAGCTAGCAATGCGGACATACTTAACTTTTATCGTGAGGAATTGGCCAAATATCGAAATCAAATGGCTTCGACCTTTGGGGATAAAATATCAAGTTCTTATTCGGAAAAATCTAATAGTAGAATTACAGAAATTCCAGAGGAAACAGCTGTTAAATTAAAACAAGATTATGAAAAAGATCTTAAGAAAAAATTAGATAAAATACTAGTTAACTTAGATAAACATTTAAAACTAAAGTTAAACAAAAAACTGAAAGAAATTGATAAGGAAAGCAAAAAGTTTTTTCCACAAAAACGTAGAGATTTAGTCACTTCAAATATTGAAAAAATGGAAGAATACCGAGAAGCCGAATTACTTGGTATTTCAGCAGAATCAAACTTCACTTTTCAAAGTTTGCTTAACGGATTTACTAAAGAACTTAAAAGCGAACTTTATAAGATCTTGGAAGTTGAGCGTGAAGCTGAATTTAATAAGTTTATAAAGGAAACTAATAAAAGTCTTGAAGATAAATTATTGACTGAGCATCGCCTCGACCTTGTTGCTACTGGTAAAGCTGTGCTTAATGAAAATTTAAAGACTAATAAAAAATACCTCGACTATGAAAATAAAGTAGCGGATAAACTCCAAAAGCTTAATAAAACTCATGCAAAAGTTTTAGAAAAAACACATAAAGAACTACTAAAAATACTTACTGACGCTCAAAACGAAAACTATCAAAAACAATATAAAAAAGAATTTCGGAAGAGATCAAAACAACTAGATAAGAAGTTAAATAAAACCCTTAAAAAAGCTAGCGAAATGCAACTGGTTAATGAAGCTAGTGTGAAAGCTAAAATTACCGAATTGCTGAAAAAATCTGACAGTTTCGCAGAAGAGTTAAATGAAAAACTAGACCATTATAAATGGCGTGCTAAAACTCAAGAACTAGAGGTGCCCCTTCCCCATAGTTATACCGATTTATGTAGAATCTTGAAAATAACACATGATATTGGTTCGACAAGGCTCATTCAAAAACTAACTACCGAGTCAGGTAGTTATCGTTGGATTATTTATATTCCAGGAGTACAGCACTTTAAGCTAAATGCCTACCACCCTAACGTACATAACATTCCAAATAGCGTCCGAGAGTTTTTAGCTAAGAATGAAACTGGTCATCGTGAAACTATCAAACAAGCAATAAAGGCTGCAGGTATTGGTATTGGAGATGAAGTCTTATTGGTAGGACATAGTCTGGGTGGGATGAGTGCAATAAACTTGCTCAGTGATGATGATTTCATGCAGCGATATAAAACAGTGGGATTAATTACTTTTGGCTCACCTAATAAGCATAAGAAGCTACCAGAAACTACTCGGGTACCAATTTTAAGAATAGAGAATGCTAAGGATCCGATACCTAAGTTTAGCAATCTGAAAAACGAGCAAACCAGAAAAATTCAAGATCGAGTCATAATACTCTATCCTCCATGCTCAGCAAAAGACAATAATAAACAAACTAGTTTCATTGAGCCACATGATTTAAAGACATATATAAAAAGTGTCAAAAAACTTGATGAAGATAAAAACACTAATCATATTGACCAACGAAAATTAAATATAGTATTAAAAGATTTTATGAATTCTGCAGCCTATCACACTACTTTTTCATATAAACATGAACGGTCTACTGCGGTTATCCTTAACGAGATAAAAATACGTAATGAAGTAAATGATTTCATTTCAATATTAAGACCAGAATATAACTTGAAGGGCGCAAAAGTACCATATAAATTAGTTAAACAGCGGTATCAAGCAATAAGTAAACCTAGTCAAAAATATATTTTAGAATACCTTAATGTTTTGGGATCATATACAGTTTAAACACCCAGAAATTACAAAAAGTATTGTTGAAATTATAAATGATAAATTGCAAATTCAATACTCCAATTGGGATATAATGGGCTAGTTGATGTCGGGTATGAGAAACAATTTACGTGTAGATCATGGCAAGCATGAATACGCGCGTGGTAACTCACACATCAACGGTATTGAAGGATTCTGGGGTTACTCGAAAACAAGACTACTGAAATTTAAAGGCATCAAAAAAGACAAATTCTACCTTCATTTGAAATGAATGTGAATTTCGCTTCAAGAGCAGAAAAGAAAATATGTATAAAATACTCTTAAAAAGAATCAGAGAAAACCCCTGTTCTAGTCAGGACCCTAAACTTAAAAGGACTACCCAAAATAAGGATAACTCAAGACTGGTGCCCAAGCAGCAATAAGGATTCCAGGGCATGGATGTGTAGTTGAAGTATTTGTTACTCGGACACTTCCTGTTGCTTGTTCAATATAGTAAGCCAAAATACCAGAATCAGCTATAGGGTCCGTAGAAGAAGTATAAGCAAGGACACTAACAGTAACGGCAATTACCGGAGCAGTGAATAAAGTTCCTTTTGTAATGCTTCTGCGTGAAATACTTTCATTATTTGTGGGCTTCCCTAACTTATCCATGACTAACTCCTACTTGCCGTTATTTACGTAATTTGTGAATAATTAAATCAAAATTTAATTATTGCAGTAGAAGTACCATTTTCAATTAAATATATAAATTAGCAAAGTTTAACTTAATGCTGTATTACTTCGCTATAAAGGGATAAGCTGGATATGTACAAAACTATAAAAATTCATTTATGAGGAGGGATTGCCCCCTATGTCTAAATTAGAATGGACAGAATTAGATAAAAAAGCTGTAGATACGGTACGTGTATTAGCCGCTGATGCAGTTGAAAAAGTTGGAAATGGTCACCCTGGTACAGCAATTAGCTTAGCACCAGTTGCGTATATGCTTTATCACAAGGTTATGAACCATGACCCAAGTAATATGAATTGGCTTGGTCGTGACCGTTTCATCCTTTCATGTGGACACTCAAGTCTTACTCAATATATCCAGCTTTACTTATCTGGTTATGATGTATCTCTTGATGATTTAAAGGCTCTGCGTACTTTTGGTTCTAAGACACCGGCTCACCCAGAATATGGTCACACCGATGGTGTAGAAATGACTACTGGTCCTTTGGGACAAGGTTTAGCAACTGCCGTTGGTTTTGCATATGGACAACGTCGTCTACGCGGGCTAATGGATCCAGAAGCTAAACAAGGTGAAAGCCCATTCGACCACCATATTTATGTATTAGCTTCTGATGGTGACATCATGGAAGGTATTACTAGTGAAGCTGGTTCGCTAGCTGGTCATCAGGAACTTGGTAATTTGGTCGTTATTTATGATAAAAACAAGATTTCGATTGAAGATGATACCGATATTTCACTTACTGAGGACACTTTAAAGCGTTATGAAGCTTATGGTTGGCATACCCAAGAAGTAAATTGGCGTAAAGGTGAAGAATATTACGAAGATGTAGATGCTTTATACGATGCTATTGAAGCAGCTAAAGCTGAAACTGGCAAACCTTCAATCATCGCTTTGGAAACAATTATTGGTTGGCCTTCACCAACTAAACAAAATACCGGTAAAATTCACGGTTCTGCCCTTGGTGAGGAAGAACTACGTAGCCTTAAAGAGGTTCTTGCTTTTGATCCAGATAAGACATTCGAAGTTAACGATAAGGTATTAGAACATACTCGTGAAACTAAGAAAAAAGGTAAAGAACTACATAAAGAATGGCACAAGAAGTTAGATAAATGGGAAAAAGATCATAAGGATGAAGCAGAGCTACTAGAGCGCTTAAAGACTTATGAACTTCCGAAAGGTTGGGATAAGGAACTTCCTACATTCCCTTCTGATTCTCCTATCTCTACTCGTAAAGCTTCTGGTCAAGTATTGACAGCTATTGGTCCTAAACTTCCAGAACTTTGGGGCGGTTCAGCAGACCTTGCAGAATCTAACAATACTACTATTGAAGGTTCTCCTTCATTCATTCCAAAAGAACACCAGACAAACGAATGGAAGGGTGACGAATACGGTCGTGTGCTTCACTTTGGTATTCGTGAGCACGCAGCTGCGGCAATCATCAATGGCATTACTTTAACTAGTCATACTCGTGCTTTTGCCGGTACTTTCTTAGTATTCAGTGATTACCAGAAGCCAGCAATTCGTCTAAGTGCAATTATGAAGGTTCCAGCAATTTATGTATGGACTCACGATTCAATTGGTCTAGGCGAAGACGGTGCTACTCACCAACCTGTAGAGCATCTTTGGGCACTACGTTCAATCCCAGGTTTCGATGTAGTACGTCCAGCTGATGCAAATGAAGTTGCAGTAGCTTGGAAGACTATCTTGAACAATACTGACCGTCCAGCTGGTATTATTCTTACTCGTCAAGACGTTCCAGTATTTGATCGTAAAGATAATGCATCTGCAAATGATGTAGCTAAAGGTGGTTACATCCTTTCAGAAGCTAAAGGCTCAAAACCAGAAGTGATTTTGATTGCTACTGGTTCTGAAGTTGCAATTGCCATGGAAGCTCAAGAAAAACTTGAAAAAGAAGGCACTGCAGCTCGCGTAGTTTCTATGCCTTGTGTGGAATGGTTCAACGAGCAAACAAAAGCTTACCAAGATAAGGTATTGCCAAAGGATATTAAAGCTCGAGTATCTATTGAAGCTGGACATGGTATCGGCTGGCGTGAATACGTCGGTGACGCAGGTCAAGTTATCTCCTTAGATCACTACGGCGCATCTGGTGATTACAAGACACTATACAAAGAATTTGGATTTACTCCAGAGGCTGTCGTTGAAGCAGCACAAAAATCTATTAAGGAAGCAGGAAAATAATGACTTCTACTCCAACTGAATTATTACTAGAAAATGGTGTAGCTGTTTGGCTAGACGATCTTTCTCGTGAACGCATCGAAAGTGGAAACCTAGAGGAGATGATTAAGAAGTTTAGTATTAACGGTGTTACTACTAACCCAACAATCTTCGCAGGTGCCCTATCAAACGGTGAAGCATACAGCGCACAGCTAAAAGAACTTGCAGCAAAAAATGCAAGTGTTGAAGATGCAGTATTTGAGATGACTACAGATGACGTAGCTAATGCATGTGACATCTTTAAGCCAGTTGCAGAAAAATCCGATTATGTAGATGGTCGTGTATCTATCGAAGTAGACCCACTACTAGCTCGTGAAACAGAAGGAACTGTAGAATCTGCTAAGAAAATTGCTAAGAAAATTAACAAAGAAAACCTACTCGTTAAGATTCCAGCTACCATCGAAGGTCTTAAGGCAATCGAAGAAGTAATTGGTGCAGGTATCAGCGTTAACGTTACTTTGATTTTCTCTTTAGAGCGTTACCAAAAGGTTATTGACGCATACTTCGCTGGTCTAAAACTAGCTAAGAAGAATGGTAATGACCTTTCTAATATTCACTCAGTTGCTTCTTTCTTCGTATCTCGTGTAGATACTGAAGTTGATGCTCAGCTTGATAAAATCGGCACTGATGAAGCTAAAGAGTTAAAGAGCAAAGCTGGTCTTGCAAATGCTCGTTTGGCTTATGAAGTTTATGAGAAGTCATTAGAAACTAGTGACTGGAAAGAACTAAAAGCTGAAGGTGCAAATACTCAGCGTCCACTTTGGGCTTCTACAGGTGTAAAAGACCCTAATCTTTCTGACACTCTTTATGTAGAAGGTTTGGTTGCTAAAGACACCGTGAACACTATGCCAGAAAAGACTCTAGAAGCTACTTATGACCACGGCAAGATTACTAGTGACACAATTACTGGTGCTTACGATAAGTCAAGAAAAGTTATCGAGGATCTTGAAAAACTAGGCATTTCTTATGACGAGGTTGTTAACACCTTAGAAGAAGAAGGGCTTGACAAGTTCGTAGCTAGCTGGAAAGAGCTACTCGAAACTGTAGAAACTGGTCTTAAGGAAAATAAATAATGGTAGAAGTAATTCTCGGAAAAATTACAAAAGAAGCCCTAGAAAACAATATTGAAGATTTAATCAATAATAAGATTGCTTCTCGTATTGCTAAAAAAGATTATACAATCTGGGGTAAAGAAGCTGAAGACGAAAGCTCTAAGCGTCTTGGCTGGGTTGACCTACCTGAAACTTCACAAAAGTTAGTAGAACCAATCCTAGCTAAGAAAAAAGAGCTTAATGAAAAGGGTGTAGACCGTATCGTACTTTGTGGTATGGGCGGCTCTTCCCTAGCTCCTGAGGTAATCACTCAGACTTATGGTGTAGATTTAGTAGTTTTGGACTCTACAGATCCAGAGCAGATTCACGGTGTAGTTAGTAAAGACCTAGAAAAGACTGCTGTTGTAGTTTCTTCAAAGTCAGGTTCTACTCTAGAAACAGATTCTCAGAAGCGTACTTTTGAGAAACTATTCAAAGAAGCAAACATCGATGCTACAGAACGCATCATCATTGTTACTGATCCAGGTTCACCAATGGAAAAAAAGGCAAAAGAAGATGGTTACGCGATCTTCCAGGCTAATCCAGAAGTTGGTGGCCGCTACTCTGCCCTAACTGCATTTGGTCTAGTACCCTCAGGTCTAGCAGGAGTTGATATTAAAGAACTTCTTGACCACGCAGGTAAGGCTCGTGCTGCAGTTCTTGAAGATACTAAAGATAACCCAGCACTTGCTCTAGGTGTTGCAATGGCAGGTACTAAACCACTTCGTGACAAGACTATACTTGTAGAAGATGGTTCAGGTATTGTTGGTTTCCCAGACTGGACAGAGCAACTAATTGCTGAATCTACTGGTAAAGATCAAACTGGTGTTTTGCCAGTAGTAGTTAATGAAGGTGACTTTGAAACTAAGCATAAACTACCTGATACTGTAATTGCTCGTCTACAAAAGGACGCTAAAGGTTACGACCTTGGTGATAATCAGTTTGCCATTGCAGGTTGCTTAGGTGAGCAGATGTACCTTTGGGAATATGCTACTGCTGTCGCTGGCTATCTACTAGGTATTAATCCATTTGATCAGCCTGATGTGGAGTCTGCAAAGCAAGCAGCTCGTGATCTATTAAACAAAGGTGTTTCTGAAGATACAACTAAGCCAGTTGTTACTGATGAAGGTATCGAAGTTTATGCTTCTAGCCATGCTGAAGAAGTTATTTCTGGTGCAGAAACAATTGCTGAAGTAATCGAAAAACTAGCTAGTGCTATTGACGATAAAGAAGGTTACCTAGCAATTCAGGCATACCTAGATCGTGAAAAATATACAGAACTTGATGCAGTTCGTGAAGAAGCTGCAGAATATACAAAGCGTCCAGTAACATTTGGTTGGGGACCTCGTTTCCTTCACTCTACGGGACAGTACCATAAGGGTGGAAAGCCTGTTGGAGTATTCCTTCAAGTAACTGGTACATACAGTGACGATATCGAAATTCCTGGACTTAATTTCACGTTTGGACAGGTAATCGTTGCTCAGGCTGGTGGCGATGCAAATGTACTAAATGACCTTGGACGTCCAGTAGTTACTTTGTATCTAACAGACACTGCTGCAGGTGTTAAAACATTGACAAATACATTCGCTAATTTAAAAGGCTAGGACATGGCAGAAAATTACAAATCTCCAACTAATCCTTTAAAGGACTCTAGAGATAGACGTATTAAGAGGATTGCAGGTCCTTCATCGCTAGTTATCTTTGGTGTTACTGGTGACTTGTCACGCAAGAAGCTTATGCCCGCGGTTTACGATCTCGCAAACCGCGGCTTGCTTCCGCCAAGCTTTGGTCTAGTTGGTTTTGCTCGTAAAGACCACGATGACGATAACTTCGCAGAGATTGTGAAAGCATCAGTAAAAGAACATGCTCGTACTCCATTTAAAGAAGAAGTGTGGAAACAACTAGCTAAGGGCATTCGTTTCGTTCAAGGTAATTTTGACGATGATGAAGCTTTCAAAAATTTGAAAGAGACTCTTGCTGAATTAGATGAGAAGCAAGGTACAAAAGGTAACCATGCTTTCTATCTATCTATTCCACCTAAACTATTCGAAGAAGTTTGTACTAAACTTTCAAAACATGGACTTGCGCAAGAAACTGATGAAAACTGGCGTCGTGTAGTTATTGAAAAACCTTTCGGACACGATTTAGAATCTGCACAAGAACTAAACCGTATTGTTGAAAAGGTATTCCCTGCTGATAACGTATTCCGTATCGACCACTATCTTGGTAAAGAAACAGTACAAAATATTTTGGCATTGCGCTTTGCAAACCAAATGTTTGAACCACTATGGAATTCAGCAAACATAGATCATGTGCAAATTACTATGGCCGAGGATATAGGTATTGGTGGTAGAGCTGCGTATTACGACGGTGTAGGCGCTGCTCGTGACGTAATTCAAAACCACTTACTACAGTTATTTGCTTTGACTGCTATGGAAGAACCAGTTGCTTTTGATGCCGAAAATCTTCGTATTGAAAAAGAAAAAGTACTTTCAGCAGTTACCCTACCTCGTAATTTGGCAAAGCATACTGCTCGTGGTCAATATGGCGGTGGCTGGCAAAGTGGTGAGAAAGTAGTCGGATATCTTAACGAAGAAGGTTTCTCTAAGGAATCTACTACTGAGACATTCGCTGCAATCCGCCTGGATGTTAATACTCGTCGTTGGGCAGATACCCCATTCTACTTACGTACTGGTAAGCGTCTAGGGCGCAGGGTTACTGAAATTGCTTTAATCATGAAGAAGAAACCTACTGGTTTATTCAAGAATCTTGATGATACCGGTTTCGGTCAAAATGCAATCGTACTTCGTATACAGCCAGATGAGGGCGTAACGATCCGTTTTGGTTCTAAAGTTCCTGGAACTGAAATGGAAGTACGTGATGTGACTATGGACTTCGGTTATAGCCACGCGTTCACTGAAACAAGTCCAGAAGCATATGAAAAGTTGATTCTTGATGTGTTACTAGGAGAAGCACCACTATTCCCCCGCCATCGCGAAGTTGAACTTTCTTGGAAGATTCTTGATCCAATTGAGAAGCATTGGGCTAAGAGTAAAGGGAAAATTGAGACATATGCTCCAGGTAGCTGGGGGCCTCAAAGTTCTGAGGATATGATGGCTCGTGACGGACGTACTTGGAGGCGACCATGATAATTAAACTTCCGAATACTACCACCACTGAAGTTGGCAAGAAACTTGTCGAACTCCGTAAAGAAAGTGGTGTAGTTGCTCTTGGTCGTGTATTGACATTATTAGTCGTTACTGAAAAAGGGCACGAAGATGAGGCAATTAATGCCGCGAAGGAAGCAAGCCATGAGCACCCTTGTCGTGTAATTGTATTTGCTTCAAATAGTAAGAAGAAAAAAACTGGTCTTGATGCTGAACTTCGTTTAGGATCTGACGCTGGTGCTTCTGAAATCGTGATTTTGGAAACTGCTGGTGAGCTAATTCATGAAAAGACTAGTCTAGTAAGTAACTTGTTGCTACCAGACTCTCCTATTGTGACTTTCTGGCCAGATGAATTCCCTGGAAATCTTTCTACGACTTCATTAGGTAAGATTTCACAACGTCGTATCACGGATTCTGCAAATGCCGATAAACCATTTGAAGCTCTTGAAGAACTTGCTGAATTCTATACTGATGGAGACACTGATTTTGCTTGGACACGTTTGACTTACTGGCGTGAACAATTAGTTGCTGTTTTCAATAGCGTCAAAAATCCTAAAGTGAAATCAATTACTGTAGAAAGTTCGCTTAAATCACCACGTTCTTACTTACTAGCTGCATGGCTTGGACTAGCTTTTAAACAAAAAGCAGTTTTGAAAGGTCATAAAGGTACAGAAGGTATTGTGAGCGTAACTATTGAAACTACTGAAGGCAAAATACGCATTTCGCGTACTAAAGCTGATGAAATAGCTGAGTTAGATCAGCCAAATGAACGCCCACAAAACATTAATCTACCACACCGTAAACTGGCAGATTGCCTAGCTGAAGAGCTACGTCGCATGGATGCTGATGAAGTATATGGTGAGACCTTAACAAAAGGTTTACGGTATGTTGAGTTACCAAAGTAAAGATATCGAGACAATAATGACAAAAGATATTATTCGTCATCCAGATGAGGATGCACTAAAAGAAGATATAGCTACTCGCGCTATCAAAGAGCTTGCTGCTGTGCAAGCTAAAGGTGATGAACCACATTTCGTCTTAACCGGCGGTACTATCGGTATTGCTGCACTAGAGGCTATTGCCAATCATAAAGCTGTTAAAGATGTTGATTGGCAAAAAGTACATTTCTGGTGGGGTGATGAAAGGTTTGTCGCTGCAGACAGTGCTGATCGCAATGCATTGCAAGCGTATGACGCATTGTTAAGTCACATTGAGATTGACCAGGAAAAGGTTTACGAATTCCCTGCTACTGATGATTTTGAGAATTTAGATGCTGCTGTTGCTGCTTTCAACAAGCAAATTTCAGAAAACTTCTCAGAACCAGTGGCATTTGACTTAGTATTCCTTGGTATGGGACCTGATTCACATGTTGCATCATTGTTCCCAGGTAAAGCAAATTTGAAGGTAAACGAAATTACTACGCTACCTGAGAAAGACTCACCTAAACCACCGCCTGAGCGGTTAACGATGAGTATGCCAATGATTAATAATGCTAAAAAAGTATGGTTATTAGTCTCTGGTGAAGGTAAAACTGAAGCAGTAAAGGAGTCTTTATCTGACAAAGCTACTATCGAAACTAATCCAGCTTCTGCAGCTGCGGGGACTGAAGAGACACTTTGGTTAGTTGATGAAGCTGCTGTATCACAGCTTGAATCCTAATTTATATCAACTTGATTTATTAAGCCCACTTACTAGGTGCTAAACTTACCTAGTAAGTGGGTGTTTTATTTAGAAGGTTAATATGAAAATAACTACTATGGGTATAGTTTTAACTATTGGGTTACTGGCAAATACCGGGGCTTCTGCAGCCACGACAGCTATAGATCATCATAACGGAATGCAAGTAGTCCCAGTTGCTTTGGGAGATGCCCCAAGTATCCTACTTTCCCCATCAACGATTTCCAAAAATACTAGTTTTACTATTAATGTCTCAAGAGGTAAACCTAATAGTACTTATCAAGCTGAAGTAGTTAACACTAAAACCTCCCAATCAATTGCAAGTTATCAATTCCATACGGATGCTGCAGGGACTGGTACCAGCAATGCTAAAGGCATCGCACAAAATGGCAGTTATCAAGTTAATTTAATATATCAGGGTGCCGTAGTTAGCCAATCCCCTACTTTAACTATTGGTGCAAGTAACAGCAATCCTACAGGTTCAACAAAGGCTTCTAGCAGTTCCACTGATGAACCACTACCACAAGATAGCGTTACAGAAATGCCAATTGAAAATCAGGATCCTGGCCCAAGTAGTACGATCAGGAAAATTGCCACACTCAGTGTTATTATGATTGGTGGCGGTGCGTTATGGCTCTTATTCTCTGCTAATAGGCGCAGAGCAAAGAGGAGACTAAAACGAATGCGAAACCGTGCAAATATGAAATAATAAAATTTAAGAGTTTCTTCCAAAGGACAAAAGGGTCGATAAAGATATCGACCCTTTTATTTTGTGTTTATTTAGGGTTTGCTGCACTTGAGTATACAACAAAATGAGCTGGTTTAAAAATTGTTAAGAATAAATATAACTTACAGTAAGCAATAGGCATTCAGCTACATCATCGTAGAAATAAAATAATAGCTAATTCCTAACAATTTTAATCCATTAACTATATTATAAACTATTCAAGGTATTTGGCTTGGCTTTAACTGTATAGTTTCTAAAAATTACAATAATTTATAACAAATAGTGCCCTGATATTTATTTCTATCAGAGCACTATTCAAACTAATTAGATTTAACTACCTTGCATTTTCATTAGGATACCTAAACCTACAATTACCATAACCCAGATAATTCCTAAGATTACAGTAATGCGATTTAGGTTACGCATTGCGACACCTGATGAATTTAGGTTGGAGGTAACACCACCGCCAAACATGTCTGACAGTCCACCACCTTGACCTTTATGTAGCAAAATCATAAGTGTTAGCAGTACGCTAGATATTGCTAGCAGTACTTCTAAGATTGTTTTAATAACATCAAGATTCATAAAACCCTAACTTAAGCTGTCGGAGCACTTTCAGCTATTTTAACAAAGTCTACCTCATCAAGGCTAGCACCTCCGACTAAAGCACCGTCAACATCTTG
This sequence comes from Micrococcaceae bacterium, assembly GCA_047608145.1. Taxonomy (GTDB): domain Bacteria; phylum Actinomycetota; class Actinomycetes; order Actinomycetales; family Micrococcaceae; genus JASGDC01. The sequence goes on from JASGDC010000041.1 coordinate 24,257, forward strand.
CTGTCCGATGATTTCATCAGCATTACTACCCTTTACAGAACCACCATAAAGAATGCGCATCTTATCAGCAGTTTCTTCATTGTGAATATTAGCAATTTCTTTACGAATAGCTGCAGCCATTTCTTGAGCATCTTCAGCTGTAGCAACTTCACCAGTACCAATAGCCCATACTGGCTCATATGCGATAACTACATCATCAAGCTCTTCTGGAGTTAACTCTGCAACTACTGCTTTAACTTGAGCTAGTGTGTATTCTACGTGGTTCTTTGCCTGACGCTCCTCTAGAGGCTCACCTACACAAAGTACCGTAACTAACTTAGCTGCAATAGCAACTTTAGTCTTAGCTAGTGCATCAGCATCAGTTTCGTGGTGTAGTGTACGGCGTTCACTATGTCCCACAAGCACATAAGTACAACCAAGCTTTGTTAAGAAGCCAGCTGGAATATCACCTGTAAAAGCACCGTTAGCTTCTGGAGACAGATCCTGAGCGCCGTATGCTGGTGCTCCGTCAAGGTCGTGAGAAACTACCTGGATTGAACGTAGGTCAGTAAATGGTGGGAAAACAACTACTTCAGTTTTATTGTAGTTGATGCCAGCATCTTCTAGACCGTCAGAAAGTTTCTGGAAGAAGTTAGTAGCTTCTTCGTGGTCTAGATTCATTTTCCAGTTACCTGCAATAAGTGGTTTACGTGTCATATTAATTATTTCCTCTTCTAAAATTAATCTTGTAGTACGGCAATACCTGGTAGTTCTTTACCTTCAAGAAGTTCAAGGCTAGCTCCACCACCAGTTGAAATATGTCCAAAGTCTGAATCAGCAAAACCAAGGTTACGCACAGCTGAAGCTGAGTCACCACCACCGATTACACTGAAAGCATCAGAATCTTTGATAGCTTCGGCAAGAGCTGTAGTACCATTAGCAAATTTCTTAAATTCGAATACCCCAAGTGGACCATTCCAGAAAATAGTCTTAGCTTTTGCAATTTCTTTAGCAAATAGTTCGCTAGTTCTTTCACCAACGTCCATACCAGTTGCTTTTGCTCCGTATTCAGTCTTTTCTAGAGCATCAACATCAGCTGTTTCAGCACCAGCATCAGCATCAAATTCTTCTGCCATTACTACATCTACCGGTAGCACTACTTTAGCTCCGCCTTCTTTACTTTCTTCGACGATACGTTTAGCAGTATCAATCATGTCCTCTTCAAGAAGTGAGGTACCAATATCGTACCCTTGAGATTTCAAGAAAGTATATGACATTCCACCACCAATAAGAATAGTGTCAGCTTTTGGTAGTAAGTTTTCAATTACATTAAGCTTGTCAGAAACCTTAGCTCCACCGAGTACTACAATGTATGGATGTTCTGGATTATCAGTTACCTTTGAAAGCTCTACGATTTCTTTCTCTACCAATAGACCTGCAGCACTTGGAAGTAGCTTAGCTACATCGTAAACAGATGCTTGTTTGCGGTGTACTACCCCAAAACCATCTGATATATAAACATCAGCTAATCCAGCAAGTTGTTTTGCAAATTCACCACGTTCTGCTTCATCCTTTGAAGTCTCACCTGGGTTAAAGCGAAGATTTTCAAGAAGTACGATGTCACCATTTTTCATATTTTTAACGGCTTCATTAGCTGAATCTCCAACAGTATCTTCTGCTATTACTACGTCAACACCAGATAGTTCAGAAAGACGCTTAGCAACTGGCTTTAGCGAATACTTTTCTTCTGGAGTACCTTTAGGACGTCCTAGATGAGCACAAATGATAACTTGAGCATTAGCGTCAAGTAATGTCTTGATAGTTGGAAGTGAAGCCTTAATACGGCCATCATCTGTAATTTTAGTACCGTCAAGTGGCACATTGAAGTCACTGCGTACAAGCACTTTCTTGCCGTCTAAGTTTCCTAAATCTTTAATACTACGAAGCTGTTTATTCGACATCGTATTCTTCCTTTTTGTAGAAATATTTTTAATGTTTATAAAAGAAAAAGGTGCCACTGTTTTAAACAGTGACACCTTCATTTATTTAAAGGCTTTTGCCAACTAGGTCTGTAAGATCAACTAGGCGGTTTGAGTAACCCCATTCGTTGTCATACCAACCGATAACCTTAGCCTGGTTACCGATAACCTTAGTTAGACCAGAATCGAAAATACAAGAAGCTGGATCTGTAGTAATGTCGCGAGATACTAGTGGTTCCTCACTGTAGTGCAAGTAACCCTTTAGTGGACCATCTTCAGCAGCCTTCTTGTAAGCTGCATTGATTTCTTCTGCAGTAGCTTCTTTTTCAAGCTCAACAGTTAGGTCAGTAGCAGAACCTGTCGGGATTGGCACGCGCATTGCGAAACCATCAAGTTTACCCTTAAGGTCTGGAAGTACTAGACCAATTGCTTTAGCTGCACCAGTTGAAGTAGGCACAATGTTCAAAGCAGCTGCACGAGCACGACGCATATCAGAGTGTGGACCGTCTTGTAGGTTTTGATCAGCAGTGTATGCGTGAACAGTAGTCATAAGACCCTTAACAACGCCAAATTCATCGTTAATAACTTTAGCCAAAGGACCTAGGCAGTTAGTAGTACAAGAAGCGTTAGAGATGATAGTGTGCTTCTCTGCATCGTAATCGTGGTCATTTACACCCATTACGATAGTGATATCTTCATTCTTAGCAGGAGCAGAAATCAAAACTTTCTTAGCGCCAGCTTCAACGTGCTTCTTAGCAGCTTCAGCATCTGTGAAGAAACCAGTTGATTCAATTACGATGTCAACCTTTAGGTCTTTCCATGGAAGATCTGCTGGATCTTTTTCAGCGAATACCTTGAAAGAATCATCATCAACAGCGATGCTATCGCCATCAACGCTTACCTTAGCGTCTAGTTTTCCAAGAATTGAATCATACTGAAGCAGGTGAGCTAGAGTATCTGGGCTTGTTAGGTCATTGATTGCAACGATATCAATATCAGCACCAGCTGCATGAGCTGCGCGGAAGTAGTTACGACCAATACGACCAAAACCATTAATAGCAACGCGTGTAGTCACGAGTATCTCCTAAAATTTTAATCTAGAGGAATTATTGTTTTTTCCAATAATATTCTACCTCATTCCCCACATAAAAGCAGAGTAATAAAGTTATTTTCGACAATATATAAAAATTGTGGTTAAGCTTGTTGCCTAACCACAATTTTCTAATACTTTAACTAATTAGTCCTTAGCTACTTTCTTATCTGCACCATTAGGAAGAATAAGACCGTTAGTCTTTGAAGTTGCTGCTTCAAAACGCTCTTGAATATCTGCCCAATCAACGATATTCCAGAATGCTTTAACGTAATCTGCTTTAACGTTCTGGTAATCGAGGTAGAAAGCGTGCTCCCACATATCTAACATGAGTAGTGGAATTGTGCCAGTGGCCAGGTTACCTTGGTGATCATATAGTTGCTCAATAATTAACTTTTTACCTAGTGAATCCCAAGCTAGAATTGACCAACCAGAACCTTGAATACCGAGTGCAGATGCTGTGAAATGCGCACGGAATGCATCAAATGAACCAAATTGATCATCAATTGCTGAACCTAGTTCACCAGTTGGCTTATCGCCACCTTCTGGAGACATGTTACGCCAAAATACAGTGTGGTTAACGTGTCCTGCTAAGTTGAAAGCTAGATCCTTTTGTAATTTATTAACATTTGCTAAATCTTCTTTTTCACGAGCTTCAGCAAGCTGCTCCAATGCAGTGTTTGCACCTGTTACATATGCCTGGTGATGTTTATCATGGTGAAGTTCCATAATTTTCCCAGAAATACTTGGTTCAAGAGCACCATAATCATAGGTTAAATCTGGAAGTGTGTAGTCAGCCATAATTGCCTCCTTGAAATAATAACAATAGGAATTTACCTATAAATCTAGACTAACAGATATGCGAACTTAGTTTAAGACCTAAAAATCTTCTCTAAGATAATTATTTTTTATTTTAATTTAAAAGCGTATCGTCATCGTTAACATTAGATTCTGTATCCGGGATACCAAGTTCTGCAGCTTTTTTATCGGCCATTGCGAGTAATCGACGAATACGGCCAGCAATTGCATCTTTTGTAAGTGGCGGCTCAGCTAATCTACCTAATTCATCAAGGCTAGCCTGTTTATGTGATATCCGGAGTTCACCAGCATATTTAAGGTGATCTGGCACAGAATCCTTCAAAATTTCCAAAGCACGTTCAACTCTAGCACCTGCTACTACTGCTGCATGAGCAGAACGACGTAAATTAGCATCATCAAAATTAGCTAATCTATTAGCAGTTGCCCGCACTTCCCTACGATGGCGACGTTCTTCCCAACGTTCCATAGTTTCCAAAGCGCCAATTTTCGTTAACATAGTGCTAATAGCATCTCCGTCACGAATAACGACTTTATCAATACCGCGCACTTCACGAGCTTTTGCAGTAACTCCAAGACGTCGTGCGATACCTACTAGAGCTAGGGCAGCTTCAGAGCCTGGACAAGTAATTTCTAGCGCAGATGAGCGACCTGGTTCTGTTAATGAACCATGAGCTAAGAATGCGCCACGCCAAACTGCTTCAGCATCCTCACGTGACCCTTGCACAATAAAAGGAGGTAGACCACGTACTGGGCGGCCACGACTATCTAATAAGCCAGTTTGTCGAGCTAATGAATCACCATCACGCACAATTCGAATTACATAGCGACTGCCTTTACGAATACCTCCTGAAGAAACTACGATAATTTCACTTTCGTGGCCAAATATTTCAGCAATATCTTTACATAGGCGTTTAGCCGCAGCACCATGGTCAATTTCAGCTTCGATTACGATTCGACCTGAAATCATGTGAAGGCCACCAGAAAAACGTAAAATGGCAGAAATTTCTGCTTTTTTACATGAAGACTTAGTTACTTCAATTTTTGCTAATTCATCTTTTACGTCTGTGGTCAACGCCATTTACTTATTAACTCCTTGTTTTGAATCTTTGGTAAAGATTTCTTTATATATTGCTGCTAACCGCAATGGGTCATGGACTTCAGAATGGCTACTATGCGACAACCTATCCGCAACAACTTCAGCTCCAATTGCTGCTACTTCTTTTTCAAAACCCGCAACATCTTCGATACTGTCTTTATTCACTATTATATAATCAAAATCAACGCCAGAAGCGATTTCTCCAAGAACTCCCAGATGATCTCCAGCTTTCATACCAGAAGTTTCATCATCAGCAAGGTTAATATTCATGGTAAAACAAAGTTTCGCTTTTGAATCTATCAAAGCTTGTTTAAGCTCTGGTAATAAGAAATGTGGTAACACAGAAGTGTATAGCGAACCAGGGCCAACAATAATATATTCAGCTTCAGCGATTGTCTTTAAAACTTGATCCGGAATTTTTGCATTTTTAGGCTCAATTCGTAAATCTTTAATTTTTCCAGGAGCTTTAGCTAATGCATTTTGGCCTTTTACCGTAGTTACTTCGCCATTATGAACTAAATCACCCTCAATATGTAGCGGTTCAATAGACATCGGCAAAACTTCACCTTTAGCTTCCAGTAGTCTTGCCGCCCACCGTAAACCTTCAATTGGATCGCCTAATTGATCCCATAAAGCTACAATCAATAAATTTCCAAGACTATGTCCATTTAATTCATCGGAAGTATTAAAGCGATATTGCATGGTATTACGCCAAGTCTTACCCCAGACATCATCATCACAAAGGGCTGCAAGAGCCATTCTTAAATCTCCAGGTGGTAGTAAGTCGGGACGTTCATCACGAATACGTCCGGAGCTACCGCCATCGTCAGCTACAGTAACTAATGCAGTTAATTCTGTAGTTAAAAGTCGCATAGCTTTAAGCGAAACATATAAACCATGTCCACCACCAAGCGCTACAATTTTTGGATTAGTGTCATTTTCAGTACTTGAACTGACAATATTAATTGGGCCAGTTGGCAGATAATCGGCACACATGTTAATTACGTCCTATATCACGGTGGGCTACAGTAACCTCAACATTAGGAAAAGTACTAATACGTTTAGCGATTTCTCGAGTCATTGCTACTGAGCGGTGTTTACCGCCAGTACATCCAATAGCAAAAGTAGCGTAGTTTTTATTTTCTACTAAATAGCCTTCACAAACCGGACGTAATGCAGCAACATAGTTATCAGTAAATTCATCAACGCCATCTTGTTTTAATACATAAGAGCTAACTTCTTCATCAAGACCAGTCTTAGGCCGCAACTCTGGCACCCAGTGTGGGTTAGGAATAAAACGTACATCTGCAACATAATGTGCATCCATTGGAATGCCATGTTTGAAGCCGAAACTCATTACCGTAACACGTAATTTATTTTCAGTGTTACCAGTATAGATTTTTACAATTTCTTGTGAAAATTCATGAACATTCAAATTTGAAGTATCAAGTACTGTATCGGATATCGAACGCATTGAAGCCAAGAAATTACGTTCTTCGGAAATACCATCTAATATAGTGCCATCTGCTTGCAAAGGGTGTGGGCGGCGAGCTAATTCATAACGTTTAATTAACACTTGATCACTGGCATCTAAAAATAAAATCTTAAAATCTAAACCATTAGAGCGAAGTTCTTCTAGTACTTTTTCAGTATCAGCTGAATAATGCTTGCCACGAGCATCTACTAAAACTGCTAATTTTTTATTATTTTGTGGAAACTCAGTAACCATATCATATAGCACTGGCAACATTTGTGGTGGTAAGTTATCAACTACATACCAACCTTGATCTTCTAAGGCATTACCTGCTGTTGACCGCCCCGCCCCAGACATACCAGTAACTACTAGTAATTCAACTTCTTGGTTCATGATTCTATGATTTCACCCGTTTCCGTATCTATAACAGTGGAAGCATCTTCAGAGTTGTTGAAGTATGTTAAAAGTGTATCAGCTTGTATAGGTCCTATTCCAGAAACCGCTAAAAGTTCTTCTCTAGTAGCAGCTTTTAATTTCTTAATTGAACCAAACTTTCTAAGCAAAGCTTTTTGCTTTATTGGCCCAATTCCAGGAAGTTCATCAAAGATGGAATCAATCATTGATTTAGCACGTTTTTTACGATGGAAAGTAATTGCAAAACGATGAGCTTCATCACGTAGCCGTTGTACTAAAAACAATGCTTGGGAACCGCGTGGAAGAATAATTGGAAAATCTTCATTAGCTCGCCATATTTCTTCTAAGCGCTTTGCCAAACCAACTACAGTAATTTCATCAGTTAAACCTAAATCATCTATTGCTTGTTGCGCTACATTAACTTGAGGTTGACCACCATCTACTACTAATAATTGTGGCGGATACCTGAATTTCTCTTTCTGTTCCAAATAATTTTTAAAACGACGACTGACCACATCATATATAGCCGCGGTATCATCTCGTGCGGCATCGCCAGTTACATTAAATTTACGGTATTCACCACGTTTTGAAATACCATCTTCAACGACTACAAGTGAAGCCACTACATTAGTACCTTGAGTATGTGAAATATCAATACTTTCTATGCGTAATGGGCTTTCTGAAAGTTCTAAATATTCTTGTAATTCCTGTAATGCAAGAGATCTATTAGTGATATCTCCAGCACGTTTCATTTTATTTAAGCGCAAGGACTCTTTGGCATTTTCTAGTACAGTGTCTAACAAATTTGCTTTATCACCACGTTTAGGAATATGAAACTTCACATTAGTTTTACGTAAGGTATATAGCCATTGTTCTAGAATGTCAGCATTATCTGGCAATTTAGGTAACCAAATTTCAGGTGGAATTTCATCGGAACTTTCCCCACCATAAACTTGTTGCAATAAATGTGAATAAATTTCTTTCGTTGTTAAATTTTCTGTCTTTTCCACAACCCAGCCACGTTGGCCGCGTACTCTCCCACCTCGAACATGGAATACTTGTGCAGCTGCTTCTAAGTCATCTTCAGCTAATGCAAAAAGATCTGCATCGACATCTTGAGGCAATACTAAAGCATTACGTTCAAAAGCGTCTTTTAAAACTTGAATATCATCACGATATTTTGCGGCAGCTTCAAAATCCAGATTGTCAGAAGCTTCCTGCATTTTTCGTTCAAGAGGAGTAATAAACTGTTTTGCTTTACCCGACATAAACTGAGCGAATTGCTTTGCCATTAAATAATGATCTTCTTGGGAAATCCTCCCCACGCACGGAGCAGCACATTTATCGATATAACCTAATAAACAAGGTCGTCCTGAAGATCTTGCTCGATTAAAAACACCCTTAGTACAAGTACGCATTGGAAAAACGCGAAGTAACATATCCAACATTTCATGCACTGTCCAGACCTTTACATAAGGTCCAAAATACTTAATATTTTTCTTACGAGGTCCACGAGTAACGAAAACCCTCGGATATTCTTCTTTCAGTGTAATTGCTAGATAAGGATAGGATTTATCATCCTTAAACATCACATTAAATCTAGGATCATATTCTTTAATCCAAGTGTATTCTAGCTGTAACGCTTCACGTTCCGTACCGACTACTGTCCATCTGACTTTTTTAGCAGTAGTTACCATTGCATAGGTACGAGGATGTAGTTTTTCCAGATTTGCAAAATAAGAGTTTAAGCGGTTACGTAAATTTTTAGCTTTACCAACGTAAATTACCCGATCATGTTTATCAAAAAAACGATATACTCCTGGAGAAGTTGGAATTTCTCGACTTTGTGGCCGATAGGATAATTCAGTACTCATCATAATCACAGTTTATAGAATTTCAGCTAAGAACTTTCCAGTATAACTAGCCTGATTTTTGGCTACCTGTTCGGGTGTACCTTCTGCAATAATCATACCGCCGCCTGAACCACCTTCAGGCCCTAAATCAATTAACCAATCAGCTGATTTAATTACATCAAGATTATGCTCAATAGTAATAACGGTATTACCTTTTTCTACCAATCCTTGTAGTACTAACAATAATTTACGAATGTCTTCAAAATGTAAGCCAGTGGTAGGCTCATCAAGCACATAGATACTACGTCCATTAGAACGTTTTTGTAACTCACTAGCAAGCTTTACGCGTTGTGCTTCACCACCAGAAAGCGTAGTTGCAGGCTGTCCAAGTCGAACATATCCAAGACCTACGTCTACCAAAGTATTTAGATGACGAGCAATTGGGATAAAACTCTCAAAGAAATTTGCAGCTTCCTCAATTGGCATAGCTAATACTTCAGAAATATTCTTACCTTTATATTTAACCTCTAAAGTCTCTCGGTTATAGCGAGCCCCATGACAAACCTCACAAGGCACATATACATCTGGCAAGAAGTTCATTTCAATCTTCAAAGTTCCGTCACCTGAACAAGCTTCGCAACGCCCACCTTTAACGTTAAATGAAAATCTACCTGGTTGGTAACCACGTAATTTAGCTTCCGGAGTTTCTGCAAAAAGCCGACGAATATGGTCAAATACCCCAGTATAAGTAGCTGGGTTAGAACGTGGTGTCCTACCAATTGGACTTTGATCTACATGGATTACCTTATCTAAATGTTCTAAACCAGTAATCCTTTTATGACGTCCTGGCACTTGCTTTGCACTATTTAATTTTTCAGCTAAGTGTTTGTATAAAATCTCATTTACAAGTGTAGACTTGCCTGAGCCACTGACTCCAGTTATAGCAGTAAAAACACCTAATGGGAAAGTCGCAGAAACATGTTGTAAGTTATTTTCATACGCATCAATAACCTTAACTACCCGTTTCTTATCAATTTTCCGACGCTTCTTTGGCAGTTTAATTTCTTTACGACCCGCAAGGTAATCAGCAGTTATTGATTTCTTATTAGCTAATAACTTCTTATAACTACCTGAATGAACTACATCACCACCGTGCTCTCCTGCACCTGGACCAATATCAACAATCCAATCTGCTTCACGGATGGTATCTTCATCATGTTCTACGACAATCAACGTATTACCCAGATTACGCAGTCGCATCAATGTGTTAATCAAACGTCGGTTATCTCGCTGATGTAAGCCAATCGATGGCTCATCTAATACATAAAGTACCCCAACTAAGCCAGAACCAATCTGCGTAGCAAGACGAATACGCTGCGCTTCACCACCTGAAAGTGTACCAGACGCCCTTGAAAGTGTCAGATAATCTAGACCTACATCTAATAAGAATCGTAATCTAGCTTGAATCTCTCGTAATACCTGTTCTGCAATCTTTGCTTGTCGTGAGTTTAATGTCAAAGAATTCAAAAGTGCAGAACACTCATCGATTGGTAAAGCAGAAACTTCTGCAATAGATTTACCATTAATTAACACATTTAGTGCTGAAGGATTTAGCCTAGCTCCCTTACAAGTAGGACAAGGTTCCTCACGCATATAACCTTCATAACGGGCACGAGCATAATCAGATTCTGTTTCATTGTGCTTACGCAAAATATACTCTACTACTCCTTCAAAACCTGAAGTATAGCGACGTTCTCTGCCAAAGCGATTGCGATATGAAACAGTTACTTTGAAATCTTTTCCATACAAAATAGCATCACGATGTACTTTTTTAAGCTTCTTAAATGGCGTATCCATTTTGAAACCAATATCATCACCTAAAGCTTTTAACTGTCGCACCCAATATTGGGCAGTTGCTTTACCTAAATACCAAGGTGCAATAGCCCCTTCATCTAAAGATAAATCTTTATCTGGAACTACTAAATCTGGGTCAACTACTAACTTGCTACCAATACCACTACAAGCAGGACAAGCACCAAAAGGATTATTAAATGAAAAAGAACGAGGCTCAATTTCGTCCAACTCTAGTTGATGCTCATTCGGACAAGCTAGATGTTCAGAAAAATTACGACGACGCTCAGAATCATCTTCATCTTTATCAACAAAATCAACTACCACTCGCCCATCAGCAAGTTCAAGTGCTGTCTCGATAGAACCAGTTAAACGGCGTTCGTAGTCCCCTTTTGCTACTAATCTATCGACAATAACTTCGATTGTATGTTTGTAGGTCTTAGCAAGCTTTGGTGGATCGGTTAGCTCGACTCGTTTTCCATCAATCAAAGCACGTGAATAACCTTTTTTACTTAACTCTGTTAGTAAGTCAGCAAACTCACCTTTGCGTTGACGCACAACTGGAGCCAAAATTTGGAAGCGAGTCCGCTCTTCAAGCTTTAATAACTGATCAACAATATCTTGAGCAGATTGCGATTCCACTGCTTCACCACAAATTGGACAATGTGGCACACCCACTCTCGCCCACAGCAAACGCATATAGTCATAAATTTCGGTAATCGTACCAACCGTAGAGCGTGGGTTTTTACTAGTAGATTTTTGATCAATAGAAACTGCAGGAGATAATCCTTCAATTAAATCAACATCAGGCTTATCAACTTGCCCTAGGAACTGCCTAGCGTATGCAGATAATGACTCAACATAACGACGTTGCCCTTCCGCAAAAATTGTGTCAAATGCTAATGAAGACTTACCTGAACCAGAAAGCCCAGTAAAAACAATCATAGCGTTACGCGGTATCTTAATATCTACACTGTTTAGATTGTGCTCTCTAGCACCTTTAACAACTAGATGCGTATGTTCATTTTGTATCCGCTTCGCCATTAACCTATCCGCTATCTCTTCTTTAGAAAGTATGTTCTAATTATTGCTCTTGTACTAGTCTAACTAATTAGAAAACTAACAGCAACAGCCTAAGCAATACTTTGTACTATGCCTGCAAATTTAAAATTCTTTCAATGGTGCTAAGGACACCATTCTCATCATTAGTTTTGGTAATGAACGCAGCTTTAGCCTTGGTTTCTGGAAAAGCATTCCCTACCGCAAAGCTATACTCTGCTGCTTCCATTAATTCAATATCGTTTAGCCCATCACCAAATACCATAGTTTCAGAGTGAGTTATCCCAAGAATATCTTGCAATTGCTTTACAGTAGTTCCTTTATGAACTCCATGGTTAGTAATATCAATCCAAGAAGCTTCTGAAGCTACTAAATAAGCTTTATCTTTAAATTCTGTTAACTGTTTTACTGTTTCAAAACTGCGTTTTTGGGGATCAAAAATAGTTATTTTCACAAAATCATCAGTGATGTCTTGTAGATTCTTAACTGTTGCTACTGAAGTATATGAACCACGCACTACTTTAGTTTCAGCTGGAGAAATACTTTCCTTAATTAAGGCAGTTTTACTAGTACAGGCAATAATTATTAAGTCATCAGCTATTTTTTCTAATTTTGCGATAATTGCTAACCCTAATTTATTTGGTAGTAACGACTCATAAACATACTTCCTTTGATGTTTAATCCTTGAAGCACTATCACCAAGAATCCATAAACTTTCTGACTCTTTATCACCAAAAAGTTCCACTACTCTGTCACATTGTTTACCAGTGCAAGGAGCAAATGCTATCTCTTTATCATCCATAAGATTTTTTATTTTTTGGTAATAGTCACGATCAAAGTTACCTTCACTATTGAGAAAGGTGCCATCTAAGTCAGTAATAATAAGTTTAATCACAATTTTAGTCTTTCTAAGAATTAATTAATTTACCATACAACTCAGCTAAAGTTTCTTTATCAAGTTTTACTGGATTATTGGCAAGTCAGCTTCTTTAACGGCTACTTTTGGCATAGCTAAAACAGTACAAGTTTTATTGAAGTTTTTAATATGCGGAGTTAAGTTAGCAAACACTTCTTCAAGATATTCAATACCTCGTTGGTATATACAAGCTATTTTAATATTTCTACGCATATATTCCCGTACCACAATGGTAAACATAATGACACTGCATGACCATGAGGTGCTTTATAAAGTGTAGTAATTTTATAACTCATTGCATGTAGCGCAGTAGTCCTTATATAATTATAGCCTGTTCAGCTAGATTTTCACCAATCTCATCAGCGAGCTTTTGCTTAGTAAAAGAATTGTCACATGCCAGTAGTATGTTCGGGAATTATATACTTAATTTACAAAAAGTAAGCTTTTGAGTATATTTTAACTGTACCTGTTGGGTAGAGTTTGGCCTATTCTTATTAGGCGTGGTGGTCGCTTGATTAAATGGGTAACCAAATCTCGTGTGGAATTGGTTATCCAAGTAATCAAGAGTTTTCTTACGCTGATACCCTGCTTGTAGTGTTTGAACTAGCGTGTAGTTCGGGGGTAGAACGTCTACCTTTTATTACTCTACTAGCGTTAGTATCAGCGTTAAGTCTATAACCACAATGCAAGCACTTAAACTTGGCTTGTGTTGGTCTATTTTTCTTGTCAATGTATCCGCAACGGTTACATTCTTGGCTAGTGTACTCAGGCTTTTACTTCCGTTACTTCTATGCCTTGCGTTTCAGTAAGGCCTGCTAGTTTCTTGTTAAGCACGGCTCTACCGCATTTACTGATGATACGGTTCAACCGTTTAGATAGTTTGCTACTACGGAAGTCTAGTTTCTCAACAGTTAAACTGTGAATATCAGTGTCTGCTATACGGTTAAGGATACGGTTTACTTCTGTTTTAATGTATCCACGTATATGTTTAGTTAAATCACGGTAGCGTTTTGATGTGCTTAAACGGTGTCCTCACCTTTGTAAGCCTTTAGCACATTCGGTTAGTATCTCGTCAAGTTTTAGTAATCGTTGCTGGAAGTTTTACCCAAAAAATAATATGTTTTAATAGTTTTTTTACTTAAAAAATTGACGTAATTTAGTAGCAAAACTTTCTTTATTTTTTACATCATTTTTAGGTTCTTTTTTGTAAAAATCTTGATTATGCAGATCACTTTTTAATGAGCTTTTAATATCTTGATTGTTGTTAGTGTTCACTCCGCTAACCAATTGTTTTATATGCTTGTCTTTGTCTTCTAGTTGCTGTTTCTGGCGCTCAACCTGCGTGCGATAGTACAAGCCGTTATTAAGTAGATAGTTGTTAGTTGCTGATAGCTCTTTTTTGTCAGTTTTTAATTCCTCGATCTGCTTATCTAGCCGTTCAACTAGGGTGTTATTTAAGTGTAATTTTTCCTCTAGGTGCTCTATGCGTTGTTTTAGTAGGTCTGTAGGCCCTGACTTTTCATTTTGTAACCCCTCTGTAACACCAGAAGTAACACCAAAATAACCCTTAGTGTTACTTTTAATTAGCCCATTTTCCACCAGAGAATCGTAGCCGTTACCTTGCTTTTACCCTTTGATAGAGCCATTTTTAAGTCTAGACCTAATAAAAGGTAACACTACGCCCAGAGAGGCGTGCAGCTTCTCTAAGTGTTACTTTAGGGGGTTACTAGGTGTTATTTATTTATTTAATAGATAGTTTGCGATAAACGCTTTTAAGCCGATTATGTCTAAGGCGGATAGTGAACCTATGCGGGTTACTTCTACATCAGAGATATTGCTAACTAACTCATTGCCAACATCTACGTAGCTAGGCTTAGTTAGCCCGACGCTTTGCCATTCTTTTATAGGGTAATACTGTGCTTTGATTCGCTCTGACCTATTCGCATACTTAGACGTGATCGGGTAGAACGTAATAATCTGATTCTCGTAGCTCAACGCTAATGCTGGGCGACGTTTACCACCTGAACGGTTAGTAAACTCTACATACAGAGCTATAACGTCATTCTCTCTAATAATCATAGTCTGAGTCATTTAGCCAATCGTCCATATTCTTAGGGTCTCGCAGGTCGATAGTATTAACCAGTCCAGCGTCTTTAGCTTGCTGGATAGTCTCTTTTAGCTGTGCTGCTGCTTTCTCTCTATCAAGTCGCAACTCAAAAGGGATAGCCTGATTAAGCACTACTTGCTTATAAAAGGCGGTAACAGCTGTGGTCTGGTTAAGTCCAAGCTCACTCAAAACTTGTTCAGCACTATTAGCTAAGTCTCTATCAATGGTTATCTGAATCTTTTTTTTATCTTGTATCATCATAAACACCTCTCAACTAGAACACTACCACAATAACACCACAATAACACTAGAATAACACCATTGTTACACTACTATTTATTTACCAGTTAAACTAATCGCCATGCGATTGCGTCTAACTAACAGGCTCAATCTTTATCCGCAGCTTCTTAGCTTTCATTTTGTTTGCATACACCTCTGGGGCTACGCTAAAGCCATGATTCTGGATAACACGCTTTATTCATCAGTAAACACTCCAGCGTCCGTTAAACCGTCAATAAGAGCCTTAGCGGTCGGATAGCAGTTAGGGGCGTCAAACTTGTGATTACTAGACCTGACAACGGTTATCTGGACTGTACAGGGGCTAGTTTCCGAATAACGTAAATCTACTAAGTGCTCTTTAGCAAAATCAGCCGCTGCAGCCCGCAGTTTAGCCGTCTTAAACGAACGCCCTTTCCAGTGATTAACCCTATCGTTAGCGTTCATAAACAAGCTACTAGCGACCGTAAACTCAACCGTATTAGTATCTAACCGCTTAATTCTCATTGTTAATTCCGTCGCAAATATTGCGAGCGGACCGCCAAGTGCACTCAAAGGGGTTAGCTTGCCTTACTCGCTTTTGGAAAACTTTACGGTCTGGAATAATCTCAGAATACCCATGAATCCAGAGCTTATTTAGCTTATTCCTACTTATATTGACAGGTTTAGAAAATGCAACTATTGCATAAATGTTTTCATTCGCCCCTGCTGACTCATTGAACCTCACAAAACGAGAAGGCTTATCGTTATCATTAAAATCAATATCTAATCGACGCTTGAACTTGGCAAAATCACTAACAGTTTGAGCATTATGCGAGTGCGTTAAAATAAAATATAAACTATCGCCCACACGCTTCCTATCTCATTAGTGCTTGCAACAACCATTAACATACTCACGTGCCGAATGATTAACCGTGTAATGCTCTTTAACCACTGAGCCAGCAGAGCCAAGATACCCACGCCAATCATCACTCATAAGAGTTGCATTATAATCAACATGTTTCTTTATCTCTTTATGAAGTGTCGACCTTGAAACATCAGAAACTACCTGCAACTTAACCTTGCCGTTACGCTGTTTGAAACCAAGCACATTAGTTTTACCAACCTTGCCAAACCCACCTAGCTTTTTACCGTAATGCCTATTCTTATCCTGACCACCAATAAACGCCTCATCAACCTCGACAATACCACTTAGCAAACCGTCAAACTTAGTAGAACAGCTATACCGTAATCGCTGTAACATGAACCAAGCTGTTTTCTGGGTAACACCAACCAATTTTAGACAGTGTAACGCTAGATAAACCTTTACGGCTAACAGTGAAAAGATACATAGCTAACAGCCACTTATACAAAGGAACATGA
>JASGDC010000042.1:0-27885 GCA_047608145.1 Micrococcaceae bacterium
CGGTTTAAGTATGTTTAAACATACTTAAACCGCACAAAAGTACTTAAGATTTGATGGTAACAAAATCAGTTTCAGCTAACTCCAGTCATTTTCTTATTTCCACCCAAAATTACAACAGGAAATAAGAAAAACGAGTGGAACACGAATAGTACGTATTAAACTTATAACGTCATTATTAAAGATGCAGCCCGAAGGAAACAATTTAAAACTATAAAGTCATTACGTCCAATTTATGCCGAGCATTTCAGCACTAAGATTCCAGTGTTCTTGAATGAGGTGTGAATCATAAGCTTGTTTATTAGTTTTACCGATTTGGTTTGGTTTCTTATAATACTGACCTGAAATCCAATCAGTATTTGGTTTTCCTTCAATAAAATGACGTAGCCGTTTACCGCCGTCTTCAGACGAAGTAAGAAACTTTTTGAACGTTGAGTGGTAAAGCTTACGCATATTACTATCGGAGCTGGCTGCAAAGTTTGTGGCTACAATTCCAGGATGGAATGCTACTGTAGATAGCCCTTTTTTGTGAAATTTATTGTGCAAAGCTTTTGTGAATAGAATGTTTGCTAGTTTGGCATCACCATAAGCTTTGTTTGGGGTGAAATGATTCCAGTTATTCAAATCGTTCAAATCAATATTTCCATAAAGACTATTCGCAATACTAGAAGTATTTACCACGGTAGCTTTACTATCGATTAGTTTATTAATGAGCAGATTTGTAAGTAGATAGGGTGCTAGATGATCAACTTGGAAAGTTGTTTCAAAACCATCTGCTGTCGCGGTGGGACCAGAAAATATGCCACCGGCATTATTTGCTAAGACATCAATTCTTTCGCAGTTCTTGTTAAGAGTAGCTGCAAGTTCTCGAACTTCATCAAGATGTGCAAAATCTGCTAGATGGTATTCTGCTCCTATTTCTTCAGCAACTTTTTTTGTTTTTTCTGGAGAGCGTCCGACAAGGATTAGCCTAGTGTTCGTATCTGCAAGTTGTTTGCTTGCTGTAGCGCCAATCCCATCACTAGCACCAGTGATTACTATTGTTTTTGTTGTTTCATCATGCATAGTTTGCTCATTCTAAAAATATTTTAACGAATTAGATTCTTCATTTTGATTACTCCCAGCACAATAAATACCACAAATACTGCAATTAAATAGAGTATTACCATGTTCAATTGTACAGTATGACCATTAACGGTTAGGTCAAAGGCAACGGATTCTTTTAAACTGCTTAAGAATTCGCTATTACCACTGCTTATCGCAGCTAGCGGTTTTTCTAATAGCTGATCTTTTACCAGTAATGTGCTTTGTGCGAAAGGTAAGGAACTTAGGAAATTCTTTGTAGAGTCTGAAAGTTCATCCAAAGGAATGTACAATCCGGAAAGGAAACCTAATGCTGTAGTCCAGATTGCATTGAAACCACCAAAAGCTTGGTTTGAATTAACCAACGAGGCAAATAAAGCTGCCATTGCCGAGTACGTTAAACAAAGCAAAATAATACGCAGCAATAAGACAATAATTCCACCAAAATTCATATTGCTATGCCCATGGCTGGCAATATAAGTTAATCCAGCAATCATTACTAGCAATGTGAAAGCAAAGGACACAGTAAATGAAGTTAACATGTAAGAAGCAACTAATTGCCAGCGTTTAACTGGAGAAACCATGAAATCTTTGAAACGTCCTAAACTGCGGTCTTCCACATAACGAGCTAGTGGTGAAGCACCAGAAGTCATGGCAGTAATAGTGATTAAGGAGCTTAATAAGAAGCTATTGACGAACCAGCCAATATTGCCACTAGAAACACCTGGTAATGATGCTTTCATTTGGTCTTCTACTTGACCACCAATCAAGAAAGTATAGATACAAAATAAAATAATTGGGGATAGCATTGCAAAGAATACGGCACGTTTATCACGAAGGAATACAGTTAAGTTACGTTTAGTTAAAAGTAAAGTAGTTTTCATTAGCCTTTCCTCCCAGTTAAGTTAAGGAAGACATCATCCATATTGCCGTGGCGCAGTTCAAAGTCTTCAATATTATTTGTATTAGTATTTAAGAAATCTAATGCAGCTTTAGAATCAGGGACAATGATTGTCTGCATTTCATCGCTTCCTTCTTCCGCAAACTTAGCTTTAGTGACTGCTTGACTCAGTTTTTGTGGATTAGTAGCTTTAATCTTTAAGCGAGTTTTAGAGTGTTTAGCGCGGAGTTCACTAGGAGTATCTTCGGCTACAGTTTTACCGTCGTTGATTATTAAGACTCGATCAGCATTTTCAGTCTCTTCCATATAATGAGTGCTAAATAGTACTGTTAACCCCGTTTTACGTAGCTCATCTATAGTGCTCCAAAGCTGCTTACGACTTTGTGGATCAAGACCAGTAGTTGGCTCATCTAGGAATAGCATCTTTGGTTCGTGAATTAAGGCACGTGCAATATCGACGCGACGACGCTGCCCTCCGGAAAGTGTCCCATAGCGTTGGTCAATGAATTCAGTAATATCAAGCATTTCTGCCAGTTTGGTAATACGACTTTTAACATCTTTGATATCGTAAAAGCTAGCACGAAGCGCAATATTCTCTTTACAACTCAAAATTGGATCTAGTAACGAGTCTTGGAATACGACCCCAATTCTATTACGAATCTTGTCATTATCTTTACCAACTTTTAAGTCATCTAAAGTAATACTGCCACTATCAAAACCTAAAGTGGTAGTGATGCAAGAAATTGTAGTACTCTTACCAGTACCATTCACACCAAGAAAAGCGAATATTTCCCCTTTATTGACTTTAAAGTTGAGTTGGTCTACAGCTAGATGTTTGCCATAGTTTTTTGTTAAATCTTTTACTGAAAGCATTGCTTAATACTACACTCTCTGTCGGGGGGGGGGGGGGGGGGAAGCATTTAGCGTATTATAAATGTATGAATTTTAAATTTTGGACTGTACCTGTACCACAAATATTGCGTTATACTCGCGCTACTCAATCTGAGATTGCAACATCCAGCCCAGCAGATGATCTTATGCCTGAAAACAGTGAGCGCTCTATCCGATGTATTACGATTGCAGCTTCGACTTCAACTGTTTACCGTTGGCTTTGTCAGCTTACTTTAGCCCCTTATAGTTTCGATACCATTGATTTTCTTGGACGTCGTAGCCCAAGGAAACTTGTTCCTGGGGCAGGCAAAATTAAAATAGGGCAAAACTTTTTAATTTTTTCGATTACAGATTTCAAAAAAGATTCATATATTGCAGGAATTTCTAGACCAGAATTTGCTCGAATATACGGGGATCTTGCAGTGTCATATACTGTCATTGCGCTTGAAAATGGTAACACTCGGTTACGTGCCAACCTTTGTGTTGCAAATCGGAATAAAGGTTTTGGATTATTCAAATTGTTCCTTGCTGCTGGAGATAAGATTATGGCTGGGCGTCAACTCAGAGTTCTCAAAGCGTGCGCTGAAGGCACTACTAAACAAGTGCAGTTAAGTTAGTCTAATTTTTCAGGATGGATTTTCCGATATTTAGATATTGAAATACGTTCATCTTCAATAATTATTTGATCGCGATAAATACTGTAATTACTGATATAAAAATTGGTTAAGTGTTGCAGTAATGCACGGTTACTAATGAGAATCTTTTTATAGAATGGGATATTAGGTGAATTAAGAATTGGTTCAATTGGTTGCCTTAACATCACTGCTTTTTTATCTCCAACATAGTTACTTTGTGAAATGGTGTAATTAGCTCTTTGCTCGGCAATAATTCCAGCTTTTTGGCTTTCTTCAATTACGAAATCCAGATACTCGTTGATGTGCACAGGTTCTTTGTAACCTAGGATAAATTGCACACAGATTACTTTTGAACTTATCGCGTGAATTCTATAGTTTTGTCCGTAAGGACTACTAGTAGTTTTAATATCGACAAACCAGTAAACATCAGCCTTTTTAGGATTATTATCCAATATTGATTTAGCAACAGAACGTCTAATTTTGTCTTTTTTGATTTTGGTGAAGTAAATCAAATTATCAGTGTATTTAGGAATGTCATCACTGACAAGCAACATGTCCAAATGTGCTAAGAATATTGGCAATGGTAAACGTCTGCTTTCGTTTGCAAGTTTCCAGAATTCTTTATTACCAAAATGCCAGGACACCATAATTCCACTGATGATTAACGATAATAGGATCGCAATGTAACCACCATGAGCAAACTTAACCATATTAGCTATGAAGAATGCGAATTCGATAGTTCCAAAGAATACTAAAAACAATAGTGCGATAACTCTATTAGTTTTAGCGCTCACAAAAAAATAGAGCAGTGTAGTGGTCATAAACATGGCAATGGTAATAGCAAGTCCATACGCTGCACTCATATTTTGTGAAGTACGGAAGAACCAAACTAAGCCAATAGAAACAAATGCTAATAGCCAGTTAATGACTGGAATATAAACTTGACGATGAGTGGTACCCGGATACTTTATTGGTAATCTTGGTAGTAATTTAAGCGCAATTGCTTCGTTAATTAGGGTAAATGATCCAGTAATTAATGCTTGAGAGGCGATGATAGCAGCGATAGTTGCAATTAAGATGCTAAACAATTTTAAGGAATGTGGAACCATTTCATAAAATGGATTAACTACTACATTCTTTTGCCCTAATTGACTAATTGTCCAAGCGCCTTGCCCCAGATAACTTAATGCAAGAGTTAAAAATACTAAAGGCCAAGAACGGTAAATACTAGTCCTACCAACATGACCCATATCAGCGTATAAAGCTTCAGCACCTGTGGTTGCTAAGAATATTGAGCCTAGTAGTAAAATTCCAATTTTATTAGCTGGGCTAAACAAAAAGGTAATTCCAGGTATTGGATTTAATGCCTGCATAATTATTGGTGCATGGAATATATTAAATATGCCCACTAGTCCAATGAAAAGAAACCACATTAACATTAATGGGCCAAATAGTTTGCCAATGGTAGGGGTGCCAAATTTCTGCATAGCAAATATCGTAAACAAGATAAGTGAAACAATTATTATTACTACATCAGTCTCATTTGAGAAAGTGAAGAATCCGAAGTTATACCCCTTTATTCCTTCAACAGCTGAAGTCACGGTAATTGCTGGGGTAATTGTGCCATCTGCCAAGATTGAGGCGCCAGCAATTAAAGCAGGTATTAATAGAAATTTACGATTTTTCTTCACTCGTGCATATAGGGAAAAAATCCCACCTTCACCATGGTTATCTGCTCTGGTGGCAATTAGCACATATTTAATTGTAGTTATCAGAAGTAGTGTCCATATTATTAGCGAGGTAGAACCTATCAAGTAGTTACTATCTATATTAGAAATTCCACCACCATTAGCTACAATCACTGACATTGTGTAAAGTGGTGAAGTGCCAATATCACCGTATATTACTCCTAGTGCGATTAATGAACCTAGCTGGTAGGATCTTTTCCGGTCTTTCATGGCTTGTCCTCACCGAGTTATTGGTGCTGCACTTTGGTAGCCTTACGAGATTGATAATACTCCTGGAATTCTGAAAGTGCCATAGCTTTTTTTGAGTGTTTCATGCTTATTTTGTGGTGTTAAACTTAAGAAATAATTACAATAACTGACGCACGATAGCCAAGTAGCTTAAAGGGAGATGATGATGATGTCGAATAACCTTAACATTGCAATTGTGGGGCCGGGTGCAATTGGCACTACTGTGGCAGCAGCTTTGTACGAAGTTGACAAAACTCCAAGACTATATGGTCGTACTCCAAGAGAGCAGCTAGTGTTGCATGTACAAGATGAAACCATCATCGTCTCTGGTCCAGTGCAAACTAATCCCAAGCAAGTTAAAGAAAAAGCAGATTTAGTTTTCTTTGCTGTTAAAACTACACAAATTGAAGGTGCAGCCCCTTGGCTTAAAGCACTCTGTGGGCCAAATACTGTAGTTTGTGTATTGCAAAATGGTATTGAACAAGTTGCTATGGTTTCACCTCATGCCGCAGAATCTAAAGTAATTCCTGCGGTAGTTTGGTTTCCGGTGCAACCACAACCTGACGGTTCTGCTTGGTTACGTGGCAAGCCAAACTTTATATTACCTAGTGGAAAATCAGCTAAATTTGTAGCAGAAGTGTTAAAAGATACTCGTTGTTCAGTCGAATTATCTGATGACTTCAAAACCGAGGCTTGGCGCAAACTTTTACTTAATGCAGTAGATGGTTTAATGGCTCTAACTGGCCGTAGAGCTGGAATGTATCGCTGTTCAGATATTGAAAATTTAGTGCAAGACTATCTTAAAGAATGTCTTGCAGTTGCTCGTGCTGATGGCGCAACTTTAACTGATGCAGTAATTAAAGAACTTATCGATAAATTCCAAGGCTATCCAGAAGATATGGGTAGTTCTATTCTCACTGACTATGAAGCTAACCGTCCAATGGAATGGGATATCCGAAATGGCGTGATAAAACGCCTAGGGGAAAAGTACGATATCCCTACGCCAATAAGTGATGTCGTCGTGCCGTTACTTGCTGCTGCCAGTGATGCTCCTGGGTAAGTCGCTAACATTTAGAAGCAAATGGCCTCATGTATTACAAATGAGGCATATAATTGAAGGAGTATTTGTAAGGAATGACGCCATTTATTTGGCTTTACTATTCCTTAAACCAAGGATAATGCCACCAATTAATGCAGCAATTGTAGAACCAGCAAGGACCCCGATTTTCACGTAAGTTTCAGTGGGATTATGTGTGCCGTAAGCCAGTTCACCGACTAGCAGAGATACGGTAAAGCCAATTCCAGCCACGAAAGACATTCCTACTAAATCTGGCCACTTTAATGCGGGATCTAGTGTGAACTGTTTGTTTTTGCTCATTAGGAAGGTGGTGCTGAGAATACCAATTGGTTTTCCTAATACTAATCCTGCTACAATACCGATGGTTATCGGTGAATTAAAAGCAGTTTGTAAGCCAGTCCAGCCTCCATTTTCTACTCCTGCGGCAAAGAACGCAAATACGGGTACCGCAAAAAGAACAGAAACTAGACCCCATTCATCTGCGAAATGTGCAGCTAAGCCATCGTATATTGGGCGACCTTTTTCGTCAATAGTTACTTGAACTTTTGCTTTTTCAGTTGGTTTTACTGGAACAGTAAAGCTAAGTAGCGCGCCAGCAATTGTGGCATGGATACCAGAGGCATGGATTAGAGCCCAGGTTAGCACTGCTAATGGGATTAGCAGCCACCATGAGAGAACACCACGCTGCACTAAGAATCCAAAGACGCCTAGTGGTATTAGTGCGATAAATAACCATAAGAAATGAATAGTGCTGGTATAAAAAATTGCAATGATAATGATAGCTATTAAATCATCGACAATTGCAAGTGTTAGTAGGAAAGCGCGGAGTTCTGGAGATAGAAACTTTCCAACAAAAGCAAGTAGAGCTACAGCAAAAGCAACATCAGTAGCTGAGGGTATCGCCCAACCACGTAAATCATATGTTCCTGAGTGGAGATTTATTAAGGTAAATATTAATGCAGGTACTATTACGCCACCAGCTGCTGCAGCAATCGGAATTGCAACTTTACGAGGATTTTTAAGTCTACCTATAATAAACTCTTCTTTTAATTCTAAACCTAAGACAAAGAAAAATATTGCTAACAGTCCATCTGTCGCCCAGCCTGCAACACTTAAGTTAAGGTGTAAAGCTGTTGGTCCGAAATGAAAATCACTTATTTTTTGATACCAACTAGCTGCACTTGAATTAGCAAAAATTAGTGCAGCTATAGTCGCAATTAGTAATAGTGCACCACCAAATGCATCCGTTTTGAGTGTCTTATGGACGCCAGACCATATTTCATGCACAGCGAAACGCGTCATTTTTGTGGATTTTTTGGGCACTAATTAACCTTCCAAAATGGTAGTTGATTATTTATTGTTAAGAATAATCTAATGATACTAACAGTAAATCAGTAGATAAAGTTCACTATAGTTAGCTTACAAATTAGAGATGTTTTCTTGGGGTATTACTAAAAGTTTATAATAGATAAATGAGTAAAAAACAAAATATCTTAGTTATTGGTGCTTCCGGAGCTTTAGGAAGTGCAATTGTAAAAGCATTAAATTCCCGTGGACATGAAGTAATTGAGGCTTCACATAGTAAAGCTGAGTATTCAGTGGACACCACTAATAGTGACAGTATTACTACACTATTTGAAGAAGCCGCCAAAAAGTATGAACAATTAGATGCAGTGGTAGTTGCTGCTGGTAGCGCTCCCTTTGGGGATCTACAAAATTCTAGTTATGACGATATGTATGCGGCAATTAACGGTAAAGGCTTATCACAACTAGATGTAGTACGCATTGGTCAGAAGTATGTAAAAGAAACTGGATCATTTACTTTAATTACTGGAATCTTAACTGATGTTCCACTGCAAAATAGTTCATTTGCTGCAGCAGCAAATGGGATGGTTAAAGCTTTTGTTAATACTGCAGCTGCTAATATTTCACAACGTATTAACGTAGTCAGCCCAAATGTCCTAACTGAGTCAATGAGTAAGTATGCGGATACCTTTACTGGCTTCATTCCAGTCGATGCAGCTGAAGCAGCACAATACTATGTGCGTTCAGTAGAAGGTATCGAAACTGGAAAGTGCTTTAACGTTGGCTACTAAACTAAAAGGTGAATTTAAGAATTTTCAGGCTGGTTTGGAGTACTTCGCGCCAAACTGGTTTGCTACGGCGTTAGGTACAGGTGGTTTAGCATTAGCAATATATGAGTTGCCGTTTAAATTTGCGGCAAAAATTCCATTAGCTACTACTATTTGGCTTATCGCTTTAGTGATTTTAATAATAGTCTCAGGCACCACGTTATATCATCGCTTTACTATGCCAGAACGCATTAAAACCTATATCAAAGATCCAATAGTTGGATTTTTCTATGGTGCAATGCCGATGGCAATCATCATTGTAGGTGGTGGTTTCTTGCTTTATACTAGGCCATTCTTAGGTGAGACTATAGCATTCTGGATCTGTTTTAGTATGTGGATATTTGGTACGGTCCAGGCATCCTATATTGCGTTACGCCTTGTTTATATTTCCTTCATGGAACATGAATTCCGAATTAACTCTGTGGTAGGCGGTTGGATGATGCCGTTGGTACCTTCATTGCTTGTAGCCAGTACCGGAGCCTTGATTATCCCTTATACTAGCCCAACTTTGGGTCGTAATATGTTGCTAGTATGTTATGGATATTTAGGTTTTGGCATTATTTCTAGTTTTATCGTGCTGGTTCAGATATGGCAGCGATTAGCTCAATATAAAATTGATTCCCCAGTATTTATGCCAACTTTTTGGATTGTGCTAGGGCCATTAGGTCAGACAATTACTTCCTTTAATTCACTGGCTAAAGATGGCGAGCGTTTTCTTCCTAACGAGTATGCAATTTTTGCAAATGGGTTATCATTTTTCGGAGGAGTATTAATATGGGGATTCGCAACTTTTTGGTTATTATTAGTTTTGGCAATGACAATTAAAACTGCTATTAAAGGAATGCCGTTTTCCCTAACCTGGTGGAGTTTTACTTTCCCATTAGCAGTGTATAGTACGGGTTCATCAGCTATTGCCCAGCGAGTAGATGCCTTGGTATTCAGTATTACAGCAGCAATTGCAGCTGCACTATTAGCTGTTATTTGGGTGTATATTCTATACCGCACTATAAAAGGTGTGCTTGATAAGTCGTTGTTAGAAGTCCCAGTAACCGCAATTGTGTAAGTATAATTAGGTTAAAAATTCCGTGTCTTTTAACTATGCTCCATGGTAAATGTTTTATGTTTAAGATAATGTACTTGAGAAACTATTTTAGGAATTCCAGTGGCTAAAGAACGCGATATTTTTAATGTAGACCCAGACTATGATCCATCTGAGTCACCAATTCTGGGTAATCCAGATGTTTGGAAAAAAGGTTCTGGTAGCTCGAAAGCTAAACCAAAGAGTGAGCAGACTACTAGTATTATTAATAAGTTTGGTAGCAGCACCAAGAAAACGGCTAAGTTGCCTAAATTAAATAAGACTGCAAAGCTTGAAGATGAACCTACTACTCAGGTTAATAAGACAGTTGAATTACCTGGATATGGTAAAGATGAAGACGAGCCAAAGAAGCCAAAGCTATGGGCCAGACTACTACGTTTTTTGATTATGCTAAGCACACCGTTGGCTTTGTTGATGGTAGCAATTCGTTTGCTATCAACTTCATGGTTCTTAGTTTATGAATATGCTCGCCCTAATTTTCCGTCAGATAAGTATGGTTTTACAGCTACAGATCGGGTGCATTATGGTTCTTATGTAGTCAATTATCTTAACAATGCTGACGGACCACGCTACTTGTCAGATATTGTGATGTCTAACGGTACTACTAAGACTTTTACTCCGAATGAAGTATCGCATATGGTTGATGTAAAAGCATTATTAAGTGCGGTCAGTATCGGGGCAATTGCTTTTTTCATTATCGCAAGTATTCTTGGATTACTATTGTTCCGTGGGCACAATAAAGGTGGAATGCGTAAAGGATTGTTTAATGGTTCTATCTTTACTATCGTATTGATGGCATTAGTTGGATTTTTGGCTCGGGCAAATTGGTCTGGTTTCTTTAATAATTTTCATCAATTGCTATTTCCAAAAGGCAACTGGCAATTTCCAGAAAGTACTACTTTAATCAGGTTGTTCCCATCACAATTTTGGGTTGATGCTGGGGCTGCTGCTATCGCATTAACAATATTCTTTGCAGTTATTTTGATGATATTAGCTCGGCCAAGGCGTAAAAAGAAAATAAAAAGTTAATTTTTAGAAAATATTTTTAATGGCAATTGCTTCATGGTAAGTAATTGCCATTATTTTTATGACTTTATTTGGCTAAATATCAACCTAAAATAGTAATTCTTTAAATTGTATCGATACAATTTGTCTTTTATATGTTATAAGAGCAAAACTATTCATGGAATAATGAAGCTGAAGTTTTATTATTTTACTCCTTACTGTTTGTTGTTGTGTTGGTATACCTTTTTAAGTGTTGTTATGGTGTGCAAAGCTAAATTCCATCTTTAATTAGATGGAATTTATATAGTGTTCTACACTGCCTAAACAAAACAAATGCAATACACACAGGAATAGCGGGCTAGACTTTAAGAGTTCTAGCTCGCTATTTCTTTGTCTTTCTTATGTTTTATAGTATCTTTTGCTAGTTGAATTTATGTAGAATAGCAATTATGGCTCAAGATGGTAAGTACGAGGACTTTTTTCCACATGGTAGTGGTCCAGATGGAAGTCCGAAGAAGAAAAAGAGGAAAAGGAGTAGTTCTTCTAGCTCAAGTGGCTCATCAAGTTCAAGCTCTTCTAGCTCAGGGGTAAAACGAAAGCGAAAAAGGCGGAGTAGTTCCTCAAGTTCTTCGAACCCAAGTTCTAGTTCATCATCGAACTCTAGTTCACCACAAAAACGTCGTAAAAAACGTTCATTTTCAGAGTCGGCAAGCGAAGGCAACTGGAATAAACCACCAAAGACTTCTAGTTCAAGTGGGTCATCAAGTTCTGGTAGTTCAGGTAAAAAACGAAAGCGTAAAAAAAGAAATACAGCTGAATTTGATAAAGCTTTTAGTAAAGATTCAGGTCGGAGTAGTTCCGATTTTAGTCAGAGTTTATCTGACAAAATAGCAAGTTTAAATTTATCGCGCTTTGCTATAGATCCTGGTAAATTCCTAAAATATTTTGTCATTATTGTGACAATATGTGTTTTTTGGCTGGGGATACGTGGCGTTCAAGCTGGAATTGCATTGCGTAAAGTAAATGCTGGAGTGCCAGCATTACAGCAAGCATTTGCTAAAAATGATACAAACGCAATCACAAATCAGCTTACAGCTATGAAAAAATCAGCTAAAAGTGCCCATAGTGCTACTAGCGATCCAATATGGCGGTTAGCGAAATACATTCCATTAATTGGGGCTAACTTTGAAGCTGCTAGTGCAGTATCAGATGTAGCTTATTCAGTAACTAAACCAATCAACCAAGATTTAACAAACAAGATTGCGAATTATCAAACTGTATTTGAGCCTAAAAATGGAAAATTTGATATTAATGCAATTAAAGATTTGTCACAGGAAGTATCACCGATTGCAAATGACACTGCAAACAGTGCTGCAGAGGTCGCAGTCATTAACCCAGATAGTTTAGTTAGTGCTGCAAGACAGCCGTTTAGTGAAGCTCAAACAAAGATAGCTCCGCTAGGTATTCAAGCCAAAAATTTTAGTGCTACTTTAAAACTATTGCCAGATATGCTTGGGGCAAGTGGAGAGCGTAACTATCTTGTAGTTAATCAAAATAATGCGGAGCTTCGTGGTTCTGGTGGACATCCAGGTTCATTTACTTTATTAAACGCAAATCAAGGTGTCTTAAAAATTGGCGAGCAATATACTCCACAAGAGTTTAATAAGTTGCCAAATCCAGTTTTGATAGATAAGTCATTTACTAAAACTTTCGGTTCGAGTATTGCACAAAACATGATTATCTTTAATACAAGTCCGGATTGGCCGACAAACGGTAAGTTAGCGCATGACATCTTTAAACAAGATAAAGGTTTTGATGTTGATGGCGTCATCGGCGTTGATCCTACTGCACTTTCACATATTCTAGATGCTACCGGCCCTGTGAGTGTTGATGGTATTGCTGGGTTACCTAGCCAAATTAATGCTCAAAATGTAGTGCAAATATTACTATCTGATGCATATAAAAACACTACTCCTACCCAACAGGATGATTATTTCGCTAAGGTATCTGACCAAGTATTTAACCAAATTGCCGCAGGTAAATTTGATGGCGCTAAGTTAATTGAAGGCCTTGGTAAAGCGGCAAATGAGAATCGTTTTCTAGTTTGGTCTAATACTGATCCAGAGCAACAGCTTCTTGAGAGTACCGAAGTTGGTGGCGATGTCATGAACCCTGTGCAAGCTCCAGCAGCGTATATGTACGGAGTAGCAATTAATAACTTACAGCAGTCTAAGATGGATTATTATCTAAAGGATTCTATCCAATTAGCACAAGCCGGATGTGGTACAGATAAAAACAATGTGACAGTGATGAATTACACCGTTACCAATACTTTGAATATCGATCCAAATTCATTACCAGAATATGTAACAGGTAGTGTTAGACTATCTACTCCAGGTTTTGTTAAAGGTGAGTTATATGATGAATATACTTTTTATGCTCCTGCAGGCACTGAATTTAATTCGGTTAAAGTTGACGGGAAAGATGCTGGAGTAGCTTTAAGTAATATGGTTAATTTACAAACTGCTACAGTGATTTTACATACGGCTCCAGGACAAACACATAAAGTGGCAATGACTTTTTCAGGAGTGGATGTAACTCATAAACCTGGAGTACGCTTAACCCCAACAGTACAAAATTTAGACTCACGAATTCAAGAACCTACGATTGAAGGGACCTGTGGAAAATAAATTCTATATCACCACGCCAATATACTATGTAAATGATGCGCCACACTTAGGTCATGCATACACTACTGTGGCTGCCGACGTGATAGCACGTTGGAATCGTCAACTTGGTAAAGATGTCTGGTTTTTAACTGGAACTGATGAGCATGGTGAAAAGATTATGCGTACTGCACAAGAGCATAACACTACGCCACAAGAATGGTGTGATGACTTAGTAGAGACAAAGTGGAAACCACTATGGGAACACTTGCAGCTTTCCAACGATGATTTCATTCGTACTACTGATAAACGTCATGAGGCTAAAGTACAGGAATTTGTGCAAAAGCTTTATGATGAAGGGTATATCTATTCTGGTTCTTTCGAAGGCCCATATTGTGTTGGCTGTGAAGAATTTAAAGTTGAGAGTGAACTAATTGAAGAAGAAGGGAAACTTTTGTGTCCAATACACAAAAAGCCAGTTGAAAACTTAAAGGAAGAAAACTATTTCTTCAAACTTTCAGCCTTCCAAGATAAGTTATTAAAACTTTACGAAGCTAATCCAGATTACATTACTCCTAAAAGTGCACGTAACGAAGTAGTAAGTTTCGTTTCAGATGGTTTGCAAGATTTATCAATTTCTCGTTCCTCATTCGACTGGGGTGTAAAAGTACCTTGGGATGATTCACAAGTAATTTATGTGTGGGTAGATGCACTGCTTAACTACTGGACTGCTTTATCAGATGATGAGGCAAAGTTAGAAAAATTCTTCCCAGCAGATATGCATGTGTTAGGTAAAGATATCTTACGTTTCCATGCAGTAATCTGGCCAGCAATGTTAATGGCAGCTGGTTTTGAACTCCCTAAGAAGATTGTCACTAACGGCTGGTTACTAGTCGGTGGTGAAAAAATGAGTAAATCTAATCTAACAGGTATTTCGCCATACGATATCACTAGTCACTTTGGGGTAGATGCTTACCGTTATTACTTTATGCGAGCTTTAGCATTTGGCTCTGACGGTTCATTCTCTTGGGAAGATTTTACTGCCCGATATAATGCTGAGTTGGCAAATGGTTTAGGCAACCTTGCTTCTCGTGTTTCAGCGATGATTATTAAATACTTTGATGGCACTTTACCAAAACCGAGTAAGGAAACTTCACGTGAGATGCAAGTTGAAAGTGTGATTATCGAGGCTATCGAAAATGCAGAAATTGCAATTGATGAAGCTAAAATTAATGAGGTTTTAGCTGCGATTTGGACCATTGTTGACGAGCTAAACCTATATATCACAGAGCAAGAGCCATGGAAATTAGCAAAAGATGATTCTGAGGATACCCAAGCTAAGTTAGCGACTACACTATACACAGCTGCTGACGGTTTACGTATTCTTGCTGTGTTATTGCATCCATTTATGCCAGCTGTTACCGAACGTTATTGGGAGAGTTTAAGCATTGATGAAGATATTGCTGACCAGCGTATCGAGAACTTAATGGCTACTCACAATAAGCTAGTTCCAGGTGAACAGCAGATTGTCAAACCAAAACCATTGTTCCCGCGTTTGGAAAGTGATAAGTAACGATGAAATTAGCGCCATTGCCAATGCCGTTACCTGCACCAGTAATTGATAACCATACCCATTATGATATGGTGCTGGAAAATCCAGATAAAGAGCTAAAAACAGCTTTGGATGAGGCAGAAACGGTAGGAGTAAGTAAAATCGTCCAAGTTGGCTGTGATGTGCCAGGTTCAAAGTGGTCAGTTTGGGCTGCTCAGCGTGATCCACGGGTGGTGGCTGCAGTTGCAATTCATCCTAATGAGGCGCCAATTTTGGCTGAAAAAGATGAACTTGAAGAAGCATTAGATGAGATTGAAAAGTTAGCTCAAGGGCCACGCGTTGTCGCTATCGGAGAAACTGGTTTAGATTACTTTCGGACTGGCTCTGAAGGAATAACTGCGCAAAAGACATCTTTTAAAAAGCATATAGAGCTTGCAAAGAAATACGGCAAAACTTTGCAGATTCATGACCGCGATGCTCATAACGATATTGTGGAAGTTCTACAAGAAGTAGGTGCTCCAGAACGTACTGTATTCCATTGCTACTCTGGAGATGGCAAATTAGCTGAAATCTGTAATGATAATGGCTGGTACATGTCATTTGCTGGCACTGTCACTTTTAAGAATGCTCCTAATATCCGTGAAGGATTGCACACTGCTAAACGTGAACTAATTCTTTGTGAAACTGATGCACCATTTTTATCACCACACCCATATCGTGGTAAAAAGAACTCTAGCTACATGACTGCAATAACAGCACGTTTTATTGCCGATGAGTTAAATGTTGATGAAAAAGAAATGTGCGAACAGCTATATAAAAATACAGTAGCTGCCTATGGGGAGTGGGATGCCTAAAAATTCTGGGCTGCTAGGTCCGGTTGAAGTGCGAACTCTTGCTGCTGAGTTAGGAATTATCCCTACCAAAAAACTAGGTCAAAACTTTGTTATTGATCCAAACACTATTCGAAAAATTGTCGAAATTGGCAAAGTTACTGATGAAGATATTGTTTTAGAAGTAGGCCCAGGGCTTGGGTCATTGACTTTAGGTTTATTAGGTAAAACTCGTGAAGTAGTGGCAGTGGAGCTAGATGGTAAGTTAGCTGCACAATTACCAGCTACTATCCAAAAGCAACTACCTGAGGCTGTAGATAATATACAAGTAATGCATAAAGATGCAGTTAAAGTTACTGAATTACCAAGTGAGCCTACTGCTTTTGTAGCAAACCTACCCTATAACGTAGCAGTGCCTATCTTCTTAAATATTTTAAAGCGATTCAGCAGTATCACTCATGGAGTAGTCATGGTACAAAAAGAAGTCGCACAGCGGTTAACCGCATCGCCAAGTAACAAAGTTTACGGTGTACCTACCTTAAAGGCTTCTTGGTATGCGGAATTAAAGTATGCTGGTACCGTTGGGAAAAATGTTTTTTGGCCAGCTCCGCGTATTGACTCAGGTTTGGTGTTTTTTGAACGCAAAGCTAATCCATATCCAGAAAAAATTAGAGATTCAGTATTCGAACTAATAGATATGGCATTTTCACAACGCCGGAAGACTATCCGTACTGCAATTAACAATTGGAATAAAAAATATCCGGAACGGAATATCAATACCAATAGGCTAGAATTAGATTTGAGTAAACGTCCAGAACAGCTTATCTTAACGGATTTTGTAGCAATGATTGAGATGGATAATCATGCAACAGGTTAATAAAGTGATTGCAAGCGCACCAGGCAAAGTTAATTTAAGTCTAGGAGTAGGGCAAAAACGTCAAGATGGTTACCATGAGCTAGATACAGTATTCCAAGCTGTTAGTTTACGTGAGACTATCACTCTTACCCGTTCTGAAAAAACTAAACTATCTATCACAGCAGCCCCTGGAATTGATATTTTCGGAGTGCCGCTTGATGATAATAATTTGGTATACAAAGCTGTAGCGCGAATTGCAAAATTAGCAGAAAATCCCACTAATGTGCATATTCACACTTATAAAGAAATTCCAGTGGCTGGTGGTATGGCTGGTGGTTCAGCTGATGCAGCTGCAGCGTTACTCGCTGCTAATGCACTATTTGATACTAAACTCACAAAACAACAACTTAATTACCATGCAGCACAATTAGGTGCAGATGTACCTTTTGCACTACAAGGTAATACTGCACGTGGTTTCTCAAAAGGTGATCAATTAGTAGATGTCTTGTGTCGTTCGACACTTAATCTGGTCATGGTTACTAGTTCTGGTGGTCTATCAACTCCAGATGTATTTAAACGTTTTGATGAGCAAACAAAGTCTGGTCATGAAATGTTTAATCCAACTAAATTATTGCAAGCAATACAAACAGCTAACCCATATGAAATTGCCGAATATATGGGTAATGATTTGGAGTCAGCAGCTTTGGATATTCGTCCAGAACTTCAAGATATCTTACGGTTAGAGCGTACTCACCCAGCTGTTTTGCGGGCTATGGTGTCAGGCTCAGGTCCTACGATTATGTTAGTTACATCAAGTGCTGAACATGCAGTTGAACTATGTGCGGAGCTAGAGAGAAAAGGACTTGTGGTCATTCAATGTTCCACTCCAGGTGACGGTGCAAGGATTGAGGATAGTGAGTAATGGCTCATTTACTTGGTGCAGAAAATTTACATTTAGAATACCCTACCCAACAGGTTTTTGATTCAGTAAGTCTTGGTGTTGAAGAAGGTGATCGTATTGGTATTGTGGGGCGTAATGGTGATGGTAAATCTAGTTTATTAGGATTACTCGCTGGCAAAATTGAACCACAAGATGGGCAGGTTACTGCTCGAAAAGGTTTACGTTTTGGTGTCTTAACTCAAGAAGATAATCTTGATGAAACTAAAACTGTTGGTGCTGAAATTGTAGGAGGTCGTCCAGATTATGAATGGGCTTCCAATCCTAAAATTCGTGATGTAATTCAGGGCTTAGTTTCTGATATTTCGCGCGATACACTAATTAACGAACTAAGTGGTGGTCAACGCCGTCGAGTAGCCTTAGCAAGATTATTAGTTAATGATTGGGATTTAATTGCTTTTGATGAGCCCACTAACCACCTGGATGTTGAAGGTATTGCTTGGCTTGCAAATCATATTAAAAATCGCTGGCCTAAAAATGCAGGTGGGTTGTTATTAATTACCCACGATCGTTGGTTTTTGGATGAAATTTGTAACAAGACATGGGAAGTCCACGATGGCATGGTCGAACCTTTTGAAGGCGGCTATGCCGCTTATATTTTGCAACAAGTAGAACGTGATCGAGTTGCTAGGACTAAAGAACTGAAGCGTCGTAATTTACAACGCAAAGAATTAGCATGGTTACGCCGTGGTGCACCTGCACGAACTTCAAAACCGAAGTTCCGCATGGATGCAGCAAAAGAATTAACTTCAGATGTACCACAATTTCGTAACCCACTTGAACTAAAACGCATGGCCGTAGCTCGTCTTGGAAAAACTGTCGTCGATATTGAAGATGTCAGTGTAGCTTTTGAGGGTAAAACAATTTTAAATGGTATTACTTGGTGGTTAGCGCCAGGAGAGCGTACTGGAGTACTAGGAGCTAATGGTGCTGGTAAGTCTACTTTATTAGGTTTGATTTGCAATACTGTACAGCCGACTTCAGGCCGAGTTAAGACTGGTAAAACAGTGAAGATTGGTTTGCTTGACCAACAGTTTTCCCAATTAAAAGATATTGGAACGGATCGAGTTCGTGAAGTATTAGCTCGTTATAAAACTACATTTAATGTAGATGGAAAAAACTTAACTCCAGCACAGCTATTAGAGCGTTTAGGTTTTATAAAAACTCATTTATCGTCTTATGTTCAAGATTTATCAGGTGGACAAAAACGTAGGTTGCAAATTCTGATGCTCTTACTTGCTGAACCAAATGTGATTGTACTTGATGAGCCTACTAACGATGTAGATTCAGAGATGCTTTCAGCCTTAGAAGACCTGCTAGACTCTTGGCCAGGTACTTTGATTGTGGTATCGCATGATCGTTATTTGCTCGAGCGAGTAACTGATCAGCAATATGCTATCTTGGGTGGTAAGTTACGGCATCTACCGGGTGGTATTGAGGAATATTTAAAACTTAGCAAAGCTAAATCAAAAGCTGAAAAAAGCAATGGTGCTACTAAAGAAAAACAGCCAAGTAAAGTTTCTGGAGCCAAGCGTCGTACTATAACTAAAGAAATAGCTGCTATTGAGCGCAAAATTGCGAAACTCAATGACAAAATTGAAGTAGTGCATGCACAAATGGCGGAGCATGACCAGAGTGACTATGCTGGCTTAATGGAATATACCAATAAACTTAATGAACATAAAGAC
Source organism: Micrococcaceae bacterium (assembly GCA_047608145.1). Classification (GTDB taxonomy): domain Bacteria; phylum Actinomycetota; class Actinomycetes; order Actinomycetales; family Micrococcaceae; genus JASGDC01. The sequence continues at coordinate 19,348 of JASGDC010000042.1, forward strand.
GAAATCGATGTTTTGGAAGAACGTTGGTTGGAACTCTCTGAAGAAATTGATTAGCGGTTAATACTTCGTTTATTAGTTACTATTCTGCTTAAAATGGTGCATTAGAGAACGAACTGCAGCAGCACCAGCACGGTTTGCACCAACTGTAGATTGTGATGGGCCAAAACCAATCAAGTTAATCCTTGGATTTGCTAAGACTTGAGTGCCCTTTACTAAAATTCCACCAGCTGAGTTTTGTAAGTGTAATGGAGCTAAGTGTTTTAAATATGCACGGAAACCGGTAGCCCAAAGGATTGCATCAACTTCAGTTAGGCTGCCACTACTCTCTCTGACACCTTTAGGCTCGATAGTAGTAAACATTTCTCTTCTATCGAGAGCACCACGTTCTTTAGCTGCTAGTGCGTAAGGAGTCCATGCTAATCCAGTATATGAAACAATACTGCGGCTTGGTTTACCTGCTTCTACATCTGCAGTAACCTTTCGAATAACTTCACGACCTTCAGTTTCTGGACGAAAGTCACCACCATGGAAGATAGGTTCGCTACGGGTATACCAATATACGGTACCTACTCGAGAGATTTCTTCTAATTGTTGTAGCGCAGAAATGCCACTACCGACTACTGCAACTTTCTTATCTCTGAATTCTTCATTACTGACGTAATCTTTAGTGTGCAGTTGCTTTCCTTGAAAAGTTTTGCTTCCAGGGTAACTTGGTAAAACTGGGTTGTTCCAAGTTCCCGTTGCATTGATGATTGCTTTTGTGTGCCAAGTACCTTTAGAAGTTTTTATGATCCTAACTTTTATGCAATTAATTTTAGACTCTCAACCTAAACCCGAGTAGTAGTGGCTAACCCCGTGGTTACTGTCCCCAACATTATTTCCTTTTAGTTATCTACGGTATTCCTTAAGTTTTTCTGGTTTCCTGTCGAAATTACACCTGGAAACCAGAAAAAAGTCAGGAAATAGGGTAACTATTGTATGGCTGCGAATGTTAGCTAGGTAAGTAGTAATAGATAGTTAAAACTTACCTTATTTAGGATTTAGTTATTAGCGATTTTTTGCGTATAATGAGATTTGTGCGTTAATGAATAGCGCACGTTCCGCCATAGTGTAACGGCAGCACATCGGCCTTTGAAGCCGCTGGTCTAGGTTCGAATCCTGGTGGCGGAACTTAACTTTCACTAACTGGAGTGTATATGGGACATAAGCCTATAGCAATTGTTCTACTTGCTGCTGGTTCTGGAACCAGAATGAAGTCAAAGAAGCCTAAAGTAATTCACGAAATCAGCGGTTTTTCCATGTTGCAACATGCATTGGATACTGCTATAGCTCTAAATCCTGAAAAACTTGTTACTGTCGTAAAACATGAGCGAGACCTTATTGAATCTCATGTACTTAATCATAACCCAGAAGTGTTAATCGCAGACCAAGGTGATGTGCCAGGTACCGGCAGTGCAGTGGAAGCTGGTTTAGCTAAACTTGGTAATTTTGAAGGTACTGTAATTGTTACTTATGGTGATGTGCCATTGCTTACTACTGAACTTCTTGAAGAGATTGTAGCATTTCACGAAGCTGAAAAGAGTAGCGCGACAGTTCTTACCTCAGTTATAGATAACCCTACTGGTTATGGTCGATTGATTCGTGAAGATGATGGTAGCGTATCAGGTATTGTAGAGCACAAAGATGCTACTGAAGATCAGCTTAAAGTCCAAGAAGTAAACTCTGGTATTAATGTTTTTGACGCTGACGCATTGCGCGAAGCACTTAACGATATTGGTACTGATAATTCACAAGGCGAAAAGTACCTAACTGACGCTCTTGCAGTTATTAAAGAAAAAGGTAAGCACGTAGCTGCGTTTGTCGGTGATGATCCATGGCAGACTGAAGGTGCAAATGATCGTGCACAGCTTGCTACATTAGCACTTGAGTTAAATAAGCGAATCTTAACTGAACACATGAAAGCTGGAGTAACTATCATTGATCCTAACTCTACTTTCATTGATAAGGGAGTAAAGATTGGTCAAGATGTCACTATCTACCCTGGTACCCAAATTTTGGGTAAGACAGTGATTGGTGACGATACCAAGATTGGACCAGACACTACTCTTCGCGATATGGAGATTGGAGAAGGCGTAGAAATTATCCGCACACATGGTTCAGAATCTAAGATTGAAGATGGTGCTAGTGTAGGCCCATTCTCCTATATCCGCCCTAAGACTTCATTAAAAGCAAAAGGTAAAATTGGCACCTATGTAGAGACAAAAGGTTCTACTATTGGTGAAGGCTCAAAAGTTCCACATCTTTCATATATAGGCGATGCTGAAATTGGCAAAAATACTAATATCGGTGCTGGAGCAATTACTGCTAACTACGACGGTGTTAATAAAAATAAGACTATTGTCGGTAATGATGTAAAGACTGGTTCCGGCTCAATATTCGTAGCTCCAGTACATATTGAAGATAACACTTACACCGGTGCCGGAGCAGTAATTAAGAAGGACGTGCCAGAAGGCTCGTTAGCAGTTTCAGATTTCAAACAAAGAAATATTGAAGGTTGGGTAGAGTCATCTAGCCCTGTTACGAAAGGTAAGCCATGAGCAAGACACCAAACTCAGGTGAACGTCGTTTAGTATTGGTATCGGGTCGTGCCCATCCAGAACTTGCTGAGCGAGTAGCAAAGGAGCTAGACGTACCGTTATTACCAACGACGTCATATGATTTTGCTAATGGTGAGATTTACGTCCGTTTTGATGAAACAATCCGTGGTGCTGATGTATTCGTGATTCAGTCACACCCAGCTCCCATCAACCAATGGTTGATGGAACAGCTCCTGATGGTTGATTCACTAAAACGAGCTTCTGCAAGGTCGATTACAGTCGTATCGCCTTTTTATCCATACGCTCGTCAGGATAAGAAACATAGTGGCCGTGAGCCAATCTCAGCCCGATTAATTGCTGATTTATATAAAACTGCTGGTGCAGATCGCCTTATGTCTGTTGATTTACATAGTTCACAGGCACAAGGCTTTTTTGATGGCCCGGTAGATCACCTTTGGGCGATGACATTACTTTGTGATTATGTAAAGACACGTGTTGATTTAGATAATGTAACAGTAGTTTCTCCAGACACTGGCCGTGTGCGCATGTCAGAGCGTTGGGCAGAGCTACTAGGTGATTGCCCATTAGCTTTTGTGCACAAAACTCGTGATCATACTCGTCCAAATCAGGCGGTTTCTAACCGTGTAGTGGGTAAAGTTAAAGGTCGTAACTGTATCTTGATTGATGACATGATTGACACTGCTGGCACAATTTCTGGTGGTGCTAAAATCTTGCTTGATGAAGGTGCAAAAGATGTAACCATTGTCTCTACACATGGCGTACTTTCAGATCCTGCTACTGAGCGTCTAAAAAATTCTGGTGCTAAAGAAATAATCGTTACCGATACTTTACCTATTCCAGAAGACAAACGTTTCGATGGTTTGACGGTGCTGTCTATTTCTCCAGTAATCTCTGATGCAATTCGCGCAGTTTACGAAGAAGATTCAGTTACTGAGCTATTTGACGGACAACCATAAGTAATTTTAAATCCTTCTTAGCAAGATTCTGAAATTAGCTCTAATTATGCTTAAAATTTTATACATTAAATTTTGAGTTTTACCTTCAGAAAGTAGTGGAACTAAAAGGATAAATTGGCGAATATTCTTTTTCTTCAGGGCATTTCTTAATAATGATTTATCAGGTTTAGCAATTTCAGAAAGTTGATTTTTTAAAACTTTTTTTTCAGCATCTGTAAAATTTTGCTTTGAGTGTAAAGCTACAAGCACTGGAGAAACTGCATGCTGAAAAAAATAAGCATCAAGTATTTCGTGGGAAATAGTAGTATTGTTTTTTGCAAAATCACAAGTTTTTCTAGTCGCAGGTATTAAATTTAAAAAGAATTTATTGGATTTCGTTAAGGTATTATTACCTTGGGCATAATAATAAAGGTTTTTCTTAATATGTTTATGTGCCTTATTTGAAAATAATAAACGTGCTGTAAAAAAAAGATCCTCAATTAACCCTTCTTTAAAGCTAAACTTTCGAAGTAAATCAGCATGGAGCACTTTATCATTAGTGCTAGGTGTGATTAACTTCTCTGTGAACAATCCAATTAAGCTTTGTTCAGAAGTTAAATCTATTGTTTTGTAGTGGGTATCAAAGGTGTTATTGGCACTTTTTAAACTTGTAGTAAGTATTAAGCCAAAAGATATTAAATCAATACCTTGCTGCATAAAAGGGACGGTATATTTAAAAATATTAGGGTCTACAGAATCATCACAATCTATAAACCAAAAATAATCAGTGTTATGAGTTAGACCCCAGTTGATTATTTTATTTCTTGTGGCACCAAGCCCTAGATTTTGTTTATTTTCTATAACAATAACTTGTTTTGTTGCTAAGGATTTATTGTAATACGACTTTAAAATTTTAAGAGAACGATCCTTAGAGCCATCATCTGTAAAAACAAAAGTAGCTTCAATGTCCTTAGGGATTATAATCCTATCAAATTCCTTAAGAAAATCTTTAAGCCAAAGTTCAGCATTAAAAACAGGTACACCTATAGTGAGTTTAACTGTAGTTATCTCTTTTGAGGCGTTAGCTTTTAAAGGTTTAGTCATCGTCAGTATAATACTCTCTAACTACTTTTAAAGTAGGTTTTATAGATTTTCTAAATCGACTTATTCGTTCTTTTCTTAGTTTCTTTACTTCTTTATCAGAACGGTGCTCTTGAAGCGTACCACTAAGAGTGGAGCTTTTCTCAGGAAGAATTGACCTAAATAATAAGGCAGGTTTTTCTTTTAATGGTGCATCGAGGATGGAAATAATATGCATTGCTCCTGGTGAAGAAAATCCTGCAATACTTTTCTTCCATTTTTTGGGTTTTTTACCCCAGCTAAATTCAGGAATATCACCATAATAATGAACGTAAAAATCTTTAATAATTGCAAGACCGTCAACTTGCTTGGCAAAAATTAGAAGTTCTTTCTGGTCTTGCTCATCGAGATTATCAGCTAGAAATTTTAGTCTGATATCGTCAACTGAAGGAGGAGGGGAGAGCGGTGCGCCACGGATCAGATGAACTAAATGTATATAAGCATGTTTAATCCTTGAAGGAAATAAGACTTTTTTACTTGCACATATTTCTACATGTGGATCTTCCAAAAAATAATCTATAAATTCTCCAGTAGGAACCTCAACTCCAGGAAATTCATCATGCAAATCAATGTGGTTCGGCCAAGAATCATGGTAAAAAGTACTAGAGTGGCTTAAAAGTAAGGTTTGAAAAGCTGGATCTCGTTTATCTGCCATAAACTTCCAACCGAGTGATTGTAACTCTTGTGAAACTTTTTCAAAATTCTTAGGACTAACAATCACATCCACATCACTAGAAATTTTGGGTTCACGAAGTTTTTGGTTAGCCAGTGCAGGACCTTTAACCGCGATATATGGGATATTATATTTTGAAGCTATATGCGCAATTAGTGCATATACTAATTGATTCGCCTCAGCTAAACCGAGAGAATTCTCATTCTCGCTCATAAATCTCCATCTATAATGACAAAATTTGCAAGTATTAACTATGCCAGTTCATTGTTTTATATACCTATTTAATAATACACTCTAACTTTGTTAGCTATGTTTCTTAAAGTTCATGATTTTAATGATTCTAATGAATTTAATTTTTGTGCTATCCTAGTTGAAGTCTCGGCGAGGGAGAAATCCGTTATCGACGCGATGAATTTTAATTTTTCTTTGCGATGTTATGCGCCGTGACGGTACTTTAAATTATTTGAAGGAGTCACATGGCAATCAAAGTATCACTAAAGGGTGCACCTCGTACTCGTTTTGGTAAAGGTGCGGCACGTCAATTGCGCCGCGATAAGCAAATTCCAGCTGTAATCTATGGAAAGCGTGAAGAGCCTATCCACGTTAGTATTCCAGTTCGTGAACTTGAAAAGACTGTACGTCACTACAATGCTTTAATCACTCTTGATATTGATGGTGAAAGTTATCAGGTACTAGCTCGTGATGTTCAGCGTGATGTAGTAACTCGTGAACTTGAGCACGTTGATTTACTTGAGGTAGTTAAGGGCGACAAGGTATTAGTTAACGTTGAAGTAATTGTTGAAGGTGAAGCTGCACCGGGTGTAAACGTTTCAGTTGAGCAGCCAACAGTCGCACTTATCGCGGACGTTACTAACATTCCTGACTCAGTTAGTATTGACATTGAAGGCCGTGAAGCAGGCGATCACGCACATGCTTCTGATATTGAATTCCCAGAAGGTTCTGAATTCTATGGCGAAGAATCACAGTTAGTAGTTAACATCTCTCCTAAGCGTGCTGCTGAAGAAGAGGACGAAGATGGCGAAGAGGCTGCTGAAGGTGAAGAAGCAACTGATGAAGAAGCTTCTGAATAGTAATGCAATCTTCAGATTCTTGGTTAATAGTTGGGCTTGGTAATCCTGGGCCCAACTATTCACATAATAGGCACAATATTGGCTACATGGTAGTCGATGCTATTGCTGAAACTAATAATTTAAAATTCAAAAAAAGTAATAAAGCCGCAGCTATGATTGCTGAATCACGGTTGGGTTATGGTGGGCCAAGAATTATCTTGGCTAAATCACTTAACTATATGAATACAGTCGGACAATCTATCACTGCTTTGGCTAAATACTATAAAGTGCCATTAGCGCAAGTAATTGTAGTTCATGATGAGCTAGACTTGCCTTCTGGCGTTATGAAGCTCAAAATAGGTGGCAGCTCTGCAGGGCATAATGGACTTAAAGATTTAACTAGAGCTTTTAATTCTGAAGGTTATTTGCGGATTAGACTAGGTATTGGGCGTCCAAAGTATGGTAAAACGGCAAATTATGTATTACAAAACTTTCCTAAACAAGAAACTGAAACTGTTAGTGAATTAATTGCGCGCGCTCAAGATGCTAGTGCTGATTTGATCAATGATGGTTTAGAAAAAGCACAAAATCGACATCATGGAGAGAATCCCTAATGAGTAAACCTTTTAAGATTATGTTTGTTTGTACTGGAAATATTTGTCGTTCACCATTCGGGGAGCGAGTTTTACAAGCAGGGTTAGACAAGTTGTCACCAAGAGCGTTTGAAGTGACTAGTTCTGGAACCTACGGAATGCTCAGCTACGATGGCATGGCTGCTAAATCAGCAGAACTTGTTGAGAGTTTTGGTGCTGAAGTTGATGACTTTGAACCACGACGAATGAATGATCGAATGATTGAAGATAGTGACTTAATCTTTGGTCTAACTCAAGATCATCGTGCGGAGATTATGGCTAGAGTTCCGAAGTCGACAAGAAAGACTTTCACGCTACGAGAATTTGCTAGGTGTCTAGAACGTGCTACACTCCCAAATGCTAAGGATATTTATACAGCTTGGACTAACCTTGTGGCACAATGCGCTGATTTACGTTCGCAGGTATCTGTCGAAGCTGAAGATGATGATGTGCTTGACCCTTATGGTAGGTCAATGCGCACCTATAAAAAAATGGCATTGCAAATGATGCCTGCTATTGATCAAATATTATTTGCACAAGAAAAAATTAAGAAAAAACTCACAAAAGGTTAATTTCATTTGTGGTTTTAGAAATATTACTGTTAAGATAAGATAAATGCTTGTAATGGTCGAGAGATTTTATGATTGGGGTTCGTGATGAAGGCTAAAGGTTTGGCAGTTATATCTGCTTCTACGTTGGCGGTTGCGCCAGTTGCTATTGGTGCAGTTATTATAGCACCTGCTGCATCTGCTTATGCGCCGACGCCAGTACACACTACAAAACCAGTTAATGGTTCTGGTACTTCTGGCACTTCAGGTGCAACTGGAAACGATGGTACAGCTGGCACTTCAGGTACAGCTGGAAGTTCAGGTACAGCTGGAAACGATGGTACATGGGGCGCTGCGGGTACTACTGGTGCTGCTGGCACAGCTGGTAAGTCAGGAACTAGCGGTACTGCGGGTGCTGCTGGCACTACTGGCACCGCGGGTGCTGCTGGCACTACTACTAAAGGACCTTTGGCATACACAGGTGCTAGTGACAAGATGGGTATCGTACTAGCTAGTGGTGCAGTTGTTGCTTTGGCAGGTGTTACTACTATCGCTGTTGCTCGTCGTCGTAAGAATAACGAAGCATAAGCTTTAAATAAACTTTTCAAAATAGACGCTAGGTTTTATGCCTAGCATCTATTTTTATGCTCTTTAATTAGCATTCATTTTTTATTTCTTTATATTTTTTTGGCTTATAGATCATGTTGTGTTGTTGGTTTGGGTGTGTTTATTGGTATGTGTTGAGTTATTTGTTGTTGGTCCTATTTGTTGGGTTTTAGTTGTTTGAGTTATTTGTTGTTGGTTTTGTTTTGGCTTGGTTAAGGCTGTTGCTTTCTTGTTTTTAATGGTTGTTAGGTTTTTTGTTAGTTTTAGCAAGGATTTGTTTGTATCACTTTGTGGGTTATTTGTTAAGTTAACTTTA
>JASGDC010000043.1:0-27311 GCA_047608145.1 Micrococcaceae bacterium
AATGATTATGACCCAGTGCCGAAACTTGATTTAGATGCAAATGGGTTTCCAAGTGCATTACATACCTCAGTAACCGCAACAAAACCAAGAAGACTAAATCCATTAACTACTCACAACATGAAGTCTTATCTAGAAACTACAAAATTGATTGAAAAATTTAATTCTTTTTAGCTGCATTATTAAGCAACATTGATGTAAAAGTAATTATTATTGCTGCTGGCACTGCTGCTCCTAAGAATGAGTTAACTGTCAGCACTGCTGGAAATGATTGTGATAGAAATGCCGTAAACATCAACATAAGAGCATTAATTACAAAAGTAAAAAGCCCAATTGTTAAAAGTGTAATTGGGAATGAAAGTAGTTTGGCTATTGGCTTAATAAACACGTTAATAAAGCCCATTACTGTACCCACAATTAGATACATAACAATTACTGAAATAGCTGGATTTTGCACTAAGATATTGTTTTCGGTAAATAGTTCAGATTTACTAGAAACTCCGACACTTACACCTGGCACCAATAAGGTAGCCAGCCAAAGCGCTACTGCGTTAACAGCAATTTTTTGTAAGATAAACATGCCTTACAGTATGGCAAAACTTTAGTTTATTTTCTATATATTTTCATTATTCATACCTAATGCACACATTTTTACCAGCTGTTCATCAAATTAGGATGCAGGTAGGGAAATACATAGTTTTCACCGAGTAGAATTAGTTAAATGAAAAAGAATTTCCGCCATAGAGAAGAAATAGATGCAATCCCAGCTTATGTCGCCGGGAAACCTGCAAATAACGAAGGCTACAAAATGTCTTCGAATGAGAATGCTTTTGGGCCACTACCGCAAGCAATTGAAGCATTGCATCAAGAAACAGACTACTATCTTTATCCTGAGCCTTTTGCTCATAGCTTGCGCAAAGCATTAGCAAAGTTTCACCGTATTGACAGTGACAAAATCTTAACTGGTTGTGGCGGTTTATCACTTATATATCAAGTTTTTGATGCATTTTGTACAGATACTGAACATGAAATTATTTATGCATGGCGCTCTTTCGAAGCCTACCCAATTGCGGCTATTAATGCCAATGCTACAACTAGAGAAATTCCATTGACTGCTACTGGGGATCACGATTTGGAAAGTATGTTAAGAGCAATAAATGATAAGACTAGACTGATAGTGCTATGCTCTCCAAACAACCCAACTGGCACAATAATAACTAAAACTGACTTTGAAAATTTTATGGATAAAGTTCCAAGTGATATTCCAGTCTTACTTGATGAAGCCTATTATGAATTTGTTAATGACGAAACTGCAGTCCGTGGTGATCAGTATTTAGATAAATACTCAAACTTAATGTGTTTGCGGACTTTCTCAAAAGCATACGGTCTAGCTGGATTACGTGTAGGTTATTTACTAACTTCGCCAGAACTCGCTACTTACTTAGGAAAGATCTCTAGGGTTTTTGAAGTTTCTAGTGCAGCACTAACTGCAGCAAAAACCTCGCTTAAACATCATGAATTAGCCATGGAACGTATTAATAAAATTATTGAGATGCGTGAAAATATAGTAACAAAGATTGAAAATACCCCTTGGCAAAAATATTTAACAAAATCACAAGGTAACTTTATTTGGTTACAACTTGATGAAAATACTTCAAATTTTGTGAACCACTTAACAAATTTCAACATCAGTGCTAGGCCTTTCCCGGAGGGTGTTAGAGTAACTGTCGCCACTACTGAAGCTAATGCAAAGTTCCTTGAGGTGCTCAACAACCTTCGCTATAATTAGCAAAAAATAATCAAATTTGCATATTAGTCATTGAATAGAATATTCATAATTGCTAACATTAAACAATTAAATAGGAAGTGATCAACGTTGAAAGCTATTTTATGGGGCGGTGCTACTTCAGCAAGCCAGTATGAAGGTGGTTTCGTTGACGGCAAGGGAATAGACACTCAAGACTGTCGACCATATTTCCCACGCACTAGCAATGCAACAACCCAAACTAGATTACTAACTGAAGACATTATAAAAGAAGCAAAAGACCAAAATTCTGGTAATTTCTACCCGTTTCGCAAAGGTAGTGCTGGCTACGAGCACCGAGATGAAGATATAGAACTAATAAAGGAATTGGGATTAGACTTATATCGCTTTTCGCTTAGCTGGTCTCGGCTATTTCCTAATGGCGATGAAAAAAATCCAAATGAAGCTGGCATAACTTATTACGATAGGATTTTTAAAAAGTTAAAAGCAGCAAATATTAAGATTTTCTTAACTATGAATCACTATGCAGTTCCATTATATTTAGTGGAAAAATATGGTGGCTGGACCAACCCTAAGATGATAGATTTCTATCTGAACTTTGCAGAATTTGTTTTGAAACGCTGGGGAGACTACGTAGATTATTGGCTTCCTTTTAATGAAATAAATGCTGGATTTTTTAGTCCCTACAATGGCGTAGGGCTAATAAAACCTAATAATAATGAATACAACTACCAAGATGTATTTCAATCATTGCATCACCAATTTGTAGCAAGTGCCAAAACTATCAGACTTGCACGAAAACTTAATGTCAAAGGTACATTTGGTGCGATGATTTCTTGCTTCTCATACTATCCATATAGTGCACGTCCAGAAGACAATCTGAAGTTAGTGACCGAAGAACAAGTCAATCAATGGTTTTGCCTAGACGTACTAGCTAAAGGTAAATATCCATACTATATGGATACCTTCTTTAAAAAGAATGATGTGCAGCTAGAAATCTCTGATGAAGATCGAGAATTACTTGCTAACTACACTTGTGACTTCGTGTCCTTCTCTTACTACACTTCAAATATCATAACTACTGAAGAAGGCGAAAAAACTGCAGGAAATTTAGTCGTAAGCACTAAAAATCCTTATCTTGATGCCAGTGAATGGGGTTGGCAGATTGATCCTATCGGAATGCAAACTACGTTACATAAAGTTTATGACCGTTATCAAAAACCAGTAATAGTCTCAGAAAATGGTTTTGGCGCCCAAGACACCTTAAAAGCTGACAAAGTAGCAGATCCATACCGAATCAAATATTTCGATGAACATTTTAAACAGATTATTAAAGCCCACCAAGACGGAGTACCAGTAGTTGCCTATATCGCTTGGGGAATTATCGATATCGTATCCGCAGGTAGCTGCGAAATGGGTAAACGTTATGGCGTAATTTATGTTGACGCAGATAACCAAGGAAATGGCGACTATAAGCGCTATAAAAAAGCTAGTTTTTCATGGTATCAAGATTTCATTAAGTCATATCATCAAAATTTTAAAAAAGTTAATAGCGAGAATATAAATATATTAAATTAAAACACATTGGGAGAAACAAAATGAAAAATGTATTGTTTATTTGTTCCGGCGGAATGTCGAGTGCAATTGTCGAAAAAGCTCTTAACCAAGAAGCACAGAAACAAGGCGTAGAGATTAACAGTGAAGCAGTTGGCACAGGTAAAGCTGACGATGCAATGGCAAGTGGTAACTGGGATATCGTACTAGTAGCCCCACAAGTAAAGCATCGGTATGCAGGTCTTGAAGAAGCAGCAAAGAAAAATGATATTCCTATTGCTTTGATTCAACCACGTGACTACAGCCCATTGGGTGGCCCTAACTTACTTAAATTAGTTACTGGCTAATTTACTTATGCAAGGCCAATCATGGACAAGTTATTTGATGTACTAGAAAATAAGGTGGCCGCTCCTGCAGCAAAATTAGGAGAACAGCGCCACCTCCAAGCGCTACGTAACGGTGTAATTTCCGCAATTCCATTTATTATTGTCGGAAGTTTCTTCCTAATTGTAGCTTTCCCACCCGTCCCAGATAGTTGGGCAATTGCTAAATGGGCCAGTGCAAACGTTGATCAGATTTTAATCCCTTATCGATTAACTTTCTTCATCATGTCACTTTATATCGGCTTTGGCATTGGATATAACCTAGCAAAGAGCTACGACCTTGACCCACTTGCTGGTGGACAGCTATCAGTAGCTGCATTATTGCTAAGTATTATGCCAGTGAAACAAGGTGACGACTGGTTCCTACCAATGACAAACTTAGGTTCAATTGGTATTTTCCCATCAATGTTACTGGCAGTTTTTGCAGTAGAAGTATTACGCTTTTGTAAAACTCGGAACATGATGTTTAAATTGCCAGAACAAGTGCCGAGTTCAGTGGCTCGCTCATTTGAGAGTATTGTTCCAGCGAGTATTGTGATTCTAGTGATGACTCTTATCAATGTGGTATTCAAAATCAACATTGAAAATGTCGTACAAGCAATTTTCTCGCCACTAGTGGCAGCAGGAGATACCTACTTCGGGGTACTTGTGCCCGTACTTTTGATTACTACTCTTTGGATGTTTGGTATTCATGGAGACTCAATCGTAGATACTATTGCTGAACCAATTTGGCTACAGTACTTCAACCAAAATGCTGAAGCTATGGCAAATCATCAGCGCCCTGCTCATATCGCACCAGAACCTTTCTTCCAGTGGTTTATATGGATTGGTGGTTCAGGTGCCACTATTGGACTGATTATTTGTGCACTTATCTTCGGACGCGCAAAATATACGAAGTCCATTAGCAAAGCTAGTATGGTTCCTAGTATTTTCAATATTAACGAACCAGTTATTTTCGGTTTCCCGATTATGTTGAATCCAATTTTCTTCATTCCTTTTATTGGGGCACCAGTGATAATGACTACGGTAACCTGGTTCACTTTTAAAGCTGGATTAGTTAATTTGATGTACGTGCAGCCACCTTGGACGTTACCAGCTCCAATCGGTGCTTATTTGGCAACTGGTGGTGACTGGCGAGCTATAGTCTTATGTTTGGTAAACATCGCTATTGCCACAGTCATTTACTATCCATTCTTCAAAATCTATGACAAGCAGCAGCTAGCTCTAGAACATGAAGATGACAATGTTGATGAAATGGTTACGGACAATGTAGACAATAAAGATGAGATTTCTGCTAACGAAAAGATTGCAGAAAGCGACACTAAAAACAAAACTATAGAAGCATCATGAAAACTAGATTCACGGGAGCGCTAATACTTATAGCATCTTTAGCAATCGCTAATACAGCAATATTATTGATTAGCCCTGATTCTAAGAAGCTAATCTTCTTTGGAAATGTAGGCGCTATCAGTTTAGCGTTCCCGTGGGTTCTGCTTTATTGGGAACGTAAAGAAACTTTTAAACTTACTCGATATAGCTACTTTGTAATAATGACCTTTATCGCAACCAACATTGTCTGTTACTTATTTGTTTATCGATTTTAATATTTATTTGGAGATTTAAAATGGAAAATATCGAAAATTTAATCTTTGAGATTATTGTGCATAGTGGCAATTCTCGTGCCAACTTATACGAAGCACTAGATGAGGCTGGAAAAAATAGTTCGCAAGAGAAAATTGATGAGCTACTAAAGAATGCTGCTGAAGAAATGACACTAGCCCACAATATTCAAACTAGCTTAATACAAGAAGACTTAAAAGGTGATAGTAAAATAAGTTTGTTGCTAATACACGCCCAAGATCAACTGATGACTACAATGAGTGAACAAACACTGATTGAACGAATGATTAAGATGCAGCAACAAATTAATAAGCTAAAGGCTAACAATAACTAACAAACTAAGTATAATATAAGCTATATATAACTAGATGTTGATATACAGGTTAGTTAGTTGTAAAAATTTATAGAAGGATCATGTTTAAGCCATGAGTGTATTAAATAATATGGAAAATCTAAAATCTGGATTTTCCAATACTGATTTAAAGCTGATGAATTACATCATGGAAAACCTAGAAGAAATTCCCACCATGACTTCGAGTGTGTTAGGAAAAAACTCTGGAACAAGCGCTGCCGCTGCCATCAGGTTTTCTAAAAAATTAGGCTTTAATAAATATTCAAATTTTAAAATTGCATTGTCAAAAGATATCGAAAATTTAATAATACATAACGAATACAGCACTATTTCAGCAGATGACCCATTTCAAACTGCTAAAAATAAATTGATTCATAGTGGTAAAACTATCATTGATACCACTGGCGATATCTTGAACGAAGAAAAGATTAATGAGGCCGTTGATATCCTTGGAGAAGCCAAGAATATTTATGTGTATGGAGCTGGAAGTTCTAGCCTAGCGGCTGAAGATATCAAACAAAAATGGACTAGATTAGGCAAAGCTGTAATCTTTGATAAAGATCCATACACTTTAAGCCAACAGATGGTCCATGACGAAGATACAAAAGTTTTCTGGGGAATTTCTAACTCTGGAGTTAATAGAATCGTAACCCAACTAGTAAAAAGAGCTAAAGAAAATGAAATACCTACGATAGGCATTTCACAATTAGGATCAAATAAACTTTCTAAAAAAGTTGATACTGCGATTCAAACTGCAAGTACTACTGAAATAGATAATGGACACTATGGAAGTGGCGCTACGCACTCTATTCTAGCTCAATTAACTGCTATTGATGTTATTTTTTATTTTTATCTAGTAAAAAAAGCAAATCTCTAGTTTAATTAATTAAGTACTAAATAATAAAAAGATTAAAGTTAATCAGCTGATAACTTGAAGATTTCACAGTATTTCACTAGTATTGTTAGTTGTTATACTTTTTGCTTGGGTCTAACTCAAGATGTATTTTAATCACTATTTTGGAGGACTACTCATGGCTGCGAATTGCCAAGTTACTGGAGCTAAACCAGGTTTCGGTCACAATGTGTCGCACTCTCATCGTCGTACAAAGCGTCGTTTTGACCCAAATATTCAGAAAAAACGTTACTGGGTTCCATCACTACGCCGCAATGTAACTTTGACTCTGAGTGCAAAAGGAATTAAGACAATTGACGCGCGCGGCATTGATGCTGTTGTTGCAGAATTGATTGCACGAGGAGAGAAGATTTAATTATGGCAAAGTCACAAGATGTTCGCCCAATTATTAAACTAAAGTCAACTGCAGGCACTGGATACACATACGTAACACGTAAAAACCGTCGTAACACACAAGATCGTTTGACTCTTAAAAAATACGACCCAGTAGTTCGCAAACATATAGACTTTCGTGAGGAGCGCTAATTAATGGCCAAAAAATCTATGATTGCTAAAAACGAGCAACGTAAAGTTATTGTTGAACGTTACGCAAAGCGTCGTACTGAACTTAAGAAAACACTAGTCGACCCTAAGGCTACTGATGAACAGCGCGAGGAAGCACGCATTGGTTTGCAGAAGCTACCACGCAACGCTTCACCAGTTCGCATTCGTAACCGTGACCAAATTGATGGTCGTCCACGTGGCACTTTCAAGAAGTTTGGAATTTCACGCGTAAGGTTCCGCGATATGGCACACCGAGGTGAATTACCGGGGATTACCAAGTCTAGCTGGTAAGTTATTAACACAGGTTAATAAAAATAACTAGTTCCGTATACACTTAGGTATACGGAATAAAGGAATTAACATATAGGAGAGTATCTATAATGGCAAAGAACCGTAGCGAACTAGTTGCTGAAGTAGCTAAGAAAACTGGTAAAACTCAGGTTGAGGTAAACGAAACTCTTAACGCTGTCTTTGAATCATTCATCGAAGTTGTTAAAAAGGGTGACAAACTTACAATTCCAGGTTACCTTTCAGTAGAGCGTACTGACCGTGCTGCTCGTAAAGGCCGTAACCCACGTACTGGCGAAACTATTGAAATTCCTGCTGGTCACGGTGTAAAGATTTCTGCTGGTAGCAAGCTAAAGGCTGCTGCTCAGGGTAAGAGAAAATAATAACTAATACTTTTTAGCAAAAAGGAGATGCAATTATTGCATCTCCTTTTTTGTGTTTAGTTTTAAATATATTTAAAACTACTTCCTAAGCTTTTTCTGGTTTCCTTACAAAATTTTGATAGGAAACCAGAAAAACAACTGGAAATACAATTAAATAGCTAACTATCAAAATTCTCAGAAAACTTTAACTGTTATATCTAGAAATATAAAGTTGAGTGATGTACACTCAACTTTATAGACATAAATAACATTATGTGAGAGGATTTGATAAATTATGAGTGAAAAATTCACCACAAAGAGCCAGGAGACTATCGGTGATGCGGTAGATATCGCAAATACAGCAGGTAATTCACTGGTAGAGCCGGTACATATATTACAAGCGTTGTTAAAACAAGAAGATAGTATTGCTAATTCCCTACTCAATGCACTAGGTATTGATGTAAACCAACTTCTAATTGAAGCACAAGGAATTCAACGGACACTGCCAGCTAGTTCTGGAAATAGTGTAGCTAATGCACAATTAAGTCGTACTGGGTTGATAGTTATCCAAGAAGCACATAAAGAAGCCAGTGCAATGGGTGATGAATATACTTCCACAGAACACCTACTATTAGGTGTTTCTGCAGATAAAGGTGCAGCAGGCACCCTTCTTAAGGATAAGGGAGCAACTCGAAAAGCACTAGCTGATACCCTGCCTACAATACGTGGAAATCGTAAAATTACTAATCCAGATCCAGAAAATACCTTCCAATCACTGGAAAAATATGGAGTAGACCTTACTGCAATCGCGACTGAAGGAAAACTTGATCCCGTAATTGGGCGTGATTCAGAAATTCGTCGTGTTATTCAAGTACTTTCAAGACGCACCAAAAATAACCCTGTGTTAATTGGTGAACCTGGCGTAGGTAAAACTGCAGTTGTTGAAGGGCTGGCACAACGTATCGTCGCTGGAGACGTTCCAGAAAGCTTACGCGGTAAGTCACTTATATCGTTAGACTTATCCGCAATGGTTGCTGGTGCTAAATTCCGCGGCGACTTTGAGGAACGTTTAAAAGCAGTTCTAGAGGAAATTAAAGACTCTAACGGCCAAGTAGTTACTTTCATTGACGAAATCCACACTGTGGTTGGTGCTGGAGCATCTTCTGATGGCTCAATGGATGCTGGAAATATGTTAAAACCAATGTTAGCTCGTGGTGAACTTCGACTAATTGGTGCGACTACCTTAGATGAATATCGAGAAAATATTGAAAAAGACGCAGCACTTGAACGCCGCTTTCAGCAGGTTTATGTAGGCGAACCAAGCGTAACTGACACTGTAGGCATCCTACGTGGCTTAAAAGAACGCTACGAGGCGCATCACCAAGTTTCGGTGGCCGATTCGGCACTAGTAGCAGCCGCAACTCTTTCAAACCGTTATATCACTGGCAGGCAGCTTCCAGATAAAGCAATTGACTTAATTGATGAGGCAGCGTCACGTCTTAGGATGGAAATTGACTCAGCTCCAGAAGAGATTGACCAATTACGTCGTGAAGTAGACCGTCTAACCATGGAAGAGTTGGCACTAGCTACTGAGTCAGATTCAGCTAGTAAAGCACGCTTGGAAAAACTGCGTGAAAAACTTGCTAACAAGAAAGAAAAACTAACTGCTCTTAATGCTCGCTGGGAGGAAGAACGTGCTAGTTTGAATCGAGTTGGTGACTTAAAGAAACAAATCGATGCTAAACGCTCTGAAGCTGAAGTAGCGCAACGTGAAGGCAAGCTAGAAGATGCAGCTCGTATTTTATATGGCGAAATTCCACAATTAGAGAATGAGCTAACTGAAGCACAAGAAGCTGAGACTGCCCAAGGTGCTACTACTCCAATGGTTGCGGACGAAGTGTCAGCAGATGACATTGCTGCAGTCGTATCTGCATGGACTGGTATTCCTGCAGGGCGTATGCTTGAAGGCGAACAGCAAAAACTGCTACACATGGAAGAACATATTGGTTCACGCTTAATTGGGCAGGAAAAAGCAGTGCAGGTAGTTTCTGACGCGGTACGCCGTGCTCGAGCTGGCATCTCAGATCCAAACCGTCCTACTGGTTCATTCCTATTCCTAGGTCCTACTGGTGTCGGTAAAACTGAGCTTGCCAAAGCATTGGCCGAGTTCATTTTTGACGACGAACGCTCAATGGTCCGTATTGATATGAGTGAATACTCTGAAAAGCACAGCGTATCAAGACTTGTAGGTGCCCCTCCAGGATATGTAGGCTACGATGAGGGCGGCCAGTTGACTGAGGCAGTTCGCCGTCGTCCATACTCTGTGGTATTACTTGATGAAGTTGAAAAAGCACACCCTGAAATCTTCGATATCTTGCTTCAAGTGTTAGACGATGGTCGACTAACTGATGGCCAAGGCCGGACTATTGATTTCAGAAACGTAATTCTGATTTTGACTTCCAATATTGGTTCACAATTCTTAACTAACCAAAGTATGGATAACGAAACTAAGGTTAAATCTGTTATGCAGCTAGTTAACGCTAGCTTCAAACCAGAGTTCTTAAACCGTTTAGACGAGATTGTAATGTTCGATGCTCTTAGCAAGAATGAACTCGCTAAGATTGTTGACCTAAATGTTGTAGCTCTAGCTAAACGTTTAAGTGAACGCCAACTATCACTGACTGTTAGTGAGGCTGCCACTCAATGGCTCGCCAACACAGGCTATGACCCGGCATTCGGTGCTAGGCCATTACGTAGGCTCGTACAGCGTGAAATTGGCGATAAACTTGCTAAAGATTTATTATCTGGTGAAATACGTGATGGTGATACTGTCTATGTTGACCTAGGAGAAGATAGTTTAACACTAAACAGAGAAACTAAATAATGATTTAAAATACAGGCTCTAGAAATAGGGTCTGTATTTTTATTTAGTAAATTGAGTAGTTACTGGTTGTGGAGGCACAAAGAAACAAACTGCACGACGGTCCCCATTGTTATATGATGTTTCATCTGGGTGAGTCCAGTATGTTTCAATCCCTTGTCCATTAATATCAACATCAGGATTTATTGCACTATCTACTTGCGCTGCACAAACTTGTTGCACTGCTGCATTAGCAGTATCATTACCAGGATAACCAGAGTCGCCTAAGTCTAACGAGTCATCAACATAAAATACTTCAGCATTATGAGACTGAGTACACGGTACGACACTATAATTTTGGTTATTATCGTCTGCATCTTTCCAATTATTAATACACTGTCCAACCTGCAAAGAACTAACTCCTATAGTTTGTGGAGAATTATTCTGTGATTGCTGAATTTGTGTTGCAGTTGCTGTCGGCGTAAACACTGGCCTAGATGCTTTTATATAATCTCTAGATATTATAAAAGCTCCTAAAGCTAATACCACAGTAGTTACCACTGCAATAAATTCTAGTAGTCTTTTACTAATTTTTAATTTTGGACGCTTTGTGTTATTTCTTCCAGTTGAGTTCTTCTGTGGTGCTCCTTTGGCATTTTCGCCAGTTTTTCCAGGATCTTTATCAGTTACCGCCGGAATCTCGTCGGTATTTTCACCATCTACACCTAGGTCAGCTTTTTCAACTTTCGGCATTTTAAGTTTTGCAGCTCTGGCAGCTCTGTTAAGTTGCTCAGTTTTATTAATTTTATTAATTTTTTTCTGCTGCTTAGCCTGATCTTCTAATAATTTTAATGATTCTTTATCAGCAAGTGCGCTGCTACTTAAGATAGGAATTGTGAACTTTGGTTTTTTTATTTCCGCTTTAACTTCTGTTTTTTCTTCAGTTTTTTTAGATGTCTCAGCATAAAAATTGGGATTAACTTTATGTCGTCTCCGCTCAAGTTGCCGGTCATCTTTAATTGTCATTTATCTCCAAAAGTTAAACACCTATCACCATTATAGGCTCAAAGTACAGTTATTCCTACAAAGTGTAGTTTTTTTGAAACACCTAGCTATTATTTAGAGAAACATTAGCTAAAACATTGTAACCTAGTAAATAATGGATATTTTATGATGTGAAGGAGACGCAATGGGTCGCGGACGTCAGAAAGCTAAGCACACTAAACTTGCACGCGAGCTAAAGTACACAGAATCTCAGACCGATCTCAGCGCACTTCAGGCAGAATTAGCTGGTAAACAGGCTAATGATACTGATAGTTATGACGAACAAGATGACTATTCAGAAATTGCAGCACGTTATAATTACGATAAAGATGAAGAAAAATAAGCTTCTAATTAATTTACTTTAAATTGGCAAAATATTTGAAAGATTGGCCTGCACTCCAGAAGCTAGTATTTCACCATTTTCGATGCCCGAATCCCAATAGATTTCACCTAAAGCTAATGCTACCCATATTTCTGGACTCATTTCTATGACATTAGGTGGGGTGCCTCTACGATGATTTTGCCCAACTATACATTGGGTAACACCATATGGAGGCACTCTAACTTCTACTGAATTACCTGGAGCTTTAGCACTAAGTTCGAGAAGTAAGTATCGTGTAACTGTCGGCAAAGCAGATTTATCACCTTGTTGATAAGCAAATATCGCTGCTTTACCATCAGTTTTAGAAATTTTACCGCGTGCCATTCTATCCTAGAGTTGCTAATAATTTTGCACTAGGCACTATTGCACCTACTACTTCATTGCCACCAGTAATCGGTGGTACTACCTCGCTTAGTACTTGGCGCGCTTTCTCAACATCTACAGCACCTACTCCAGCAAGTAAGGTAATACCTGCAATAGTAGCTGCACGGTTATTACCATCTAAGATCTTTACAGCTGCACAAGTACCATCTCCAGCAGCTAGTACACATACGCCTTCAACACCACTCTTTGCTAAAATTCCAAGTTCAGAAATTACTGTAGTATCTGGGTGTCCAAAGCCATCAATAGCTTCTGGGTAGTCAAGAATAGTAGTTGCAACGGTAGCAACTCGAGCATCCATACTATGGCTAGAAGGCGCATGTGCAACTTTACCAATTGCAGTAGCTAAGCCCTTTAAAGTCATAGCTGGAACTGGAGCCCCACAACCATCAACTCCGGTATGAGTTAGCATTTCTTCAGCAAACTCTTCGTAAGTTTCTCGAATTAGCTTTTGTAGTGGATGTTTTGGTGACAGGTAACTATCTAGTGGCCAGTTATTTTCTTTACACGCCCACAAGAAAGCTGCATGTTTACCAGAGCAACACATTGCTAGTGGTGACTTTTTATATCCAGCTTTTATATATTCTGATCGACTCTTTGAATCTACTGGCCAGCTTGGCGGGCACTGTAAATCATCTACGCTAACTCCAGCCTGCTCTAACATGCGCTCCACAATATCTAAGTGCCACTTAGAACCAGTGTGTGATGAGGAAGTAATTGCTACTTCAGCACCAAAAAGTGGTACTCCAGCACGCAATACGGCAATTGTTTGTATAGACTTTAACGTTGATCTTGGGTAAATAAAAGCGGTAGAATCACCTAATTCTACTAAAGTTTTACCTTGTTTAACCACAACGGCTGCCCCAATATGTCTAGATTCAATAAAACCTGAGCGTTCAACATGTGCAAGCTCTACTGCATCTTTGGGCGAAAAAGTCTCTAACACAAACCCCACCTTTCAAATGGAAAAACAGAAAAATAATTAAATTATAAAGTTACGCACCTACAGCATATCCGAATATGCCTAAGTAAAGCAAAATAAATTTTAAGCTTATTTATTAAGCATCTTTAGGCAACAAAGTAATCAAAGAAGCTTCTGGGCGACAAGCAAACCGGAATGGGAAATATGGTGAATTACCTAAACCAGCTGAAACATTAATATAACTAGTATTCACGCCTGATTCCCAAGTATGTAAGCCTCGAGATTTTTCCAGTGGAATATCGCAATTAGCTACTATTGCTCCGTAAAAAGGAATTCGTAATTGTCCGCCGTGAGTATGCCCAGCAAAAATCAGCTGTGAGCCAGCTTCAGTAAATTCGTCAAGTACTCTGATATACGGCGCGTGAATTACACCGATTTTTACTCCAGGAACTTCTTCATTTAAAAATCCTTGAAATTCATCTAATTCCATATGTGGATCATTAACTCCACTAAACTTGAGATAAGAACCGAGAATATCAAAGTTTTCCTTACCATTAATGATGTTAGTCCAGCCAAATCTTTCAAAAGTCTGTCCTAGTTCCATGTACGGCATATCTAACTTTGGTGGTTTAATATCTTTGGTTTTATGTTGATTACTTGGAGCAAATAAATATTTAGCAGGATTCCTAAATGTTGGCGCTATGTAATCATTTGAACCAGCGACAAACACGCCTGGAATACCAGCAAAAGGACTTAATGCTCGTTTAATTGCTGGTATTGCTTTTGGTGATGACAAACTATCGCCCGTATTGACAATAAAATCAGGTTGGTACTTTGCTAAAGACCCCACCCAAGTTTCTTTCCAAAGCTGGTTAGGCATCATATGCAAATCTGCAATATGCAGCACTGTAATTGGCTTAGCACCAGGCTCTAGAATTTTTACTTTATCAAAACGTAATGCAAAATTACGTCGCTCAATTGCATTAGCGTAAAACAAAGTTGCAGCTGATGAGCCAGCTGCAACTTTGAATAGTTTTTTATAATTCATCTTTAATCCGGTTGATATGGGTACTTATCCTCAGTAATTGGGCTGTCACTTCGGTTACTAGAGTTACCGATAATTGCATCCGAAGGCCTTGGCCAGCTACTACCATTATATAATGGTCCCGCTACCTTCATGTAGTTTGACCAGTTTGGACGCGCTATGTGCTCTGCATACACTGGATCAGGGTATTGAACTCCACCAATCACCAATCCATCAAGAGAAGCATTAGGTGAGTCAGGGTTACCTACCCAAGAAGCTGTGGAAAGACCTTTCGTATAGCCAGCAACCCAGGTTTGTGATGAGTTATCGGTAGTACCAGTCTTACCAGCAGCTACTGCACCACCGGCATTAATACCAGTTGCGGTACCACGCCGCGCGTCATCCTTTAACGCAGTATTTACACCATTTGCAATATCTGGAGTAATAACTTGTTTACAATCTGCTGAAGGTACAGAATATTTCTTACCTGCAGCATCAGTAACTGAGCTAATTGAAATTGGCTGACAAAATTTACCTTCAGCAGCAAATGTAGCGTAAGCTGCTGCCATAGTTAACGGTGCAATTTCGTTAGTACCAAGAATTGAAGATGCTGAGTATGTCAAAGGCTGACCATCTGCACGATGCACTCCCATACTTTCTGCAGTGTCTCGAATACCACACAAGTCTAGGCGAGATGCCATTTGAGTGAAGACTGTGTTCGTAGAGAATACAGTACCATCTTGCACCGTCATAGTACCACCATAGACGTTATCTGAGTTTTGTGGTTCCCAGCCATCATCAGTACCATTACTACCAGTTACAGGACAGCCGTAATGCCAAGCGCTTGCAGGCCATGTAACTTTACTTGCTGGCAATAAGTCAAGCAAGTGGTTACCTTCTTTAAGCCATTCTACTAGCGTGAAAGTCTTGTAAGTCGAACCTACCTGGAAACCAGTACCTCCACCTTCATCTTGATCAACAAGGTAGTTGATTGCAGTAGAACCTGGGCCTGGATTAGCCGTAGTGTCGTAGTGTCGTGATTGTGCCATAGCCAACACTTTACCCGTACCAGGCTGCACAGTTACCAAACCAGATACTACACCTGAAGAATCACCAATCGGTGTTAACTGCTTAGCTGCACTATCAGCTGCAGTCTGTAAACGCGTGTCTAGAGTAGTCTGAACTTTCAAACCACCACGATCTAGTAACCTACGACGAGAATCTGGATCTGGACCAAATTCTTTAGAATTCAGTACCGTAGCTGCTACATAGCTACAGAAGAAAGGTGCTTGACTAGCATACTGACATCCTTGTTTTGGTGCGACATATTGAGTTGTCAATGGAGTAGCGATAGCTTTCTTGTACTGGGCATCTGTAATATGACCATAGTAAAGCATACGTTCAAGCACTTGATTACGACGCTCTTTCGCAGCTTCTGGGTTTTGGAATGCATCGAAACGAGTCGGGTTTTGTACTGCACCAGCTAGATAAGCTGCTTCTGGCAGTGAAAGATCTGATGCAGTTTTATTAAAGTAAGTTTGCGCTGCGGCTTCTACACCATAAGCTTGAGCACCATAATAAGCTACATTTAGATAACCAGCTAAAATCTGCTCTTTAGTCATGTTATTTTCTACTGCAACCGCAAATCTAATTTCACGAAGTTTACGTGCAATAGAAACCTCTTTAGCGGCTTGGTATGCCTGATCGCTATCAGAAGAAAGTGCATCCTCCTGCAACATGTTCTTTACATACTGCTGAGAAAGAGTTGAGGCACCCTGTTGTGCACCTCCAGCACGTAAGTTAGCTGCAGCAGCACGGGTAATACCACTAACATCGAAACCACCATGCTCGTAGAAACGACCATCCTCAATAGAAATAACGGCATTCTTCATATAAGGAGAGATTTGATTGTAGTCTACAACTTTACGATGCTCAGAGAAGAAAGTGGCAAAAACTTCACCTTGACTATCAAGGAATTCAGATTGCTGCCCCATTGGCGTATCAGTTAATTCAGTGGGCATTTTATTAAAGGAATCTTTGGAATCTCTAGCAAAATTACCTGCCATAAATGCCCCTGGCATTAAGAGACCAGCAAGTAAAGCACCACCAATGACACTGGCTGTAAAGAAACTAGTTAATTTCTTAGCCGTAGAGCCTTGATTGTGTCGCTTTGCATTAACCTTTGCAGTAGTCTCCGAAATCTTTTTCATTCCAGACTGCACTGCAGTTTTAGGTTTAATTTTAGGTTTAGAAGGCGCAACTTTAGTAGACGTTTTTCCTTTCGGAGCATTAGCACTACTCTTTGGGACGCTAGAAATATTTTTCTTACCTTTTTTAAGACTGCTTGCACCCTTAGCTTTCGCAACATTACTCGTTACCCCAGCTTTGGGCTTCACAGTTTTCTTCTTATTATTACCGAATGCCATAAATGCTATTCTATTAGTTTTTTACTCCAGTTTGAAGCTTTTAAACTTAAACTTTCTCACAAAATAGCATTATTATAGAGATATGGATAAATGGGAATATGCGACAGTGCCATTAATTTCGCACGCAACAAAACAAATTTTAGATCAATGGGGACAAGATGGATGGGAACTAGTACAAATTGTTCCAGGGCCAGAAGGCACTACTAATCCAGTCGCCTATCTAAAACGGAAAATTTCTTAAAAGATTACTTAGCACGGTCTCTCAAAGTTGTTTCGTCAAGTATCCGAAACTTTTTTAAACCAACATCTACTAATTCTTCTCGCACAAAATTTGCTATAGCTTTGTTAACAGTTTCGCGAGAAGATCCAACGAGCTGGGCAACCTCTTCTTGAGTGAGCCCATGCTCTACTACAACAATGTCCCCCTGAGACTCACCAAAGCGCGTAGAAAGATCTAGTAATTTTGCTGCTACTCGTTTTGAAACATCTGAAAAAGCCTCGTTCATTTGCTTAACATGGTTGTACGCTATCGTACCAACAAGACGCTTAATATATGCTTTATTAAATTTTGGGTTACTTATCAATAAGTCGCTCAAAATACTTTTTTTGATTCCGGCTAACTTAACATTTGAAACTGCAGTGGCATCCACAGATATCGGATAAGGAGTAGCAAGTGAATATTCTCCGAGCATATCGCTAGGACCTAAAATATTATTGATAAAAACTTTCTCACCCTGTTGCTCTGGACTAGTTATCTTAATCTTACCTTCTAGCACTAGGTAGCATATATCCTTGCTCTCATCGGTAATATCTATAGTTTCACCTTGAGCTAGCTCAATCTCTTCAAATTTATTTTCCAGCTCAGCTAAGGCTTTTTCATCAAGAACGTTAAAAAGTGGGTTTTGTTTTAAAGTTTCTATAGACAGCATAGGTTCACTTTAACACTTATCAGTAATACACTAGCCAAACTAAATCTACGACGCCACAATTTTCTTAAGCAGCATATTTTTTAAAGCACTTTTATCAAGTACTCGAATTTTTTTCGAACCAACAGTAATTATATTTTTTTGGGCAAAGCCTGTCATAACTTTATTTACTGTTTCACGAGAAGAACCTACTAATTGAGATATTTCTTCCTGAGTAAGACCATGTTCAACGACAATTTGATCCAAGTTACGGACACCAAAGCGACTAGTTAAATCAGTAAGAATTACCGCAAGTCGATGTGTTACGTCCGAAAATACCTCATACATTAATTTTTTATGGCTATATGCAACTGTTTCAATAAGATGATTTATATAAGCTTCATTAAATTTCGGTTTTTCTAATAATAATTTATGCAAATCTAACTTATTAATACTGACTATATCTACATTGGTTATTGCAGTGGCATCCACTGCAATAGGGTAAGGGCTTACTATGGAAAACTCCCCAAGTAAATCACCTGGTCCCATCACAAATAAGATTATCTTCTTATTACTTTGTTCATCGGAACTGGTTATTTTCACTTTTCCATTTATGATCAGATATACTCTGTCGCTTACTGGATAGGTAATACTTAAAGTTTCACCTTTTACTAAAAAATCTTCTTCAAAATTGTCAATTAGTTCTGTCAAAGTCTCATCATCGAGTGCACTAAAAAGTGAATTTTGTTTTAAAGTCTCTATATTCAACATTACTTGTCCTTAATATACCGGCTACAGGTATACTGAATCCTATGGCTTAACTGTATCATTTAATACCTATATATTAAAAGCTGCTATTAAGTTAAAATAGATTTGTATGGGTAATATTTTTTGGATAGACGCAGTAATTATCCTATTTCTGGTCACTCAAGTTGTCATTGGCTTTCGCCATGGTTTTATAGTTGCTGTTTTTAACACCATTGGTGCACTAGCTGGGTTATTTATCTGCCTACACTTTATGCCTCAATTATCAAGCCATTTATCGCAAAACAGTAGACAACTAATAATACTACTGATCGCTTTAATCGTAATATTAATGGTTTCGCAGATGATATTCTCACGTCTCGGCACCAAAATTAAAAGTAAAATTACTCGTACTCCACTAAACTTCGTTGATAAAGTCCTTGGCGCAGGTGTAAATGCCCTTATTTTTATAATAATCCTAGGAATTTTAACCTCATTATTATCAATGCTAAACAATTCCTATATTAATAACGCTCTAAACCAATCTCAGATATATAAAGTATTAAACAAAACTACCCCGACTCCAGTTGCTAGAGGAATAGCAAAAATTAAATCTACTGCTATTGATGACACTATCCCCAAGATTGTAGGATCTGTAGCACCAACTGTGAATCAAGACCCTCCTAAAGGGCCAAGCTCTACACCTGCAATTGACAGCAACAAAGGATCCATTCTTAAAATTACTGGTCTAGCAAGCCAATGTTCCCAGCTTAAAAGTGGTAGTGGCTTTGTAGTTGCTGATCATAAAGTTATGACTAATGCTCATGTAGTGGCAGGCATGCAAAAAGTGCAAGTCGAGACCCCAGATGGCACAAAGTACAGGGCAAATGTCGTAGATTTCCAACCAGATAAAGATATTGCAGTTCTTGATGCTCCTACTTTAACAGCACCGCCAATACCAGTAACTGCTGACGTACGAAGAAATACTGATGTAGTTTTTGCTGGATACCCTTTAGGCGGCCCGTATAAGTCACAGCCAGCCAGAGTAGACCTTGTAACACAAACTATGATGAAAAATATTTATGAAACTGATTCAACAGCTACACCAATTTATGTAATAGCAGGTAACGTTCAAAAAGGTAACTCAGGTGGACCGCTATTAGATAAAAATGGCAATGTAGTTGGTATGATTTTCGGCAAATCACTTGATGATAATAAGAGTGGTTATGCTTTAACTGCAACTGAAATTCACGATGATGCACAAAAAGCAACTCAAAATTTACCAGAAGTTCCAACTGGTGCTTGCTTAAAAGAATCTTAAGTGTAAATTATTTCTGGTTAAGCGTTGTTAATGTAGTGATTTAGTCTTAAATGTACTAATGTTAGGAACATAGATTGTAATTTTTAAAAGGAAGGCAAAAATGAGCCAGGTAGCAAATAGAAATTCTTCGGATAGCCCGAAGTCTCTAATTGGACCTATAACCATTAGAGATCTTGTGGTAGTGCTAGCAACAATTATTATCCTTGTTGCTTCATTTTTCCCACTATACGTAATGCAAATTTCAAACCTTCATGGCCCAGTAAACATGTGGCGTTCTGGTCCTTTGATTCTTATTCCAGTTTTATTGACTGCCATTGCTGCCGCAGCACTTTTATTAGTGCGCCGTTTCGCTAAGGAAGTACGCTTAGGGTCATTCTCGACTGATCAAATGGCCTCTATTGCTGGTGTCGTAGCACTAGTTTCATTGATTTCATTGCCTTTCACACTTATGGGCTGGAGTTCAATTACAGCTGTTGCTAACGGCAATAAAATTATGGGCTTCACTCCTTACGTTGGCTACTGGGTAGCACTAGTTGGTGCAATTATCCTTTTTGTAGCAACTACTCTTGCTCCTAAAATTCCAGTACTTAACCAAGACTTTGCTGGTCGTGAAGAAGGAAGCGCACATTTAGTATCTCGTAACTCTGCTAAGGTAATTCCACGTATTCGTAAACCTAAAACTCCTAAGGGTGAACTTGCTGCTGGAGCAGCAAGTGCTGCAAGCCTAGGTGGAAAGCTTCACGGTCCACATGCAGACGTTAATGCTAATGCACCACATGCTAATGTAAATGGTCCACACGTAGATGCTGATGTAAACGCACCAGAAGCAGACCTTAACGCAGATGCAGATATAAATGCAGGTCACGGTGGATATGAAGCACGTACTGCTGGTGAGCTAGCTGGACATGAAAATCATGGTGGTAAGTTAAACGCTAATGTTGATGGTGCCATCAATGGTCCACACGTAGATGCTAATATTAATGGCTCACATATTGATACTGATGTAAACGCACCAAATGCAAATATCAATGCTAATGCACCACATGCAAGCTCAGATGCAGATTTCAATGCTGAGGCTGACTATGCTGCTAATGAAGAGCCAAAGACTATGCAGATTCCAGTGCAAGATCTTCAAAATGAAGAATCTGCTGAATCTCACCAAAAAAACCAACAGCACGGTTATGATAACAAACGAGCAACTACTGGTAATAAAAAACAGCGTAAGCAAGCAATTCAAGGTGACCAAGCTTCATCAGGCACAGTAGCTCCTCCAGCCAATCAGGATCCATTCTGGTTTGCAGTACCAAACGAAGTACGCCTAACTGATCAAAACACTGGCTTGCCATTCACACTAGTTCCAGGAGAATGGCACTTAGCTTTGGAAGACCATGGAGATAGCTTCCTAGTCCAAGCTGAAAACAATGTTGGTGTTTTGAAGGATATATCTAACGTACAGCGTGCGTAGTAAATAGTTATGACGAAAAATCTTGCATTAGTTCGTAGAGCTCGTAAGATTTATCGCCTACTTGAAGAGAAATTCCCTTATGCTAAAGCTGAGTTAAACTTTAATAACCCATACGAGCTGGTGGTTGCCACTGTTCTCTCCGCACAAACTACTGATGTGCGAGTGAACTCGGTGACTCCAGCTCTTTTTGGTAAATATCCGACCCCGGAATCTCTCACTAGTGCAAATTTTGATGATGTTTCAGAGATAATTAGACCCTTAGGGTTTTATAAGACTAAAGCTAAAAATATTATTGCGTTAGCTCAAAAACTTTGTGATAATTTCCATGGTGAAGTGCCCAATACTGTAGAAAAGCTGACTACTTTAGCTGGCGTAGGACGCAAAACTGCCAATGTGGTACTCGGCAATGCTTTTGGCAAGCCAGGACTTACCGTTGACACACATTTCGGTAGATTAGCTAGAAGGCTTGGCTTCACCACTGAAAAAGATCCACTCAAAGTCGAGCGAGATGTTGCTGAGTTATTCTTGCCAAAGCAATGGACCATGCTCTCACACCTACTAATTTTTCAAGGTAGGAGAGTTTGCCATTCTCGAAAACCGGCTTGTGGTGCCTGCGTAATTGCTGACTATTGTCCAAGCTACGGCGAAGGAGAAACTGATCCAGAAAAAGCCAAGAAACTACTTAAATATGAGCTAGCTCCTAAAGCTGACAATTAACTAAAATTGGTTCTGGTTCAAGTTTAATATCAAACTTCTTTTGTACTCCAGCAATAACTTCTCCAGCAATTTTTAGCACATCAGCTGTTTTTGCGTCGCCACGATTAGTAATTGCTAAAGTATGCTTTGTAGACAGTGAAGCAACTCCTGGAAGACCATAGCCCTTTTCAAAGCCAGAGTTACCAATTAGCCAAGCTGCACTAAGTTTAACTTTGCCATCAATTCCAGCTGGAAAAGCTGGTGCTCCTTCTGGAAGCTTTTTAGTAAATGTTTCATCAACAATTGGATTAGTAAAAAATGAACCAGTACTATAGGTATCGCGATCTTTAGAATCTAACACCATACCTTTACTAGCACGAAGTTTCAAAACATGGTCACGAACTTCATTAGTTGGAGCTTTATCTCCTACTTCTACTCCTAAAGAACGAGCAAGTTCGGCATACTTAATTGGGAAGCTTAAATTTCCAGCCATAAACTGAAACTCGATAGCAAGCACTACATATCTTGGAGTACTTCCCATTAAATTCTGTTTAAAAATTGAATCACGATATGAGAACTTCATATCAGCATTAGCAAAACTAACTTTCTTATTTTCTTTGCGATCCCAAGTGTAAACACGTGAAATTGTTTGTGAAACATCGCCACCATAAGCACCCACATTTTGAATTGGTGTCGCACCTACAGTTCCTGGAATGCCGGATAGCACTTCGACACCGTATAGTCCTTCTTGAATCATTTGGCTGACAAATTCATCCCAGTTATGACCAGCAGCAACTTTAACAGTGTAGCCACCACATTTAGCAGGAATATGTTCACCATTATGGTCAATATCGCATGCAACACTACCATCAACATCATAACCAACATTGGCAATGTGCACTACAGTACCATCAAATTCAGTATCTCCAGCTAGGATATTTGAACCACCACCAACTACCAGCACATTATCTCCACTAGCATCTGCTTCAGATACTGCCTTAATAATTTCGTCTTCAGTAGTTGCTTTAATATAATTCTTGATTTTGCCACCGACGCCTAAGGTGGTTAAGTCTGCTAAAGTTTCCATCATACTTAAATTCTACATGGTAAAAGTATCCTAATAACTATTTCACCAACTAGGTAAGACAAGTCTAAAACTCAAAAAATGTCCCGAACTGTTGCTTCTGACATTAAAGTATACATTTTTCCCAATTACATGCGAAATTCCGTGAACATTTGGGAAAAATATATGCAGTGCATTGAAGTAAAGCAATATAGAGCTAAGTTATAACTAGCATGCGTGGTATCCTAGCCGTAGGACCCCATAACAACAAAAGAGGACTCTATGTTTGATGCACTCGAAATGATTGCTAGTAAACACTTAGAAAATTTCACTCTTGTCGATGAAGACAACAGAGTGGTAATTGAAACTAATGAGATGGTGCCAAAAGAAATTCTATTCGTGCTATTAGAACATATATCAAGTGAACAGCGTTTACTTGGTATTTTACCCGTAAATACGCCAATTGCTCTGCGTTGTGAAAATAGAACTCATACGATTGAATTTCCACTACGTAAAGGACTTGGCAAATACCAAAAACGTAAAATGGCGCAAGACTTAAAGCAATTTAATCGAGAAACTCGCCTCCAAGAACTACAAGATAATATTAAAAACTTACGTACTAATGCGGTTAGTACGATAAAAACTAAAACGACTAGCGTCTTTAAGAACAATAAAATTACAGAAATACGACAGGTTTCAAAACTTCGCTCTAACTCAAATAAAATAAAACTTGGCTCTATTCAAGAAACTCCTGACGAGGCTGAACCAATTCCGATGCAATTTAATCATAAAGGCGTATTTGTAGGATACCTAAAAGATATGGAATTACAGCCTAATTTTGATCACACAGATATTGAAGGGGCGCGTTTCTTTTTCATAAAGAACAATATTGAGTATTTTATTGATACCCCAATTAATATAACTAGTGGTAATTTATACTATGAACTACAGAAAGCTACTGCTGCTACCGGTGAGGACGGACACAATCTAGAACTTGGTGCTGGCACTAAAGTTATGATTCAAAAGACTCAAGATAACAACTACATTGTAAAAATTAAGAAAAAGATTTAGTATTTTCTCGCAGTAGGCTACCCAAATTATTTAGATAGCAAAAGAGCCCCTAACGGGAATTGAACCCGTGACCTCTCCCTTACCAAGGGAGTGCTCTACCACTGAGCCATAGGGGCAAACAACTAAATTAGTATATCATTTTGCCATGCCATCTTGGTAATGGGCCTTAATTTTAAGATCCACCACCTGCAATACCGGCAACACCACAGTAAACACCAAAGCCCGCGGTGATGATAATTACCGCCCCTACAAACCAGGCATACCAACCTTTCAGTCTGTACTCTTCTGGTAGGGATTTAAGTGCTAGCAGGAACAAGAAACCTAGCACAATTGGCAATAATAACGCATTCATTACTTGTACAAATAGGTTAAGTAAAATGATGTTTACATTTGCTTCGACTAGGATAAAACCAAAAATAACCACCAACGCAAATACCGCATAGAATGCTGGAGCTTGATTTGGTTTGTGCTCTAAGGAACGCTTATAGCCAGAAACTTCACCAATGCCCCATGCAGCTGTCAAACTAGCTACAATTGCAGCAATTAGTGAGGCGCCAACCATACCAAGTGAGAATAGTACTTTACCGCCGAATTCGCCTAAGTGTGGCGTAATTGCAGTCGCAATATCTTGTACTGTATTTAGCTGTACTGACTTTTGGTTAGTAGCCCATAATGTAGCAGCACAAGTAATCAGCATTGCTGCCATAATTGTTTGCGTAACTACCGCGCCAACAGCAGTATCTGCACGTGCAGCCTTAAGATGTTTAACCGTTAAACCTTTATCTACTACTGCAGACTGCTGATAGAAAATCATCCAAGGCATAATAACTGCACCGATATTTGCGGCAATTAAGAATACATAGCTAGAGTTATGTATTGGAATATCAGCTAAGCCAGCTACAATTTGGTCACCTTGTGGCTTTGCCATAAACATTGTCACTAAGAAAACAAGTTCGAATAGCCCAATACCAATAGCTACGCGTTCTACACGCTTGTAACTACCAGTTGCCACCATAATAATTAGGAACAATGCAACTACACCTGTGCTAATCCAACTAGGAATACCCCAAAGTTCACCAACTCCAGAGATACCACTCATTTCGGAGACAATAGCTCCAGCACAAGCGATGGATAGAGTAGTCACTGAGAACCAAGCCCAACCTTTACCAAAGGTTTCTTTAATTAACTCGCCATGACCTTTACCAGTAACTAAACCAAGACGCACTGTCAGTTCTTGTGCAATAAAAACAATTGGAATCAAAATAATTTGAGCCGCTAAGAGTGTGTAACCCCACTGTGCACCACTTTGTGCTGCAGTAATTAAACTACCTGCTTCAGTGTCTGCAAGCATCACTGCAATACCTGGACCTGCTACAAGAGCAAATTGTTTTAGCCTTCGTTTAAATTTACTTTGATCATTCTGCCTCGCTTCTTTGCGAGCAGGAAGCGCCTGAGTGTTACTAATCTTTCTCACCTTCTGTTTAATTAAGTTACAAAATTGTTTCCTAATTAGCTTAGTCTAATCTAACCCAGCATAAATGGCTATATCTCAATGTCAAAATTAACCAAAAATTTTTGTATAAAAGTGAAAAATTTAGCCTTGACCAGCGAAAAGCAAATAAAGAAGTACAATGTTCAATAAAGTAATCAAGGAAGCTACAAGCCAGGCAATGACTGACAAATACCATTTATTAGCAAATTTACCTAGGAGAGTTTTATCGGAAGTAAGCATTACCAATGGCACTAACGCAAATGGAATCCCAAAACTCAATACTACTTGGCTAATTACTAACAGCAACGTAGGGGAAATACCTGTAGCCAGCAAAACAAGAGCCGGAATTAAAGTAATTAAACGGCGCACAAGTAACGGAATCTTAACTTTCAACAAAGTCTCCATTACTTCAGCACCCGCATAACAACCAACTGAAGTAGAAGCTAATCCAGAAGCTAACAAGCCAATCGCAAACAAGAATGCAATTTGGACACCCAATGCACCTTTGATGGCGTAGTAGGCACCATCAATAGTGTCAGTGCCATCAGCACCCTGTAAATTAACTGCCGCAAGCAATAGCATTCCAATATTCACACTGCCAGCAACTACCAAAGCAATAACCACATCAACTCTAGTAGCTGACAATAGTCGTTTAGCTCGCCCGATGCTACCATCCCCAGACATTGGGAACCGATCACGGGTTAAGGCAGAGTGCAAGTAAACTGCATGTGGCATCACTGTGGCACCAAGCATTGAAACTGCTAGCAACACCGTTTCAGTGCCTTCAAAACGAGGTTCTAAGCCAGTCAATATCTGTCTAGTATCTGGTGGAGTAATGAACAACCCAATACAGAAACCAACTGTCAGAATAAATAAGAAACCAACAATAACAAACTCAAATATTCGCTGCCCATACCTCTCTTTTACTGCCAAAATAATCATTGAGAGAACACCAGTTATGACTCCACCCCAAAATAATGGGATATCAAACAGTAGCTTAAAGGCAATAGCGCCACCAATAATCTCCGCCAAATCGGTGGAGATTGCTACTACTTCTGCTTGCAACCAGTATGCTAAACGCCATCTCCTTGTCATCTTTTGTCCAAGAACTTCAGGCAATGACTGCCCTCTAACTATGCCAAGTTTTGCAGATAAATACTGCACAATTACAGCCATAATATTAGAAACAACTAAAACCCAAACCAGCAAATATCCATACTTACCACCAGCTGTTAGATTAGCCGCCACATTTCCTGGATCCACATAAGCAATAGCCGCTACAAACGCAGGCCCCAGTAGGGCAACAAGCGTACGTTTTGGAATAGGTTTAGTCTCAGCCATAGTATTTCAAGTCTAACGATTTAAGCTTAAAAATTTAACACCGAAAAATTATATTTTTTTCCAAATTGTAAATTTTCTAGAAAACATGTAAAATGATATTCGTTGTTAAAAAGCAACTAATATTTCGCAAGAAGTATTGGGGGCGTGGCGCAATTGGTAGCGCACCTGCTTTGCAAGCAGGGGGTTACGGGTTCGAGTCCCGTCGTCTCCACTATTTTATCCCTAGTTTTAGCCGAACTGGGGTTTTAATGTTTTAGTGAGAAGTTAGTTTTTGACTTATAGGTTATAAATAGTGGGTGGGGCGGGTGTGTTACTTGGTTGTGTTGGCCCAGTTTCCTTCGTTCTTGTATCTGATTGTTTGGTGGGAATCGTCTAGGTGTTTTGGCGCTATTTGCTC